>NZ_SMKF01000110.1 GCF_004348325.1 Micromonospora sp. KC213 | reverse complement strand
GGTGGTGCCGCCCGCCTGGTCAAGACCACTCTGGTCGGTAACAACGCCGAGGGCAACGGCGGGGCGATCGCCAACTACGGCCGGGTCGACATCCACGACAGCAAGCTGAACAACAACCACGCCCGGCACGACGGCGGCGCCATCTTCACCGCCGGCGTCCTGCAGATCACCGACACCCGCCTCGGTCACAACACCGCCGTTGGCAACGGCGGAGCCGTCGCCAACGGCCAGGGTAAGGCCAAGACCGGTGCCCAGGCGCAGACGCAGGCGAAGGCCGGCACGGTCGAAATCCAGCAGAGCACCATCGAGGCCAACACCGCCGACCACAACGGCGGCGGCGTCTTCACCGCCGGCGGTTTCGTCAAGGTCTCCCGGGTGCACATCAAGGAGAACAAGGCCTGCCACAGTGGTGGTGGGGTCTACGCGGCCGACACCGACCTGCACCTCGACCACACCACCATCACCAAAAACCACGCCAGCCTCGACGGCGGCGCCATCCTCAACACCGGCACCACACACACCACCACCGGCCGCCCCGACAACCAAACAGACGCCACCACCACCATCACCCACAGCACCATCACCACCAACACCGCCGGCCGCTACGGCGGCGCCATCTTCAACGGCGACACCCACCAACCCACCATCGACCCCGGCTTCCACAACAAACCACCAACCCACACCACCAACGCCACCCTCACCCTCCGCGACACCAACACCAAAAACAACACCGCCCTCAACGGCGGCAGCATTTTCAACAACAAAGCCACCACCAACCTCACCACCACCACCATCACCAACAACACCGCCACCGACAGCAGCAAAACCCACCGCGTCGCCGGCGGCATCCTCAACAACAACGGCACCACCGAAACCGACCACAAAACCACCATCACCAACAACGACCCCACCAACTGCGCCGGCACCGTCAAAACCTGCTTCAACTAACCCACCAGACCAACCACCCGGCCCCCGGCCACCAGCCGGGGGCCGGGGGCCGGGCCACTGCCAGCCAGCCCGCCTACGGCAGGGCGGATGATTCTCTCGCCGGGACACCATCGGTCACCGCGAATGGAGTCGGCCAGCGGCCCGAATCGTCGGCGGGACCACCGAGCGGACCGCTCGGAAACCGGCGCAGGGAGTTGTGCTGGCCGGGCAGCCGCCGACCGGACTCAGGAACGCTGCGCAGGGCATCTCCGGCGCGCGGTCAGGTGTGGGCGCTCGGCGCCGACCTCTCGGTGAGCTCCCACCGGTCGCCGTGACCCGTGGCGATCGCGATCGCCTCGATCACCCGCCGGGCCGCCGCCGGATCATCGACGAAACTGACGGCGGCTTCGAGGCCGACCGGCGGCCCACCGGCCAGGCTCGCGGCCACGGCGATCATCCGTCGGTCACGGTCCGGCACGTCGGCGGCCGCGGCGAAGCCGACCACCGCCGCCCAATCGCTGACCTGCCCCATCCGCACGGTGTCACCCATGTCCCACACCAGGTCCAGGATCCCCACGAGGTCACCGAAGCCCGGCTGGTCCGGAACCGTGGTGAAGGTCAGCAGATGCACGGCGGCCCGCCGGCCGAGCGAGGCGCCGGTGGCGATGTCGGTGCGCAGGATGGCCCGAATCTCATCGCCGGTGAACCCGCGGGCGAAGTCCGGCCGGGGAGTTCTCCGATGCAGCGGCGGCGCCGTGTCGGGGTCGGCCAGCAACTCCGCCAACCGCAGGCACTCCACACACGGCGGCAACGCGGCGATGTCGACGCAGGTGTCAGTGAGATGCATGTCGTACGCAGTGTTGATCGCCCACTGATCACTGCCCCAGACCGGACGCTCCGGAGTCGAACACAGCGTGAGACCCGTATTCCCGCCGTCCCCGCCGGCCGCGTCGTCGAGGTCCACGGACAGATGCCGCAACGTGCCGTCCGTACACGGTCGAGGTGTCATCGGGTCCTCCTCACCACCGGACGCTTCGCCGGTCGCCCGTGACAACGAAGTCTATCCATGCCCTGCACCGGGACCGCCGCACGACGTGCCTACTCGGCATCAGCTAACGACTTTGCGGGCACTGCCTTCCCGGCCGCCTTTGCGCCTTCCCATGCTGGCGATGTCCGGGACAGCACACCGCTACACCGCTGTCCCGCCCGTACGCCAACATCCACAATGCGGGCTTTTTTCGTGTATAGCCGCGAGATGAATAAAGCTCCCATACGTTGTTGTTCAGCAGCTACAACCGATTTGTGGCCAAGGCCGCCTCGCCGCGGCGAAGCAGCCTTGTCTGGTACAGAGAGGGCAGAGTGCTCCGATGTCCAACTACCTGCGCAACAACGATGAGGACGCTCGTGACTCGACGTCCGCGACCCGCCGTCGCCGGCGCTGGCTCGCCACCGGGGTCGCCGGCCTGACCGGAGCGGTCAGTCTGGCCGGGGTGGCGTACGCGACGACCGGGGTGATCGGGCCGCACCGGCTGGCCGACGTCAAGTGGTCGACGGCGCAGCAGCTCAAGGACGACCAGGGCGATCGCCACCGGGACGAGCGGGACACACGTGCTCGGGACCGGGACCACGGGAAGGTCCGCGAGGTGCCCTGCGACGAGGAGAAGCTGATCGAGGCGATCGACCTGGCCAACCGGAACCACGGCGGCACGTTGCGGCTGGCCCCGCACTGCACCTACGAGTTGGGCGCCTACAACCGGGAGACCGGTTCGGCCCTGCCGACGATCCAGCAGGAGATCACCATCGAGGGGCAGGACTCCACGATCACGCGGGACGCCGAGGCCAACTTCCGGCTGTTCAGGGTCGCCGACGGCGGCGATCTGACGCTGCGGGACGTCACCCTCAAGGGCGGCAACGCCGCCTCCTTCAAGTACGGCGGGTCGCGCGGCTCGCAGACCCCCGCCGGGCCGCAGGCCCCGAATGCCGCCCGGCCCACGACGGGACAGCCCACGGTGGGGCAGCCTCCCCAGGCTCCCGGCCCGCAGCTAGCCGCTGATCAGGCCGTGGCCCCGGGCACCGCCAAGGCCCCGGGCACCGCGCAGGTGGCCGCCCCGCAGGCCGCGAGCGTTCCGAATGCCGGAGCCGCCCCGAAGGTGGCGAGTGCACCAGAGGCAGGCAACGCCCCCCAGGCCGCGGGCGCCCAACAGGGCCCCAGCCGACAGCTCGACGCCACCTCCGACGGGGGCGCGCTGCTGGTGGAGCGGGGTGGTGCCGCCCGCCTGGTCAAGACCACTCTGGTCGGTAACAACGCCGAGGGCAACGGCGGGGCGATCGCCAACTACGGCCGGGTCGACATCCACGACAGCAAGCTGAACAACAACCACGCCCGGCACGACGGCGGCGCCATCTTCACCGCCGGCGTCCTGCAGATCACCGACACCCGCCTCGGTCACAACACCGCCGTTGGCAACGGCGGAGCCGTCGCCAACGGCCAGGGTAAGGCCAAGACCGGTGCCCAGGCGCAGACGCAGGCGAAGGCCGGCACGGTCGAAATCCAGCAGAGCACCATCGAGGCCAACACCGCCGACCACAACGGCGGCGGCGTCTTCACCGCCGGCGGTTTCGTCAAGGTCTCCCGGGTGCACATCAAGGAGAACAAGGCCTGCCACAGCGGTGGTGGGGTCTACGCGGCCGACACCGACCTGCACCTCGACCACACCACCATCACCAAAAACCACGCCAGCCTCGACGGCGGCGCCATCCTCAACACCGGCACCACACACACCACCACCGGCCGCCCCGACAACCAAACAGACGCCACCACCACCATCACCCACAGCACCATCACCACCAACACCGCCGGCCGCTACGGCGGCGCCATCTTCAACGGCGACACCCACCAACCCACCATCGACCCCGGCTTCCACAACAAACCACCAACCCACACCACCAACGCCACCCTCACCCTCCGCGACACCAACACCAAAAACAACACCGCCCTCAACGGCGGCAGCATTTTCAACAACAAAGCCACCACCAACCTCACCACCACCACCATCACCAACAACACCGCCACCGACAGCAGCAAAACCCACCGCGTCGCCGGCGGCATCCTCAACAACAACGGCACCACCGAAACCGACCACAAAACCACCATCACCAACAACGACCCCACCAACTGCGCCGGCACCGTCAAAACCTGCTTCAACTAACCCACCAGACCAACCACCCGGCCCCCGGCCACCAGCCGGGGGCCGGTACGCGTGTGGGCCTTCACCGTTGCGCCCCGCGCGTCGGCCAGTTGGCAACCTCTGACCGACCCGGATCAATCTCGGAGCGACCTCGACCCGTGTCCGACCACCACCGACCATTCGATGATCAAAATCTGCGGCAACCGGGCCATCCCGGCGTCAGGACACCACCGATCACGGAATGCGGACCGCGGCTTGGCCCAGGCAGGGAGTGATCGAGGCCAGGCGGCACCCGGCCGGGACCGGGGCCGGATCAGAGACCCGAGCAGGGAAAGCCGTTCACCGTGCAGCCTGACGGCTTCACGCCACCGGTGTACTCGTAGATGAACCGCAACTGGACCGAGGTACGCGGGGCCAGGTCCACTCCGCTGGTGTACGTGAGGACCCCGTCGCGCACCTGCGTGGTGCCCTGCGGCGCGCTCTCCACCCAGATGCCCCCCAGCCGACCCCGGGGCTGCACCAGCCGGACGGTCCACGAACGGGGTCGCAGCGTGGTGTTGACCAGAAGCACCTCACCGGCGTAACCGTCACCGTAGTCCGCCATCATCCGGAACCGGCCGAACACCGACGGTCTCGGGGACGGCGACGCCGGCGGGGTTGATGCCGTGGGGGACGCGCCACCGGTCCTACCGGGGGTGGCTGACGGGCTCGACGCCGAGGGGCTGGCCGGGGCGTTCGACCGGGGCAGCAGCCCCGGCACCGCCGGCGCGGGGGCGGTGTTCGCCCGCACCGACGGCACAGCAGCCGCCAGCGTCGGCATGGACATGGCCGGTGCGGGCGGCGGGAGGTCGGCTACCGGTCGTCGGCCGCCGGTCGTACCCAGAGCGACCACCAGGAGCAGAACCATGACGGCCACTCCGAGGATCACCACGAGCCAGGGCAGCGAGCGGAGGGACGCGGCTCGGGGGTGCGGTGTACCGGACATGAGTTCTCCCTGGTCGGTCCCGTCCCGGAAGCATGACGACGATCGGCGGCGCGGGGAGTACGCAACCGATGACCCGACCCTGGTTACCGTCGGGTAGGCGCCAAGCTACCAGCTCAAATCCCACAGACGGGATTCCCGACGGGGACTCCCGGCGAACCCCGACCGACCGGATGACCGCAACCTCGACCCGGGGACCGAACGACCCGCTGACCGGGGGCGATACCCGGCCGAGCGGGTCGGCTGGGACGGCAACGGGCGGATCAGCGGCCGGAGCAGGCGACGCCGTTGACCGTGCAGCTGCTCGGGCGGTTGTTACCGCCGGTGTGTTCGAAATGGAACCGCAACGGCACCGTGGCGTGGGCTTCCAGGTTCACCCCGCTGGTGTAGGTGAAGACACCACCGGACATCCGGGCCGACCCCTGCGGCGCGCCCTCCACCCACGCGGTGACCAGCCGGCCCTGCGGCAGCACCAGCCGGACCGTCCACGACCGAGCCCCGGACGTGGTGTTGGTCAACAGCACCTCGCCGATGAAGGCGCCTCCATAGTCGTTGAGCTTGCTGTAACGGCCGGTCACCGACGGCGCGGGGGCCGGCGGTGGGTAACCGGGGGTGGACGGATTCGCCGGCGGCTTGGTGGACGGCGCCGGTGCCACCGGTGGCGGGACCGAGCCAGGCTGCCCACCGCCACCGGCCGGCGGCGTCTGTATGCCGGTGCCGCCCCCGCCGACGGACGGCTCGGTGCGCCGGGGCGTGATGCCGGGCAACGGCTGCAGGGGCAGCGTCGCCGCGACCCGGGTCGGCACCGACGGGGGCGGTAGGTCCGGTAGCGGGATGGTCTGCATCGGCTCCGGCGGCCGGGTGTGGAACCGTTCCCCGCCGGGGACGGAGAGGAGCGCGACAACCTGCAACGACAGCAGTGCCATCACCCCGGCGACGACCACCACCCAGGGGGACCATGCCATCTGCAGCAAACCACCGAGTGGTGATCGTGCACGACGCCTGCCGGACATGCCCCTCCTTCATCGGTGCCGCCCGAGAGCGTACCGATCTTCGGCATTGCCGGAAAGGGGTGATCCCGCCTGCTGTCCATACGGTACGGCCGGTCGGTCGAGACGAATCATGCCAGGCACAGCGGGGTTGCGGCCGCCGGACCGGTCGGGCGGATCAGCCGGTACGGACGACCGTGCAGATGAGCGGCCCGTCGGCGCTGGCCCGCAGCAGGTACCGGTACCGTTCGCCGGTCACCGCCCGGCCCTGGCTGTCCAGGAACTCCCAGCGTACCGCCACCATGGTCAGCAGCGCGGAAACCGGCTCGACGTCCTCGATGAGCGCGTTCGCCGCGACGAGTTCCCGCTGCTGGTAGTCGGGCGCGGCACCGACGAAGGAGAGGGCGACGGCGGCGATGCTGGAGAACGAGAAGCTGTAGGTGTCGGCGACCACCAGCCCGGGCAGCGCGTAGCAGTTGGCGATGGCGGGCAGGTCACCGACGATGAGCGCCACGCCGTACCGGTCGAAGAAGTCGGTCAGGGTGTCGAGGGAGGTGGAGGCGCTCACGGGCCTACTGATTGCCGGCCGCCGAGCACGGCAAACCTCACCGCGGCGGAATACGCACCTCGATCTCCTCGCCGAGCCGGGCCCCGCCGGTCAGGTCCAGGTCGTCACCGCTCCAGAACCGACCCGGGTCGTACCAGTTCGGTCGTCGGCCGGGCGGCAGCAGCCCCATCGCCTCGTAGGTCACCGCCACCACCTCGGCGCAGTACGCGGTCTCCAACGCCCGGTCCGGCACCGGCGCACGGGACACCTCCGGCCGGCCGGGGTGCGGCAGCCGCAGCCGGGGCACCCGTCCCCGCGCCCACCGCCAGGCGAGTTGGGCGGTGCTCGGAAACGGGGTGCCGTCGAGCCGGGCGATGGTGCGCAGCACCGCCTGCTCGTGCTCCGGCCCGGCCGGAGGTTCGAGCTGGCGCAGCCAGGCCCGCTGGCCGTACCGGTTGGCCCAGACGCAGACCGCGTCGCGCAGGTCGTGCAGCTGTACGCCGCGCTGGTGGGCGCCGGTCCACATGTCCGGCAGCGACCGGCCCAGTTCGGCGTGCCACATCAGCGGCGGCAGGTCGTCGAGCACCACGGCCATGCCGACGTGGTTGACCGGGCTGTTGGTGGTGAGCTGGATGGCCCGGTCGGGCACGCTGCGACCGCGGAACACCCACACGTCACCGGTGCGGGTCAGGTCCACGGCCTCGTCCAGGCTGATGCTCATGCCGCCCCGCCGCCCGTGCTCCGTTCGCTCATGGACCACTACCCTAGGCCGATGCGGCAACGGATGCGGTGGTGGAAGGTGCTCGGTCTGGCCGGCCTGGCCGGGGTCGCGGCGTCCGGCGTGGTGATCGCCCGCGCCGAGCGGCGCCGTCGGGCGTACACACCGGAGGAGATCCGGGACCGGCTGCGCGAGCGGCACGCGCAGGCCGGCGAGGGCAGCACGCCGGCCGACGGGACCGCCTGACCCCGGCGGACGGGCCGGCGAGGGCTGTGCGCCGGCCCGTCCGTGCCGCGTCGAACCGACGGCGGCGCGGCTTGCGCCAAAAGCAAGACGGACGTACGGTTTTGTTGACGACGTGAATCGGCGGTAAGTGTCACCTAACCTCGGCGGCGCCCCGACCGGTGCGACAGACTGCTCAGGACTACTCACGGTCGCTGGTGTGAAGGAGTACGACGTGGCGAGCCTCGACACCTTCGGTGCGAAGACCCAGCTACGCGTCGGAGACGCGAGCTACGAGATTTTCAGGATCGACAAGGTGGAGGGGCACGACCGACTGCCCTACAGCCTGAAGATTCTGCTGGAGAACCTGCTGCGGACCGAGGACGGCGCGAACATCACCGCCGACCACATCCGCCAGCTCGGCGCCTGGGACCCCACCGCCGACCCGAGCGTGGAGATCCAGTTCACCCCGGCGCGGGTGCTCATGCAGGACTTCACCGGCGTACCCTGCGTGGTCGACCTGGCCACCATGCGGGAGGCGGTCCGCGACCTCGGCGGCGACGCCACCAAGGTCAACCCGCTGGCCCCCGCCGAGCTGGTCATCGACCACTCCGTCATCGCCGACCTGTTCGGCCGTGAGGACGCCTTCGAGCGCAACGTCGAGCTGGAGTACGAGCGCAACAAGGAGCGCTACCAGTTCCTGCGCTGGGGCCAGACCGCCTTCAACGAGTTCAAGGTCGTCCCGCCGGGCACCGGCATCGTGCACCAGGTCAACATCGAGTACCTGGCCCGGACGATCATGGAGCGGGGTGGCCAGGCATACCCGGACACCGTGGTCGGCACCGACTCGCACACCACCATGGTCAACGGCCTGGGCGTGCTGGGCTGGGGCGTCGGCGGCATCGAGGCCGAGGCCGCGATGCTCGGCCAGCCGGTCAGCATGCTCATCCCGCGGGTCGTCGGCTTCAAGCTGCACGGCGAGATGCCGGCCGGCACCACCGCCACCGACCTGGTGCTCACCATCACCGAGATGCTGCGCAAGCACGGCGTGGTCGGCAAGTTCGTCGAGTTCTACGGCCCGGGCGTGAGCGCCGTGCCGCTGGCCAACCGGGCCACCATCGGCAACATGTCCCCGGAGTACGGCTCCACCGTCGCGATTTTCCCGATCGACGTTGAGACCGTCCGCTACCTGGAGCTGACCGGCCGGGACCCGCAGCAGGTCGCGCTCGTCGAGGCGTACGCCAAGGAGCAGGGCCTCTGGCACGACCCGGACGCCGAGCCGGAGTACTCGGAGCGCCTCGAACTGGACCTGGGCACCATCGAGCCGTCGCTGGCCGGCCCGAAGCGCCCGCAGGACCGGGTGCCGCTGGGCAGCGCCAAGACGCTGTTCCGCGCGGCCCTGGGCGACTACGTGGCCGCCGACGAGACCGGCGGCGACCCGGGCCGCAAGCCGGGCGTGCCGCAGCTGGAGCAGCCGTTCGGCACCGAAGGTCCGGCCGACGAGGCCAGCGCCGAGTCCTTCCCGGCCAGCGACGCGCCGGCCAACGGAGTCAACGACCCGGCCGACGCCCCCCGCGACCTGCAGACCGCCGCCGTGGGCGCGGGTGGACGCGCGAGCAACCCGGTCCGCGTCACCGGCGCCGACGGCGTCGAGTACGAGCTGGACCACGGCGCGGTGGTGATCGCCGCGATCACCTCCTGCACCAACACCTCCAACCCGCAGGTCATGATCGGGGCCGCGCTGCTGGCCCGCAACGCGGTGGACAAGGGCCTGGCCCGCAAGCCGTGGGTGAAGACGACCCTGGCCCCGGGCTCCAAGGTCGTCATGGACTACTACGACCGCGCCGGCCTCACCCCGTACCTGGAGAAGCTCGGCTTCAACCTGGTCGGCTACGGCTGCACCACCTGCATCGGCAACTCCGGTCCGCTGCCGGAGGAGGTCTCGGCCGCGGTCAACGACGGCGACCTGGCCGTCGTGTCGGTGCTGTCGGGCAACCGGAACTTCGAGGGCCGGATCAACCCGGACGTCAAGATGAACTACCTGGCGTCCCCGCCGCTGGTCGTGGCGTACGCCCTGGCCGGCACGATGGACATCGACCTGGCCAACGAGCCGATCGGCGAGGACACCGCCGGGAACCCGGTCTTCCTGCGCGACATCTGGCCGAGCAGCGCCGAGATCCAGGACGTCATCGCCTCGGCGATCGGCGCGACCGGCTTCAGCGCGGCGTACGCCGACGTGTTCGCCGGCGACGAGCGCTGGCAGTCGCTGCCGACCCCGACCGGTGACACCTTCTCCTGGGACGCCGAGTCCACCTACGTCCGCAAGCCTCCGTACTTCGAGGGCATGGCGAAGGACCCACAGCCGGTGCAGGACATCGCCGGTGCCCGGGTACTGGCCAGGCTGGGCGACTCGGTCACCACCGACCACATCTCCCCGGCCGGCTCGATCAAGGCCGACTCGCCGGCCGGCAAGTACCTCGCCGAGCACGGCGTGGCCCGTCACGAGTTCAACTCGTACGGTTCCCGCCGGGGCAACCACGAGGTGATGATCCGGGGCACGTTCGCCAACATCCGGCTGCGCAACCAACTCGTCCCGGGCGTGGAGGGCGGCTTCACGGTCAACCACCTGACCGGCGAGCAGACCTCCATCTACGACGCCTCGATGGCCTACCAGGAGGCGGGCGTCCCGCTGGTCATCCTGGCCGGCAAGGAGTACGGTTCCGGGTCGTCGCGCGACTGGGCAGCCAAGGGCACCATGCTCCTCGGCGTCAAGGCGGTCATCGCCGAGTCGTACGAGCGGATCCACCGGTCCAACCTGATCGGCATGGGCGTCCTGCCGTTGCAGTTCCCCACCGGCGAGAACGCCGACTCGTTGGGCCTGACCGGCACCGAAACCTTCGCCATCGCCGGTGTGACCGAGCTGAACGACGGCCGGACCCCGCGTACGGTAAAGGTCACCACCGACACCGGTGTGGAGTTCGACGCCGTGGTGCGGATCGACACCCCCGGTGAGGCGGACTACTACCGCCACGGCGGTATCCTGCAGTACGTGCTGCGCCGCATGATCGCGGCCTGACGTCCGTAGCGTCTCCATGGCCCCCTCCCGCGACCAGCGGGAGGGGGCCATCGCGTTTCCGCCGGTAGCTGCTCGCCCTCGGCGATCGTGATCAGCAGGGTGCGCTCCGGTCGCCCCGATTGTCGGGGGCCGCGCGTAGGGTGGCGGAATGGTCGATCGCCGCCAGGTGATGAGCTTCCGCGTGCAGGCCCAGCAACTCACCCGAGCCGAGGGCACCCTGGCGGACACCGCCGTGCTCGACATCGGAGTGCAGGACACCGGCCCGGACGGCGGTGGCTGGGCGTTGGCCCTGCGCGGGGTCGACGCAGCCGCGTCGTCCCGCGACGACCTGATCCTGCTGTGGACCGTCCGCGGCGCGCCCCACCTCTACCGGCGGGCCGACGTGGGGCAGGTGGCGGCCGCGATCGAGCCGTGGTCCGACGCGGACGCGGGCAAACGTGTCTACGACGCCGCCAAGCCCTTGCGGGCCGCCGGCATCGGCGTCCTGGCCGCCCTCGACGAGGTGGCCGCGCAGATGCGGTCCGTCGTCACCCGGCCGACGGTCAAGGGTGAGGTCTCCGGTCGCCTGGCACAGGTGCTGCCCGAGCCTTATCTGCGGTTCTGCCGGCCGTGCCAGGCGACGCACCTTTACGAGATGCCGTTCCGGTTGGCCGCCCTGCGGGCCGGTCTGGAGCTGCGCCCCGGCACGTCGCCACCGGTGCTGGAGCGCATCCCCGACTTCACCAAGGCCGACGCGGCCGGTGACCGGTTCGATGTGATCCGGGCCTACCTCCGGCTGCTCGGCCCTGCCACCTGCAAGGACGTCGCCACCTACCTCGACGCCCCGGTCAAGGAGGTCAAGGCCCGCTGGCCGGAGGACGTCGTCGAGGTGACGGTCGACGGCGAGACCCGCTCGCTGCTCACCGCCGACGAGCGGGCACTGACGTCGTCCGACGCGGCAGGTGCCCGCCTGCTCGGACCGTTCGATCTCTTCCTGCAGGCCCGGGACCGGGCGACCCTGGTGCCGGACGCCGCGCACGCCAAGGAGCTGTGGCCGGTGCTGGGCCGACCCGGCGCCGTCCTGGCCGACGGCGAACTGGTCGGCACCTGGCGAGCCCGCAAGTCCGGCAGCCGGATGACCGTCGCCGTCCGTCCCTGGCAGAAGCTGCCCGACAGTCGACGCCGCGCGATCGTCGAGCAGGCCGAACGCCTGGCGGCGTACCGTTCGGTCGCGCTCGCCGGCGTCGACTTCGACGGCTAGCGACGGATCGAACCGGCACAGCGGCGTGCCGTCCGTCGACGAGTCGGCAGCGTCGCCCGCTCAGCCCTCGATGCCACCGTGGCGGGCCTCCCAGGTCTTCATCGCATGCTCCAGCAGCGTGACCAGCACGTCCCGGACCGATTCCCGCCGCCGCGCGTCGCAGAGCACCATTGGCACCCCCGGGTCGAGGTTCAGCGCCGTCTGCACCTCGTCCAGCCGATACTGCCGGGCACCGTCGAAGCAGTTCACCGCCACCACGAAGGGCGTGCCACGCTCCTCGAAGTAGTCGATGGACGGGAAGCAGTCGGCCAACCGCCGGGTGTCGGCCAGCACGACCGCGCCGATCGCCCCGAGAGCCAACTCGTCCCAGACGAACCAGAAGCGGTCCTGGCCCGGAGTGCCGAAGAGGTAGAGCACCAGGTCGTCGCTGATGGTGATCCGGCCGAAGTCCATCGCCACCGTGGTGGTGGTCTTCCCCTCCACGCCGGACAGGTCGTCGATCCCGACGCCCGTCTCGGTGAGCACCTCCTCGGTGCGCAGCGGCTTGGTTTCGCTCACCGCGCCGACCAGTGTGGTCTTGCCCACCCCGAACCCCCCGGCGATCAGGATCTTGACCGCGGTGGGCAGGGACGGCGCGCCGGCCGCCCGCTCAGAGTGCCCGTAGTCCATTGATAACCGCCTCGAAAACGCTTTCATCGGGTACGCCGGCGCCGCCCCCGGGCGGCCGGACCCGCACCAGGTCGCGGGCCATCAGGTCGCCCAGGAGGACCCGGACGGTGCCCACCGGGAGGTCGAGATGGGCGGCGATCTCCGCCACGGACTGCATCCGCTGGCAGAGCGCGACGATGGCCAGGTGTTCCGGGCCCAGCCCGGACTCGCCACCGGCGTCCGACCGGGTCGCCATCACCAGGGAGATCAGATCGAAGGTGCCGGTCACCGGGCGGGCCCGTCCGCCGGTCATCGCGTACGGGCGGACCACCGGACCCGCGTGGTCGTCGACCCACCTGTCCTCGGCGGAACCGTCCTCGGCCGCCATCCTGCTTACTCTCCGCCGGCTGACTGCTCGAGCCCGCGGGTGGGTGATGCGACGTACGTGCCCACCCGGGTCACCAGCATCGCCATCTCGTACGCGATCAGCCCGACGTCGGCGTCCTCGGCGGCGAGCACCGCCAGGCAGGCGTTGCGCCCGGCCGCCGTGACGAACAGGAACGACGACTGCATCTCGATGATGGTCTGCTGGACCTGTCCGCCACCGAACCGTTTGCCCGCCCCCCGGGCCAGACTCTGGATGCCGGCCGCCATCGCGGCCAGATGCTCGCCATCGTCCCGGCTCAGTCCCCGTGACGAGGCCATCAGCAGCCCGTCCGAGGAGAGCGCCACGGCGTGTTCGGCCTGTTTCACCCGGCCGACCAGATCGTCCAGCAGCCACGTCAGGTCGGTACCCGAACCCGTTTTCTGCGCCACTCGTGTCCTCATCTCCCCCGGTTGGTGTCGCCATCGCTCCACGTTGTCGTGTGCCGTCGCATCCGGTCTGGCCGGCGCGCCGGCGTCACGTCTCCGCCCCGTCCCCGGTGCCCGGCCCATCGCCCGTGCGCGCCCCGGCGGAGGCGGACCCGCCGAGCAGTCGGGCGGCCTCGGTCCGGCCGCGGCGGGTGCCTGTCTGGTACGAACTCATCATCTGGCGCACCTGCTCGGGCGGGCGCGGCGGCAGTTCGCCGCTACCCCGCGCCGGGGCCTCGCCCGGTGGCCCGCCACGCAGTTCCGGCACGATGCTCGCCTGCCGGATCCGCATCGGCAGCCCCAGGTCGGTCACCGGCCAGTCGCCGCGAACCCGACCAGGTTCGGTGCCGACCACGCCGGCCTGCTGCCCCGACCCGCCCACCGCGGCGTCCGCGCCGGCAAGGGCCGGGGCCGGCCGGACGGTGGACAGCGCGGTCGGCACGGTGGGGCCGTGCAGAGCCGCCCGGGCCGAGCCGGCTTTCGTGCGGTTCGGCAGCTCCGGCTCGTCGGCGGGACGCTCCGAGGTGGACGCCCGCCGAGCCCGTACCGGCAGCTCCAAATCCCCGACCGGGTTCCCGTCGTCGCCGCGTACACCGGGCCGGCCGGCCGGCGTCGGCGAGGTCTGCCCGCCCGTCCGCCCCGGTGCCGCGCCGCCGGGGTCCTCGCCGACCTCGACCAGCGCACCGGGAATGAACACGACCGCGGTGACGCCCCCGTACGGGGACTCGGTGAGCCGCACCCGGATCCCGTGCCGCTCGGTGAGCCGACTCACCACGTACAGACCGAGCCGCGAGGTGTTGACCAGGTTCAGCTCCGCGCGGTCCGCGAGCCGCTGGTTGGCCTCGGTCAGCTCCGCCGTGCTCATGCCGCGGCCACGGTCCTCGATCTCGACGGCGAAGCCGTTGGCCACCTGCTGGCCGCGCACCTCGACCGGGGTGTGCGGCGGGGAGAAGGTCAGCGCGTTCTCGATCAACTCGGCCAGCAGGTGGATGACGTCACCCACCGCGCGACCGGCGAGCGACACCGGGCCCAGTGGCGCCACGTCGACCCGGGTGTAGTCCTCCACCTCGGCGACCGCGCCCCGGATCACGTCCACCACGGGTACGTGGCGTCGCCAGGCGCGGCCCGGCGTCGAGCCGGCCAGCACGATCAGGTTCTCGGCGTTGCGCCGCATCCGGGTGGCCAGGTGGTCGACCCGGAACAGGTCCTCCAGCTCCTCGGCGTCGTGCACCCGCCGTTCCATCGCGTCGAGCAGGGCGAGCTGGTGACGGACCAGGGCCTGGGTACGCCGCGCGAGGCTGAGGAACACCGCCCGGGCGGTGCGGCGCAGCTCGACCTGCTCGACGGCGGTCCGCACCGCCGCCTCCTGCGCCACGTCGAACGCCCTGCCGACCTGACCGATCGCGTCGTCGCCGGTGTCCAGGGGTGCCGACGGTGGGGCCAGGTCGACCTGTTCACCGTGGTCAAGCCGGTCCGCCACGCCAGGCAGCCGCTCGGTCGCCAGCCGGAGGGCGCCCGCCTGGAGCGCTGCCAGCCGCCGACCCAGCGTACGGGCGGTGCTGACCGAGACGGCCACCGAGGCGATGACCACGATCAGCCCCAGGCCGGCGACGAGCACGGTCCGGATGATCACCCAGACCGCCACCGGGGTGGCCCGGTCGACGAGCGCCCGTGCGCTGGCCAGCACCACCGCTTCCTGCTCGCCGAGGGCCGCGTCGACGGCCGCCTGCCAGTCGACCGCGTCCACCGGCAGCGAGCCGTTGGGGCGGCCGTCGCGGATCAGCCGGTCCTCCAGGGTCCGTAGCCGGGTGAAGGACTCGCCCCGGAGCATGGTGAGGTACCGGTCGCGGTCGGCGGCGGGCAGCTCGGCCAGCGCCTCGGCAGCCAGGAAGCGCTGCGCCCCGACGAGGTGGGCGAACTGGGCGTACTCCCGGTCGTTGACCCGACCGGTGGCAGCCGCCCCGGCGAGCAGAGCGTCCTGCTGGGACATCAGCTCGCGTACCCGGACCAGGTGGATGAGGGTGGCGGTGTCCTCGGCGATCCGCGCGTCGTCGAGCCGGTCGAAGCCGGCGTACACCCGGAACAGCGAGTCCACGACGGCCGTGAACGCCTCGGCGGCGCCGGCCCGGTCCACCGCGCGGTCGGCGACGGCGTCCCGGATCGGCGCCAGCGAGTCGAGCCGGGTGGTCGCCTCGTCGATGCGCCGCGTCAGCTCGGCGGAGGAGGCGAGTCGGACCCGCCAGCTTCGGGCCGACTCGGCGAAGACGGCGGCCGACTCCTCGCTACTGCGGCGTTGGGCGCCCAGCGCCTGCGCCTGCGCCTGGCCCGGCCGGCCCAGGTAGGCCAGCGACAGCCGGCGCTCCCGCTGAAGTTCGGTGCGCAGTGCCTCACCCGGCTCGGCCACCCGGGCCTCGAGGGTCTGCACACTCAGGACGGTGTGAGCGTCCCGCAGGGTCACCCAGGCGGCGAACGCCCAGAGCGCGGCCAGTGCGACCAGCACCGCCACCACCCTGGTACGCACACCTGCGCTGCGGGAACCCATCACACCGTCCCTCGCCGGTCCTTGTGCACCTTCCGGATCGGCCGAAAGTGCGATGCCAGCCCCGGCGCACGCTAGCAGTGTCCGGAACCTTACTCAAGCAGTGCCGATCGGGGGACGGTCCGGGTGAGGGGGCGGGCGCGGCGGCGCCCGTCCGCCAGGACGCGGGCGGCGACGACGGCCGAGTGGACGATGGTGGCGGGGTGGTAGAGGTCCTTGTCATGCCACAGTGGACAGGCGTCGTCCAACACGGACAACCGGCTCACGGCTCGGTTCACCGCCGGCCCGGCCTCCCGGTCGGCCGCCGCGGTCAGCAGGATGTGCAGGGCGTACGCGGTCTCCTCGGCCGTCTCCTGCCACCGCCCCCAGCCGCCGTCCGGCCGTTGGGTGGCGAGCACCCAGTCGACGGCCCGCCGCACCGCCGGCCGGGCCCGCGGTCCGCCGTGGTCGTGCAGGGCGAGCACGGCGCAGCAGGTGGCGTAGTACGGGGAGGCGTGCCAGCGGTCTGTCCACGCGCCACCGGGTTGTTGCTGGTCGAGCAGCCAGCCGGTGAGCCGGTGGACCACCGTCGCCGTGTTCGGCTCGCCGTGGCCGAGTTGCCACCCGAACGCCTCCAGCACGTGGGCGTTGGTGGTCACCGAGGCGCCGTCCTCCCCCTCCCAGGTGCAGAAGTGCGCCCCGGTGTCGTACCGGGACAGGCAGGCAAGACCGACCCGGTGACCGAGGCGGGCCAACGCGTACAGGGTCACGGCGGTGGTGTCCGCGTCGGTGGGCAGGCCGGGACCGGTTGCCGCGCCGTGTGGGTTGACCGCGTCGCGCAGGCCCGCGACGAGGGCCGCCGGCACCTCGACCGGTACGCGCGCCCGGGCCAGGTTGCTGAGCACCCAGGACCGCTCGAAGACGGTGATCGGGGCGGCGCAGGGGGCTTGACCGTCGTGGTCGGCGACCACCCCGTGCAGGTAGTCCAGGGCCGCCGGCCACCTGTCGTCCGGGCCGCCGAGCCAGGCGGCGGTGGCGGCCGGGGACGCACCGACCGGACCGGCCGGGGCGGGGACCACGCCGGCCAACTGCCGGGCGGCGGGGCCCAGCGCCTCCAGGGCGTGCAGCAGCTTGACCGGCATGGCGGTGCCGGACGCGGCCAGCCGGCGTACCCGGTCCAGCCGTCCCCGGCCCATGCCGGCGGGCAGTGGTGGTGGGCCGGCGCCTCGCCACCGGTCCAGCGCCACCGACGGGCGGGTCAGCCGTTCGCCGATCCGCTCGGCCAACGCCGGCACCGTCAGGTCCACGGCCGGCAGGTCCGGCACCGGGTACGCCGCAGGGCCGGCCCCGCTGTGCAGCAGGCGCAACGCCCGATCGACGGCCTGCCGTACCCCGTCCACCGACCAGCCGACCGGCGCGTCCCGGTCGACCGTGGCCAGCAGGCCCTCGACGGCGCTCAGCGTGGGCACCAGGGCGTAGCCCTCGGGGCCGCCCCAACCGCCGTCCGGCCGCTGGGTCGCCAGCAGATACCGGACCCGGTCGGCGTGCCGGGTGAGCCACGGCGCGAGGGAGACCAGCCGGGCCGTCTCGTACGCCGACACCGAGGTCCGGCCGGCGGGCCGGGCGATCATCCCGGCGATCAACCCGGCCGCCGTGGCGGCGGTGGTCGCGAACGTCGCGTCGCCCCGGACGAGCGGCTCAGCGTTCATGGCACCTCCCGATGTCGGTCGACGTCAGCCGACCTGCCCCGGATCACGTGCACCGGCCTCCTCCACCTCGATGCCGGCACTGCGCAGCGTGCCCCCGTGGTCATCGCGTGTCACGGTTACGCAGAGCATGCCATCGACCACGGGCTTCTTCCAGACATCCCGCCGGAGGAAATCTCACCTCCTGCGGCTTCCACTCCACAAAGGACTGCGGGAAGCTCTCGTCCGGCACGGAAGACCCGCAGGTGGCACCGCACGACGCGGTTCGTCGGCGACCTGAACGGCGACGCGGGGCAGGCACCGGATCGTCGGCGGAATCTCGCGCCGGCCACCCTCGTCCGGCCGGCTCTCGCCGCGTTCCACCTCGCGGAGGCACCGGCGGGCCGATCCGTCCGGGGCGCCGCGCGTACCGGCGACGCGGTCGGGCCGGCAAACCCAGGCGCGTGCGCACACCCTGTGCCACGCTCAGGGGCATGGACGACAAGACCATCCTGAACCGGATCTCCGAACTCGTCGACGAGGAGCACCGGCTGCGCTCGACGGCGCAGGAGAACGAGGCCGGCACCGACGACGAGGCCCGGGAGCGCCTGCGCGCGCTGGAGGAGTCACTGGACCAGTGCTGGGATCTGCTGCGGCGCCGCCGGGCGGCCCTCCGGGCGCACGGCGACCCGGACGCCCAGGGCGAGCGGCCGCTGCCGGAGGTCGAGCGCTACCTCCAGTAGGGCGACGGGCGAGATGCCCCGGGTTGTGCTCCCCGGGGCACCCCCGGCTCACCGGATGCCGGCCTCGCGCAGCAGCATCCCGGTCACCTCGTCCGGTTCGTCCGGCAGCCCCCGCGCGGCGAACCAGGCGCCGACCACCTGTACGTCGCGGGCCAGGAACTCCGGCCCCTGCGGGTTGGCCACCACGTCGACCACCTGCGGCAGGTCGATCATGACGAGCCGACCCCGGTGCACCAGCAGGTTGTACGGCGACAGGTCACCGTGGGCGTACCCGGCGCGGGCCAGCACCACCAGCGCGTCGACCAACTGCGTCCACAGGTCACGCAGCTCGGCGGGCTCGGGGCGGAGCTGGGCCAGCCGGGGTGCCGCCGCGCCGTCCTCCGGGTCGCCGACGAACTCCAGCATCAGCTCGGTGCCGATCAACTGGACCGGGTACGGCACCGTGATCCGGCCGGTGGCGGCCCCGATCCCCCAGAGCCGGGCCAGTGCGGCGAACTCGGCCGCCGCCCACTGCCCGGCAATCATCTGCCGCCCGAACGCGGTCCGGCCGGTCATCGCCCGCATCTCCCGGGAGCGCCGGACCCGGCGCCCCTCCAGGTAGCCGGCGTCGCGGTGGAAGAGGCGGTGCTGCGGATCCCGGTAGCGTTTGACGGCCAACAGGCAGGAGCGGTCGGTGCCCGGCACAGCCCGGCGGACGAGGTGGACGTCCGCCTCCTTGCCGGTCTTCAGCACACCGAGTTCGGTGTCCCGGGCGGCCAGTTCGGTGACCAGCCAGTCCGGGTGGGGTTCGGGTCCGTGCACGGCCTGATCCCAGGACGACCAGCGGTCGGGCTGGTCGGGCTGGGCGTCGGGGTCGGATCCGGGCTCGGCGAGGACGGGCCGCTCGGCCCGGCCACGCTTCAGGAACTGTGGTTCGTCGTCGTCGTCGAAGCGGCTCTTGCCGCGGCCGCGGCGCCGCGGCGCCGGGAGGTCGTGTTCACGCACGTGACTGGTGATCCCTTGATCGAGGCTGGTGGAGGCAGGTGGAACGACCCTGCGATGACGGCCATGACCGACCTCCTCTCCTCGACCGGGCACCCACCCGGTACGCGCGTCTCGCGCGGCCCCCATGCTGGTGGCGTCCGACGGCGCGGGTCAACCGAATTAACCCGGTGGCCGGTCCGCTCAGCTGCTGAGCACCACGGAGACGGCGGCGATCAGCGAGTCCACGATCCGGGTCGGCGCGAATCGGGTGTCCGACCAGCTCCGGCCTCGGTGCAACCACACACTGGGCAGGCCGACGGCGGCCGCGCCACCGATGTCGGCCTCGGGGCTGTCCCCCACCACCCACCCGCCCCGCAGCGGCATCCGGGCGCGTTGC
>NZ_SMKF01000010.1 GCF_004348325.1 Micromonospora sp. KC213 | reverse complement strand
GCCCCGGCCTGACCCCACCCGGCCACACGGCCAGGCCAGGCATCGCCAGGCCAGGCACGGCACTGCGAGGCGGGCGGGCGGACCCTGGGCGCCGACGCCGGGGCGGCCGAGGACGGCGGTGGGCGCAGGCGAGTGGGTCAGCGGGTGAGGGCGCGGGCGGCGACGGTGAGGTCGGCGACCAGCCCCTCGTACGCCTTGTCCTGGTCGTCGGCGCGCAGCACGGCGGACGGGTGGATGGTGGCGAGCAGTTGCGCGGCTGGCGCGTCGGCGACCGTTCCGGCGCTGTCCACCGGTACCCGGACGAAGTCCTCCGGCCGCTGCGCGGACGCCGGCCAGGGCAGCAGTTCACCGCGCTGCCGGGTGACCCGGAACGCGGGGCCGAGCAGTGCCTTCGCGGCGGTCGCCCCGAGCACCACCACCAGTTCCGGGTGGAGCCGGGAGAACTCGGCCACCAGCCAGGGCCGGCAGGCCGTGATGTGCACCCGATCCGGGGTCTGGTGGATCCGCCGCTTGCCGCGCAACTCGAACCGGAAGTGCTTCACCGCGTTGGTGAGGTAGATGTGGGCCGGGTCGATTCCGGCGTCGTCCACCGCCCTGCGTAGCAGCCGCCCGGCCGGGCCGACGAAGGGTAGGCCCTTCTGGTCCTCCATGTCGCCGGGCTGCTCGCCGACGAAGACCACCCGGGCACCTTCGTCGCCCCGCCCGAAGACGGTCTGCGAGGCGTCCCGGTACAGCTCACAGCCCCGGCAGCCGGCAGCGGCGCTGCGCAACTGGTCCAGGGTGTCGGCCTGGGGTGGGATGAACTGCTGGGCACCGGGTGCGTCGGTCTGCTCGGCCATGCGGACAGTTCTACCCGGTACGGCGGTAGGCACGCGGCGGACCCGCCCTGGCACCGCCGAGGCGTTCTCGACGGTGGCGGGTGGGTCGATCCTCACCTGGTCGGTGTGGTGGAGCTTGGTGGCTCAGCGGGCACCGCGGGAAGCCGGCGCAGTGCTCGGATGGCGAGTACCGCCAGGGGTGCGCCCACCGCGAGGACACCGGCCGCCTCGACCACGGCGATCGTGAGCAGTGGGGTCTGTTGTGCCTGGTGGCTGTAATCGGGCAGGGTCGCCGTCCGCAGGGCGAGGGTCGCGGCGGCGAGCAGGGTGAGCGCCAGCGACCACGGCAACGTGCGGGCGGCCCGGTCAGGTCGCCGGCTCGCCAGGTGGACCGCGATGGCGGCGCTGACGAGGGCGCAGGACAGGCCGGGCCAGTCCAGCAGTCGCAGTGCCTGACCGGTGGCCTGGACGGCGAACAGCGGTACGGGGACGAGGAGGATGCCGACCGGTAGCGCGTACAGCCAGCGGCGGCGCGGCACCGGGTCGGCGTCGTGGTGGAACGCCGCCATGGCGAGCACCAGGACAGCGTCTAGGAGCAGCGTCACCCACGGCGACGCGGCGGGCGGGGTCTCGCCGGATGCCTGTTGCACGGCATGGGTCACGGCGGGGGGCAGGATGGCGAGCAGGGCCAGCGCCTGGGCCACCCGCCGGTGTCCGAGGACGAGTGCGACGTACGCCGGCAGCCACGCGTAGTCGGCCAGGTCCCACGCGGTGCGCCACAGGTTGCCCGGCGCGACCGGCGTCCATTCGGGCGGCGGGGCGGGCAGCGAGGCGATGTTTCCGGACAGCCACGCCGCGACAACCACGCCGGCGGTGGCCATCACGGCGTGGGTGAGCGTCGCCATCAGGGTGGCCAGTCGGACGGCCTGGCCCCACGCGTACGCCCGGGGTGGGGCGTTGGTCCCGCCGAGCCGCAGCCGAGCGGTGAGGGCGAGGACGCTGGCGACCTCGGACAGCCGCGGCCGGCCGTGGTCGGCGACGTACGCGTTGGTGTCCGCGTCGTCGGTGTCCATGCTCTCCAGGAAGGCGGCGACCATGTCCTCCTCCCACTGGCGCCGGTAGTCGGCGGGCAGCAGCCGTAGCAGGTGGCGGTAGCGTTCCTCCAGCCGGTTCATGACGGCGACCTTCCCGCGATCGGGCTCTGCTGCGCGCGTAGCCGGGCCGAGGCGATGCGGGCGTTGGCGGCCAGCCGTTCCGTCTCAGCGGCGAGCGCGTGGCGGCCCCGCTCGGTCAGCCGGTAGTACCGGCGCAGCCGGCCCTGCCATGCCTCATCCCGGTCGGGTTCCACCAGGCCGTCGGTGACGAGTCGATCCAACACCCCGTACAGGGAGCCGATCTTGAGCTGGACACGCCCCTGGGACAGTTCCGTCACGTCGGCGACGATCCCGTAGCCGTGGCGTGGCGCGTCGAGTAGTGCGGTGAGGATGAAGAAGGCCGGTTCTGTCATCGTCCGAGGAGCCATCCGCCCAATATAATGGATGACAAGATATGCTGCGACGCACAGGCAGAGGTTGGAACGGCGTGGCCCGCCGGCGTCGGTCGTGGTGCCGAGACAAGGGAGTGCTCATGGGCGACGGTGAAGCGGCGGACGTGGCCGACCTGGGCGGGCCGGACTTCGCCCCGGTGATACCGCCGGCAGACAGCAGCGTGGTGGGCGCGCCACCCCCCGACCGAGGCGTCGTCCTGGGTCCCGGATTCCGCGGCCACGTCGTGCTGCCCAGGGCGGCACGGCCAGCACCTCCCCCCGCCGGCTCCGGCAGCGACCCCGCGCAGGAAACCCGACAGGACCGGCCGGCGGAGCACCGCGATCATCCATGAGCGACGGACGGACCCGACCGAGCGGTGCGGACCGAGCGCCGTAGCAGGTCGACGCCGCCCGACCCCGCCGCTCACCGCATGGTCACGACCGTGCCACAGGTTGACGAAGGATGGTGCGCAGCTTCGCCGGCTCGGTCCGGCGCGGGTCGCTGAGATAGATCTCGTGGTGCGGCCCGTTGAACGTGAGGCCGTTGGCGGGCATGAACTCGTGGTGCAGGCGCACGAGCACCGGACCCTCGTCGTCGTACGAGCCGACGTGCAGGACCTGGACGGCCAGCCCCTCCGCGTACCGCTCGAACCGCACCTGGTCCACCGCCGGCAGGCCCTTCTTCGTGGCGGTCAGCCGGATCGCCTCGTCCACCATGGCGGCGGTGATCCACTCCGGCTGGGTGATCAACATCGTCCACCGCCAGTCGCCCTTGGCCCGGGTCACGAACACGGTCGGGTCGTCCGCCGACCACAGGCCCTCCAGCGGAGCGACCACGTAGTCCCGGCCGAGCTGCGACTTGCTGGCGAACTTCAGCGCGTACGAGAGGGCGTACAGGGCCGTCACCGCGTCCTGGTAGGACGGCGACGTGTTGGGGTCACCCTTGCCGTCGATCATCAGGAACGGCAGTTCCGGCACGTCCACGAGCTGGAAGCTGCCGGCGCGGGGCCCGTAGAGGTCCTTGCGGTCCCGTTTGATGTCCGACTTCGTCGCCATGTTCTTCTCCAGGTTCGCGGTCGTGGTGGCGATCCAGGCCCGTTCGGCCTGAAGTTGGGTCGTGGCGTAGTCGAAGATGGCGGCGACGAAGTCCGCGACCGGCTCCTGTGCCGCCCGAGCCGCCTGGATCGCGGCGAGGCGCTCCGCCACCTGGGCCTCGCGTGCGCGCAGCGCGTCGACGACCTCCGCGCCCGGGAGGGCCGGGCTGTTGGCCAGACCGGCGAGGATCGACGGGTGGGTCGGCCGCAGCTCCGCGAGGGCCCGCCGGGTCGCGTCGGCCAGCACCCGTACGCCGGCCGGCGTGGCGGCGTAGACGCGGCGCCCCTTCGCCGTCCCGTCCGGTCGGGTGCTGGACACCAGAGCGCGTGACTCCAGCCGACCGAGGACGTAGTAGATCGCCGAGAAGGCCAACGACGTCCACTGCCGGATGCCCCGGGCCTCGATGACGGCTTCCAGGTCGTAGCCGTGCCGGGGGCGTTCGGCCACCAGGCCGAGCACGGTCAGCTCGGCATCGGTCAGGGATTCGGACACGGGCGATATTCTAGCCCTAGAATATCGAATCGTCTGACCCTGGCCGGCCCGCCGCCGGGATCTCGTACGGCGGAGGGCCGGTGCTGTTGGTTGCCGCCAGCGGCACCGGCCCTCCGCGTTCGGGTGTGGAGGGTGGTCAGCGGGCACGCGCCCAGGCGAGGAAGCGTGCGGTCAGGTCCGGGGCGTGGTCGGGGTTGAGCTGGGCGAGCTGGTCGCGCGCCTCCGCCATCTGCTGCCCGAGGTAGACGAGCAGGGCCGTACGGTTCCCCCGGTACTCCACGAGCAGGGACAGCCGGGCCGGTTGACAGGGCCACTCCGCGCCGCAGTTGCGACACCGCCACAGCGGTCGCATCGGCAGGTGCGGGACGATGCGAGGCATCAACGCACCCGTGAGGTGACGACGGCTCGGGCCTCCCGGTCGCCCAGTGGCGGCAGGCACATCCACTCCGGCAGGTTGGTTCCGCGTACCCGCTTCGGCAGCGGAGGCTCGGCCTTGGCCCGGCATCGGAAGAACGGAACACGCACGTCGACCTCCTCGAAAAAGTTGGAAGGGGGCCGCCCCGGGCAGGGGGAACAGGGGCGACCCCGGGCAGGTCCGACCGACGCCCGCACGGCAGCCGGCCGAACCGCACAGGTGACAGTCTGGTGAGGACAGGGCTACTGTCGGAAGCCAAACGACCCGGCCGTGGCACACCCTCGAAGGCGGCAGCCGGCACGGGAATGCCGAGTGATGTTCACTCCGAGAGTGTGGAGGCACTGTGGAGGAGCCGACCGCCGACCTGATCCGCGCCCAGCTACGGCGGCTGCGGGCGACCGCCGGTCTCAGCCAGGAGGAGTTCGGCAAGCAGGTGCACTACTCGGCGTCGATGGTGTCGGCTGTCGAGACGGGCGCCCGACCGTTCGACCGACTGTTCCTCGGCCGCGCTGACGAAGTCCTCAACTCCGGCGGCCTGCTGGTCGCCCTGCTGGGAATGCTGGAGCGGGAGCGCCAGCCGAGCTGGTTTCGGCCCTGGCTGGACGCCGAGCGGGGGGCTCGCCAGCTTCGGTGCTTCCAACCCACGCTCATCCCCGCCCTGCTCCAGACCGAGCACTACGCCCGGGCGGTCATCCGCTGCGACGACCTGCTCAGCGACGCCGAGGTGGACAAGCGGGTGGCCGCCCGCATGGAGCGCCAGAAGATCCTCTCCCGGGATAAGCCGCCCCAGCTCATCGCGGTCATCGACGAGGGCATTCTGCACCGTCAGGACGAGAGCTTCCGGTTTCTCATGGCTCAGCAGGTCGAGCACCTGATCGCCTGCGCCGGGCGCCCACACGTCAGCATCCATCTCATCCCGCTGTCGGTCGGCCTGCACATCGGCATGTCTGGCCCGTTCACGCTCGCCCGGGGGGTGGACGGAGGCTGGGTCGGCAGTCTGGAAAGTCAGCTCGCTGGCGCAGTGATAGACGCCGAGGCCGAGTTGGCTACCCTGATGGCTAGGTGGGAGACGGTACGCAACGAAGCACTGCCCCGCCGGCAGTCGATCGAACTCCTCAAGGAAGTAAGGACGTCATGGACCTGAGCGGCGCGACGTGGCGTAAGGCCACCCGCAGCGGAAACACGGACTGCGTCGAGGTTGCCGACAACCTGCCCGGCGTGGTTGCCGTCCGCGACAGCAAGGACCCCGCCGGCCCGGTGCTCGCCTTCGAGCCGGCCACCTGGAAGGCATTCGTCCGGTACGCCAAGCAGCACTGACGCCGGGCGGGGTCGACAATCGGCCCCGCCCGTTCAGGCTGATCTCGCCGGTATGGTTGGCGCATGATCATCCGCCATGTGACCGTCGACTGTGCCGACCCGTACGAGCTGGCGAGGTTCTGGAGCGAGGTCACCGGGTGGCCGATGTCCGATGATGACGAGCCGGGTGACCCGGAGGCATCCGTCAAGCCACCCTCGCCCGTGCCGGGCATCCTGTTCATCCGGGTGCCCGAGGGCAAGACGGTGAAGAACCGGCTCCACCTCGACTGGATGCCGACACAGCGGACCCGCGACGAAGAGGTGGCGCGGGTCATCGCCCTCGGTGCCAAGCTGCACCAGGACCAGCGCACCCCTGACGGGGGCGGCTGGGTCACCCTGCTCGACCCCGAGGGCAACGAGTTCTGCATCGAGCGCAGCGAAGCCGAGCGCGCCAGCGGATGACCGCAGCGGCGGAGGCCAAGGCTGGTACGAGCCTCAGCTCACGGCAGCTCAACGGGCAACCCTCGATCGTGGGCTGACGTTGTCGACGGCGCGGGCAAATCAGGTCGATCGACCGGCACCGAACGGGTAGGAACATCCGTATGCCGACATCCTTGCGCAACGTCTGTTTCGACTCCGCCGACCCGTACGCATTGGCCACGTTCTGGAGCCAGGTGGTCGACCGGCCGATCGCCGCCGAGTGCGAGCCCGGCGAGGAAGAGACGTACATCGAGATGCCCGAGGGCCCGGACCTGTTCTTTCAGCGGGTGCCGGAGTCCAAGATCGTGAAGAATCGGGTCCACGTCTGCCTCACTCCCGAGACCAGGCGCGACGAGGAGATCGACCGGCTCACGGCCCTGGGTGCGACATTGGTGGACGACCACCGCAACCCCGACGGCACCGGATGGGTGGTGCTGGCAGACCCCGAGGGCAACGAGTTCTGCGTGTTGCGCGGCAAGGCCGAGCGGGCCGCGTTCCCCCACGCCGACGACTCCCATCCGGTCACCACCTGACACCCTCCCACGCCCAGGTAAGCAGCTAGGTCTGGTGCCATGTCAGGTCGGGCCGGCCTCGTTCCACCCGTGGCGCATGTCGGATCAGGACGATGCTGTACGCCACGATCCACACCAGCCAGAGGAGCCAGCCGACGAGGCCCAGCAGGGCCAGTGGGTTGACGCCGCCGACGCCGTACGGACCCGTTGTCGCGGTGACGAACAGCAGCGCGGCTGCGAGGAGACCGACGCCGGCATGCCATCGGGCCACGGCGCCGGCACGGATGCCGGACATCGAGAACCCGACGAGTGCGGTCGCCAGGAACACCTGGTTGAACCCGAACAGGGCGGTGTGGAGGCCCCAGAGGCCGGCGACTGCGACGGCGTCGTGCTGGGCGGCGGACATCAGCGCGAGCCGGGTCGCCTCGACGCTGGTGAACGTCACCGACTGCATGAGCACCCCGGCGACTCCGACCAGGGACCACGGGTCCGTCCGGGAAGTTTCGTCGCGTCGGAGGCCGACGCACACTCCGACGGCGAAGATGGTGGCCAGCAACCAGGCCGTCGGCAGGAGTGCCGAGGCCAGGCGCAGTGACGCCGACCCCGCCGCGAAGACCGTGGTGATCTCGTCGACGGATGCGGCCTGGGACGGGGTGGGAAAGCCGGCTGCGGTCAGCAGCAGGTTCGCCGCGATCAGGATGACGACGAAGCCGATGCCGGCGACACCAGCCAGCTTACCGAAGCGCATGGAGGCCCCGCCTTACGCCGACGCGTGGACGAGCCGGTGAAAGGCGGGCAGGGCGCGCATCCCGTGCTCGTCGAGGGTGGCTCGCACGAAGCGGTGGAAACTCGGCCGCGCGAGTTGCCCGAACAGGAAGCGGATCGCTCCGGTGGGCAAGCGCGCGTAGTTGACCAGCGCGAACGACGATGGTCTGGTGGGTCGCAGGGCGGTCGAGTTGTCCACTCCGGTCTTGGTGGTGTACCACCCGGTGACGGAGCGCCAGACGGATTCGGCGTCGGTGTCGGGACCGGCGGTGAAATGGTTGAGCAGGAAGGTCGCGCGGTTCGGGCCTCGGTGTCGCCGATCCGGGCCACGTTGACGCCCGCGAGGATGCGGGTGGGGCATCGTGCTTCCTTCGGGTCGACGGGAGGGCGGCGGTCGGTCAGTACGCGATGCCGATCGCCCGGCGGATCGTCGCGGGCTCGCCGACGGCGGTGAGCATGGCGTGGGCGACGTCGGCCCGCGAGATCGTGTAGCCGCGGGCGACATTGCCGCCGATGGTGGTGCGGTATCGGCCGGTCAGCGGTTTGTTCACCAGCTTGGGTGGTCGCAGGACCGTCCATTCCGCGCCGCTGGCCGCCATCGCGTCCTCCATGGCACGCAGGTCCGCGTAGAGGTCCTTGAGCAGGGCACTGATGCCGGGCAGAACGATGCGGCGGTTGAGGAGACTGTCCCCGTCGGGTATCGGGCCGACCGGGGCGGCGCTGACCGCGACGAGACGGCGCACACCCTCGGCTTGCATGGCTTCCAGGATCGTGCGGGTGGCGGTGGAGGCGACGGGGCCGTCGTGGCGTCCGCGCGGGCCGACTCCCGACAGGACCGTGTCGCTGCCGCGCAGCACCGGGCCCAACACGTCGGCATCGTCCAGCGCCCGCACCGTCGCCACCCGCAGCGTGGGATGACGCACGTCGAGGCGGGCCGGGTCGCGGACGACCGCGGTCACCGCGTGCCCGCGGTCCAGCGCCTGACGCACGATGCTACGTCCGATACCGCCGGTCGCTCCGAAGACGATCACCCTCATGGCCACTCCCGAATGCGGATAACGAGTGATTGTTACCGTACGGGACAATAACGGGGACGTACAATACCCGGGTGTTTGACGAGGATGCGCCAGGATCGGACCGGCCACTGGCGGCCCGGGCCAACTTTCTGCTGTCACAGCTCGGGTTCCACGTCGCACAGACGTTCGCCGCGCGGCTGGCACCGCTGGGTATCGCACCCAACCACTTCGGGCTGCTGACGCACCTCGAACACGGCGAAGGGAGCACCCAGCAGCAACTCGCCGACGCACTGGGCATCCACCGGAAGGTCATGGTCGGCCTGCTCGACGACCTCGAACAGCGCGGTCTGGCGGAACGTCGGCGGCACCCCGGCGACCGCCGCGCCCACGCCGTGCACCTGACCGACGCCGCACGCCAGCTACTACCCCGCGCACGCCGGGTCGCCGACCAGCACGAGGAAGAGATTCTCGCGGCCTTGGACGTCGGCGAACGGGCCTGGTTCGTCGCCGCCCTGCAACGGATCGCCGACCGTACCGGAAACCCGCCGGGCGTCCATCCCGGCCTGGGAGCGGCCATCCGGTCCGGAAACACCACGGACGGTGCCTGAGGCGCGTCTCCATGGGCGGCATTCTGCGGTAGAAACGCGCGGCGGACACCGCGATGTGCCGCAACCCGAGGCGAGTCCGCCGACGGTCAGGGCCGCGACCGGAGGCGAGCGTCCGCTGACGGCGAGGTGGCGAGGTGCGCCCGGCACCCGGGCCGGAGCAGCACGCGCTCAGGCGGTGAATCCGGCCGGACCCGAGGGGCGCAGCGCGCCCGCGATCGCGTCGGCGAGCGGCCCGACCTCGGCCTCGTCCAGTGCGCTGACGGTGATCCGGACGCCCGGGCCGGCCCCGATCCGGAAGAGTGCGCCCGGTGCGACGGACCAGCCGGCGTCGCGCAGCGCGGTGACCACGGCCGTCTCGTCCGGCACCGGCAGCCAGACGTTGATGCCGGTCCGGCCGTACCCGGTCAGCCCCCGGTCGGCGAGCGCGGCGAGGAGGGCGGCGCGGCGTCGGTCGTACTCCCGGCCGGCTCGGCGGACCAGCGCGGCGGTGGCCGGGTCGCGCCACAGCGACAGCACGAGACGTTGCAGGACGGTGGAGACCCATCCGGCGCCGACCCGGGCCCGGCCGGCTACCCGGGCCACCGTCGTCTCGTCGCCGGTCAGCACCGCCAGCCGCAGGTCGGGCCCGAACGGCTTGCTCACCGACCGGACGAAGGCCCAGTTCGGGGTCGCCCCGGCGAGCGGGTGCAGCGGGACGCGGGCCAGTTCGGCAGCGTGATCGTCCTCGATGAGCAGCAGGTCGTGGCGGCCGGCGAGCAGCTCGCGCAGGGCTGCGGCACGGTCGGCGGTGACGGCGGCTCCGGTCGGGTTCTGCGCGCGGCTGGTGACCACCAGCGCCCGCGCGCCGAGGGCGAGGGCGTCGCGTACGCCGATCACGGTGGGGCCGGCCTCGTCCACCGGCACGCCGACCGGTCGCAGGCCCGCCGCGGCCACCAGGTCGAGCAGGTTGGCCCAGCCCGGGTCCTCCACCGCCACCGCGTCGCCGGGGCGCAGGTGGGCGGCGAGGAGGCGTTCGATGCCGTCCAGCGCGCCGGTGGCCACGGTGACCTCCTCGGCGGGCACGCCGTCGGCGGTGAGGCGCTGTCGGGCCGCCTCGGCGAAGGCGGGAAGCACGGCGGTCTCGGCGTACCCGACGGGCGGGCCGACCTCGGCGGCGAGCGCGGCCAGGTGCGGACCGAGCGGAGGCAGCAGCCGCAGGTCGGGCTGCCCCCGCGAGAGGTCGCGGCTGCCCGGCGGGGGGGTCGGGTGCAGCGCGGCGCGGGAGGAGGCCACCGGCGGGCGTGGTCGGACACGGGTGCCGTGCCGGCCGGCGGTGACCACCAGGCCGCGTTGGCGTAGCTCCTGGTAGGCCCGCGCGACGGTGGCCGGGCTGACGGTCAGCTCGGCGGCGAGTGCCCGGACGGCGGGCAGCGTGGCCCCCGGCTGCAACGCACCGGAGCGGATGCCGGCTTCCACACTGGCCGAAATCGCGGCGGACGTCGCGCCGTCGATCTGATAACGTACTGCCACAGTACGGAGATTGTACTAGAACAAAGGTGGGATGTCATGTACGCCCCGACCACGCGCACCACCGCCAGCCGTTCCCGCGACCGGATGAGTTACGACCGCGCAGCGGCGCACGCGGTGCTCGACGAGGCCTACCACTGCGTGCTCGGGTTCACCGTCGACGGCGAGCCCCGGCTGCTGCCCACCCTGCACGTGCGCATCGGCGACACCCTCTACCTGCACGGCTCCACCGGCAGTCGGCCACTGCTCGCCGCCCGGGACGACGCCGGGCTTCCGGTGTGCGTCACGGTGACCCTGCTCGACGGGCTGGTCTACGCCCGTTCCCAGTTCCACCACAGCGCCAACTACCGCTCGGTGGTGGCGCACGGCGTCGCGCACCTGGTCACCGGCGACGACGAGAAGCGTCAGGCGCTGACCGCACTGGTGGAGAAGGTCGGCACCGGGCGCAGCACCGACAGCCGCCCACCGAACCGGCGCGAGTTGGCCGAGACGGCCGTACTGGCCCTGCCGCTGCGCGAGGTGTCGGTGCGGGCCCGCACCGGTGGCGTCCGGGACGATCCGGGCGACCTGGCGCTGCCGCACTGGGCCGGAGTGGTGCCGCTGCGGCTGACCGCCGGACTGCCCGAGACGGACGCCGGGGTGACCGCGCCGGTGCCGGCGTACCTGCGCGCGGCGGTGTCGCCCTGGCGGGAGCCGGCGTCGCTGCGCGGCGCGCACGTGCTGCTGGAGCCGCTGGACATGACCCACGCCGACGAACTCTTCACCGCCACCGCCGAGCCTGAGGTCTTCGCCCACCTGGGCAGCCCGCTGCCGACCGGGCCGGCCGACATGCGGGCGATCGTCGCCACCGCGCTCGCCGCCGGGCAGCGGGGCGAGCGGGTGCCGTGGGTGCAGCGCTGTGCGCGGACGGGAGCGGTGGTCGGCACCACCTCCTACTACGAGATCGATCCGCAGCGGCGGTCGGTGGCGATCGGCTACACCTGGCTGGGCCGGCCCTGGTGGCGCACGGGCATCAACACCGAAGCGAAGCTGCTGCTGCTCGGCCGGGCCTTCGAGGACCTGGGCGCGGTGCGGGTGGTCTGGCACACCGACATCCGCAACCGCCGCTCCCAGGCGGCGATCGAGCGGCTCGGCGCGACCCGGGAGGGCGTGCTGCGGATGCACAAGCAGCGCCCTGACGGCTCCTGGCGGGACACCGTGCAGTACGCGATGACCGTCGACGAATGGCCGGCGGCACAGGTCAGGCTGCGGGAGCGACTGCACCGGGCGGCACCGGTGGGGTGAGCCGAGCCGTCAGCTGCCGTCGCCGCCGCCCGCACCGCCATCGCCGATGCCTGGGCCGCCAGCGGTGCCACCGAGGCCGTAACCGGGCGCGATCGGCTGGTCCGGGGGACGACTGACGTGCGCCGACTCGGTGATCGGGGCTGACCAGTCGGCGTGCGCGGCGGCGGCCGCGTGCCGGTCGATGGTCGCGCGTAGCCAGCCGTCCACGGTGGTGACCCAGTCGCGCTGTTCCGATCCGGTGTGCCAGATCCGGAACCGGCTGATGCTCTGATGGCTGATCCCGGTCAGCGAGAGCCGGCGGTCCACCCAGAGCAGCACCTCCAGGCCCGCCGGGTTCGCCACGAAGATCACTTCCAGTTCGGTCATCGGCCCGGCGTACAGCGGTGCCACCCAGTACCCGAGACGCTGGTGCACCGGCAGGGTCTGCTCCACCCCGGGCAGCCGACCCTGCACGAGACCCGCCTGCCGCAGCGTGAAACCCAGGGTGTCCAGCGCCGCCAGGACGTGCTGCTGGCTGGGCAGCGGGTGGACGAAGACCGGCACCATCGCCCTCTGGTCCCGGTCGGGGTCGACCGAGACCTCCGTACGCAGCCCGGTGCGCAACGCCATCAGCGGCACCCCGCCGACGATCGTCACCGGGGTCTCCCAGGGCAGCGGCACCGCGAAGTCGACGGCTCGACGCCGCCCCGCCGGCACCACGAACCGGCCGGCGATCGGCACCTGGTGGTACTGCACCAGCCGGCGGGGCGAGCGCGGATCGTCGGGTTCGGCGGTGGCGACCAGGCCCAGCCGGATGTGCCGGACCGGCACGTCGTCCCGACCGGCGGCGAGCAGCACCCGTCCGGGCAGGCGCAGGCCGGGGCGGGTGCTCGGGTTGGTCAGGGTGGTGCTCACCGACAGTCCGGTCCCGCCGGACTCCCGCGCCACCCCCGTCAACCGCATCCCGCTGCTCCCGCCGCCCGCCCCGTCCGGCGAGGGCGTCGCCTCCGCCGCGGCGCGCATTCCCGCTGTCCGGCCCGGCACTCCACTCCACCGGCCACCGGTCACGGCGGGCGGTGGAGTGGGGTCGACGCCTCAGCGCATGCGCCGCCCGCGTGGCACCGGGTCAGTCTCGTCGTCGAACTCGCCGATGACCTCCTCCAGCAGGTCCTCCAGCGCCACGAAACCGATCGGCCGGGTCGGGCCACCGCCGTTGCGCACCAGCGCGAGCTGGGACTGGTCGGCGCGCATGGCGGCCACCGCCTCGGTGACCGTGGACTCGGCGGGCAGGGTGAACGCCCGGGTCATCAGGCTCCCGGCGGTCGCCGCACGCCCGGTGGTGACCGCCCGCACCGCCTCCCGTACGTGGACCAGGCCGCAGACCTCCCCGGACGGGTCGAGCACGGCGAGCCGGGACCGGCCGCTGTCGCGGCTGACCTCCTCGACGCGTTCGGCGGTGTCGTCCCGACGAACCGTGACGATCCGGTCGAACGGTTCCATCACGTCGGCGACCGTGGTGGCCTGCAACTGCAACATGCTGGTCAGCATCTGGTGCTGCTCGGCGCCGAGCAGACCGTGCTCACGGGACTGCTCCAGCAACATGCGCAGCTCGTCCGGGCCGTGCACCTGGGCAAGCTGGTCCTGCTGCTGCACGCCGACCAGTCGCAGCATCGCGTTGGCGAGCGCGTTGAGCGCCGACAGCACCGGCCGGGCGACCCGGGCGAAGGCCCGGAACGGCAGCGCCAGCAGCGTCGCGGACCGCTCGGCGTCGGTGATCGCCCACGACTTCGGCGCCATCTCACCGACCACCAGGTGCAGGAAGGTCACCAGGCCCAGGGCGAACACCAGCGCGATGAGGTGGCTGGCCGCCTCCGGCAGCCCGACGGCGTGCAGCAGCGGGCTGAGCAGGTGTTCGATGGCCGGTTCGGCGAGCGCGCCGAGACCCAGGGTGCACAGGGTGATGCCGAGCTGCGCGCCGGCCAGCATCAGGGACAACTCCCGGACACCGTCCAGCGCGGCCCGGGCCGCCCGGCCGCCACCGGCGGCGGACTGCTCCAGGCGGTACCGCTTCGCCGCCACCAACGCGAACTCGGCGGCGACGAAGAATCCGTTGAGGGCGAGCAGCAGCACCGAGGTGAACAGGGCGAGGCCGGGGCTCATGCGGCACCCCCGTCGCGGGCCGCGCCGGCCATCCGCAGCCGCACCATGTCGGCCACGTGCCGGTCCACCGCCAGCACCTCGACCACGGCCCTCGGCTGCTCCTGCGGCTCCTCACCGTCAGCCGGCAGGCTGATCTCCAGCCGGTCACCGACCTCGGGCACCCGGCCCAGCTCCCGCATCACCAGGCCGCTGAGGGTGTCGTACTCGGGGGCCTCGGGCAGGGCGATGCCGGTGCTGTCGGCGACCTCGTCGATCCGCCAGCGTGCCGGCACCACCCAGGAGCCGTCCTCCTGCCGCGCGGGCGCCCGCTCCGGCGGGTCGTCCTCGTCGCGGATCGGACCGACCAACTCCTCGGCGATGTCCTCCAGGGTGATCACGCCGGCGAAACCGCCGTACTCGTCGACGACGCAGGCGAGCTGCCGGTGCCCGGACCGGAGCCGGTCCAGCACGGTCGGCAGCGGCAACGTCTCGGGCACCAGCAACGGGGGTACGGCCACCTCACTGACCGGGGTGCTCGCCCGTTTCGCCGGGGGCACCCCGAGCACGTCGGCGATGCCGACCACGCCGACCAGGTCGTCCACGCCTTCCGCCCCGCGTACCGGGAAGCGGGAGTGGCCGCTGTCGAGCAGCTGCACGATCCGGCTGACCGGCTCGTGCGCCCGTACGGTGTGCACGTGGACCCGCGGCACCATGGCCTCCCCGGCGGTCAACTGCCGGAAGTCGAGCCCCCGGTCGAGCAGGGTGGACATCTCGACGTCGAGATGGCCGCCCTCGCGGGAGTCGGCGATGATCTGCTCCAGGTCCTCCGGGGTCGCGCCGCTGGGCAGTTCCTCGATCGGCTCGATGCCGATGCGGCGCAACAGCCGGACCGCGGCCCGGTCGAACAGCTTGATCACCGGGCCGGCGACCTTCAGGTAGATCAGGGTGGAGGGCGCCAGCGCCCGGGCGAGCTGCTCGGCCCGGGCGATGGCGAGGTTCTTCGGGGCCAGCTCACCGAGGACCATCTGCACCACGGTGGCGATGGTCAGGGCCAGCGCCACCGACAGCGGCAAACTGACCGAGGTGGGGACACCGGCCCCGCCGAGCAGCTCGGCCAGCCCGGCGCCCAGGTACGGCTCGGCGACGTAACCGACCAGCAGGGCGGTGACGGTGATGCCGAGCTGGGCCCCGGAGAGCATGAAGGAGAGCCGGCCGGTGACCTGGAGCGCCCGGGCGGACGCCTGGTCGCCGTCGTCGGCGCGTTGCTTGAGCCGGCCGCGATCCACCGCGACGTAGCCGAACTCCTGAGCCACGAAGTAGCCGGTGGCCGCGGTGAGAACGATGATGAGAACGAGACCGTAGACGATCAACACGGGCCGCTCAGGGCTCCCGGGGTCGTCGGGGCGAGGGGATGCCGGGCACGACCCGGCTGGCTACTGCTGCCCTCCTGGGCAGAAGAGTCGATCATTCGACAATTCTATCGGCGACCGCTGGAAGTTCGCTGATGGTGGTGGCAAAGCCGCCGTCATCGACTAGTTTCCCCGGTCGGCCAGTTCGTCGGTGCGCAGCGACTTCCGGTCGACCCGCCCGGAGCGGTACGCGGCCCGGCCGATCATCTGGGCGGCCACCGGCGCGGTGGCCAGTTGGAAGAGGCCGACCAGCAGGATCATGCCCAGATCCGCCGGGGTACGCAGCCGCAACGCCAGTCCCAGCAGCAACAGCAGCACGCCGAGGGTCTGTGGCTTGGTGGCCGCGTGCATCCGGTCCAGCACACCGGGGAAACGCAACACCCCGATGCCGGCGGCTAAGCTGAGCAGAGCGCCCACCACCAGCGCCGACCCGCCCAACCAGTCCAGGACGACCGTCACGCTCACGACTCCTCCCGGACGGCGAAGCGGACCAAGGCCACCGAGCCGACGAAGCCGAGCAGCGAGACCACCACCAGCACGGGCAGGCTGGTGGCGTGCCGGTTGACCGCCGCCTCGGCCCCGACCGCGCCGATCATGGTGGCCAGCAGCAGGTCTGCCGCGACCACCCGGTCGAGCAGGGACGGGCCCCGGTACATCCGGGTGAGCGCCAGCAACGCGGTGGCCGACAGCAGCACGGTCAGCACGACGGCGAGGACGACGGTCATGTCTCGGGCCTCCGGTCGGGGTCGGTGGTGAGCAGGCGCAGCTCGGCGTCGGAGCCGATCGTCCGGACGATGCGCTCCTCGACGGCGAGGATCCGGGCCCGGCTGTCGGTCAGGTCCCCGGTGCCGTGTACATCGAAAACGTGCACGTAGAGGACGCCCTCGGCCCGGTCCACGTCGACGATCAGGGTGCCCGGGACCAGGGAGAGCAGTTCGGCGGTGAGGGCCAGGTTGAGGTCGCTGCGTACCCGCAGCCGTACCCCGATGATCGCCCCGCGCGGCCGGTAGCCGGGACGTACGGCGATCGCGGCGACGCGCAGGCTGGCGCTGACCAGTTCGACGACGAACGTCACCACCAGCACCAGCAGCCCACGGGGCCGCAGCCGGCCCGCGAAGGTGACCGGCGGCAGCGGGAAGAACACCAGCACCGCCACACCGGCCAGCGCCCCACCGGCCAGGTTTCCCCAGCTCAACTCGCCCCAGAACAGGTTCCAGGCGGCGATGAGCCACCCCAGCGCGGTGGCCTGGTCCCGCCAGCGGCTGGACCTGGACGGGGCCGTCACGGCGACCCCCCGGGCAGTACGGCCTCCACGTACGGGGTGCGCCGGCGCAGGTCGGCGGCGGCGTCGGCGGTGACGTCGAAGAGCGGACCGGCGGCGAGGGTGAGCACCAGTCCCAGCACCACCAGCGCGGTGGTGGCGCCGACCATCAGGCCGGGCAGCCGCACCAGCGACCCACCGGCCAGTCGGGGCGCCCGCCAGAAGGCGATGTTCCACACCCGGGAGGCGACGTAGAGGGTGAGCAGGCTGGTCAGGGTTCCGGCGGCGACCAGCGCCCAGGCCAGCGGCCCGCCGACCGCAACGCCGGCCTGGAGCAGGCCGAGTTTGCCGAGGAAGCCGGAGAAGGGCGGGATGCCGGCCAGGTTCATCGCCGGGACGAAGAAGAGCACTCCCAGCAGCGGAGCGATCCGGGCCAGCCCGCCGAGCCGGCGCAGGTCGGTGCTGCCGGCCCGTTCCTCGACCAGACCGGCCACGAGGAACAGGGTGGTCTGGACGGTGATGTGGTGCACCACGTAGAAGATCGCGCCGGAGAGGGCCGCGACGGTACTCAGCCCCACCCCGAAGATCATGTAGCCGATGTGGCTGACCAGGGTGAAGGAGAAGAGCCGCTTCATGTCCGTCTGGGCCACCGCGCCGAGGACGCCGACCACCATGGTCAGGCCGGCGACCACCAGCAGCGGACCGGCGACCTCCCCGCCCGGGAACAGCAACGTCTCGGTCCGGATGATCGCGTAGACGCCGACCTTGGTGAGCAGACCGGCGAAGACGGCGGTCACGGGGGCCGGCGCGGTCGGATAGCTGTCCGGCAGCCAGGCGAAAACCGGGAAGACCGCCGCCTTGATGCCGAAGGCGAGCAGCAGCGTCAGCTGCAACCCCAGACGTACGCCGTCAGGCAGCGCGTCGAGGCGCCCGGCGAGCTGCGCCATGTTGAGGGTGCCGGTGGCCGCGTACACCAGGGCCACCGCGGTCAGGAAGATCAGCGAGGACAGGACGCTGACCATGACGTACGTGGAGCCGGTGCGGATCCGCGCCTCGGTCCCACCGAGGGTGATCAGGACGAAGCTCGCGGCGAGCAGCATCTCGAAGCCGACGAAGAGGTTGAACAGGTCCCCGGCGAGGAAGGCGTTGGTGACGCCGGCGGTCAGCACCAGGTACGTCGGGTGGTAGATGCTCACCGGCGCCGACTCGCTGGTTTCGCTGAGACCCTGACCGATGGAGTACAGCAGCACGCAGAGGGTCACCGCCGAGGAGACCACCAGCAGCAGCGCGGCCAACTGGTCGGCGACCAGCACGATCCCGACCGGGGTGGGCCAGCCGCCCACCTGCACCACCACCGGGCCGTGCCGGTACGCCTCGACCAGCAGCACCGCCGACACGGCCAGGTTGGTGGTGAGCGCGACGACGCTCACCGTGCGCTGCACCTGGGGCCAGCCACCGAGGAGCAGCGTCAGCGCGGCACCCAGCAGCGGCACCACCACCGGCAGCGGGACCAGCCGGGTCACGGCCGGCCTCCGGGTCGGCGCGGCCGACGGCGGGGCGACGGGTCCACCTGTTCGAGGGCGTCCGACCCGCCCGCGCCCACGTCGGAACTGGCGATCTCGTTGCGGTCGGCGAGCCGGACGACCTGACGGTCCTCCCGGTCGTCCGGCACCTCGTCGTCTCCGGTGAGGTACCAGCTGCGGTACGCCACGGCGGCCACGAAGGCGGTGAACCCGAAGGTGATCACGATGGCGGTGAGCACCATCGCCTGCGGGAGCGGGTCACTGAAGCCGCCGGGCGGGCCGGTGCCCAGCACCGGAGCGCCGCCGGCCCGGCCGCCGAGCAGGATGAGCAGGTTCACGCCGTTGCCGAGCAGGATGACACCGAGCAGGATCCGGGTCAGGCTGCGCTCCAGCAGCAGGGTGACCCCGGTGGCGGCGAGCACGCCGACGGCGAGCACCAGCACCAGGGTCGGCCCCCCGCCGTCCGCGGTCACGTCGGTTCTCCACCCCGGTCGATGACGAGACCCCGCTCGGCTCTACCGGCGGCCTCGATGTGCCGGTCCACCTCGGCACCGAGGCTGCGCAGGATGTCCAGCAGCAGGCCCACCACGACCAGGTAGACGCCGATGTCGAAGAAGAGCGAGGTGACCAGGTACGGATCGCCGAGCCGGGGCAACCACAGGTCCACCTTGGTGCTCTCGAGCAGGGCGCCGGTGGTGAGCAGGGACATCGCGCCGCTGCCGACCGAGATCGCCATGCCGGCGCCGAGCACGGTGCCCGCGCCCACCGGGGCGCTCTCGGCCAGTTCGTACCGGCCGCCGGCGAGGTAGCGCAGGGCCAGCGCCAGACCTGCCACCAGACCGCCGGCAAAGCCCCCGCCGGGGGCGTTGTGGCCGGAGAAGAGCAGGAAGAGCGAGAAGAGCACGACGGTGTGGAACACCAGGCGGGTGACCACCTCGAAGACGATCGACCGGCGGCGCTCGCGGAGGGTGGGTCCACCGTGCAGCCACACCGGGCGGTCGTCGCGCCGTCGGCCGGCCGGATCCCGCCGGGGTCGGGGGCCGGTGCGGGATTTCTCGAAGACCAGGCTGGCCACCCCGGTGGCGGCCACCACCAGCACGGAGATCTCACCGGTGGTGTCCCAGCCCCGGATGTCGACCAGGATCACGTTGACCACGTTGCGGCCGTACCCCTGCAGGACCGCCAGGTCGGGAAAGGCCACCGAGATCGGCTCGGCGGTGCGGGCGGTGGTGGCGACCAGGGCGAGACCGGACAGGACCACGCCGACGGCGACCCCGATCAGCCGCCGCCCGAAACGGGCGCGGCGCAGCGGACGGGCGGAGAAGCGTTCCGGCAGCCGGCGCAGCACCAGCGCGAAGACCGCGATGCTGGCGGTCTCCACCAGGAACTGGGTCAACGCCAGGTCGGGGGCGCCGTGCAGCACGAACAGCATCGCCGTGCCGTAGCCGGTCATCCCGACCAGCAGCATTGCCGTGAGCCGGCGGCGGGCGCCGACCGCGAGCACCGCCGCGACCGTGACCACCAATACCACCACCAGCTGCAACGGGGTGTCCCAGAGAGCGATCCGCTCCGCCCACGGACGGGTGACCAGCAGGGTGCCGCCGGGTACCAGCACCAGCGTGAGCAGGATGGTGCCCAGGTACAGCGGCAGGGAACCGCGCTGGGTCGCGCCGGTGATCTCGGTGGCCAGCCGGTCGAAGTGCCGGGTGAGCCACTCGTACCCCTGGTTGCCGGTGACCGGCGAATGGAGCCGGGCCAGCACCGGGGTGAGCCGGCCGCGCGTCGCGTGCAGCAGCACACCACCGGCCAGGGTCAGGGCCGACAGGCCGAGCGCCAGGGTGGGGCCGTGCCAGAGCGCCAGTTTCTCGTGCGGCGGGCCGAAGAGTTCGGCGTACGGGCGCAGTAGCCCGTTCAGGGCGGTGGCCGCGGCGCCGGCGACCAGCCCGGCGACGGCCAGCAGGGCCGCGGGCGCCAGCATCGGCAGCGGCGCCGGGGCGGCATCGGTGGGCATCACGCCGGGCCGGGTGGCGAAGGCGCCCCAGAGGAACCGGATGCTGTACGCCGCGGTGAGCACCGTCCCCGCCACCAGGCCGGCGAGCAGCAGCGGCCGACTAACGAGCACGGCGAAGACGGCCTCCTTGGCCACGAAGCCGAGCAGCGGCGGCACCCCGGCCATCGACGCGACCGCGAGCGTGGCCACCCCGGCGAGCACCGGCGCCCGCCGGCCGAGTCCGCTGAGTTGCCGCAGGTCGCGGGTACCGGCCTGGTGGTCGATGATGCCGACGACGAGGAAGAGAGCCGCCTTGAACAGGGCGTGCGCCAGCAGCATGGCGACCCCGGCGAGCGCGGCGTCGGCGGTGCCGACGCCGAGCACCACCGCCAGCAGCCCGAGCTGGCTGACCGTCCCGTACGCCAGCAGCAGCTTGAGGTCGGACTGCCGCAGCGCGGCCGTGCCGCCGGCGATCATGGTTGCCAGGCCGAGAATGAGCACCACCGGCCGCCACGGTCCGGTGTCGGCGAGGACCGGGGCGAGCAGCCCGATCAGATAGACGCCGGCCTTGACCATGGCCGCCGCGTGCAGATAGGCACTGACCGGGGTGGGGGCGGCCATCGCGACCGGGAGCCAGGACTGGAACGGGATGATCGCCGACTTGGCCAGTGCCCCGGTGAGGATCAGCAGGACCGCGGCGACCTGACCGGCGCCTCCGGGCAGCGGCGCCTCGGCGATCACCGACCAGCGGTAGCTACCGGCGTGTTCGCCGAGCACCAGGAAGCCCAGCAGCATCGCCAGGCCGCCGAGGGTGGTGACGGTCAACGCCTGGGCGGCGGCCCATCGGGTGAAGCGTCGCTCGGCGTCGTGCCCGATCAACAGGTACGAGAAGACGGTGGTCAGTTCCCAGAAGACGAACAGCAGCAGCAGGTCGTCGGCGAGCACCAGGCCGAGCATCGCCCCGGCGAAGGCGACCAGCACCGCCAGCAGCTGGCTGAGCCCGACCGAGCCCCGGTCGAAGTAGCGCCCGCAGTAGACCAGCACCAGCGCCCCGACCCCGCCGACCAGCAGGGTCATCAGCCAGGACAGCGTCGTCATCCGGAACGCGACGTCCAGGTCGAGCTGGCCGATCCAGCCGTACGTCTCGACGACCGCGCCGCCGTCGCGGACCTGCGGCGTCCGGGTCAACGCCCAGCCGAGGGCGGCAGCCGGCGCGAGTGCCAGCAGGTAGCAGGCACGCGGACCCCACCACCGCACCAGCAGCGGCGCGAGCAGTGCCGCCACCAGGTGGAGGAGCAGCAGTACGAGCACCCGTCCTCCCCCGGTTGAGCTGGCGGCACGCACCGGGTCGGATCGTCCCGGCCAGCACTGATCACACGCCAGTTCGTGGACCCATGGGTGATTTTACCGAAATATGCCTACTTGGCCCTCGGTTGGTCGGCGCGGACGCGAAGCGGCCACCTGCCGGCGCGCAACGGCACGGCCGCCCGCCCGACCGAGGCAGGGAAACCACCCCGCCGGAGCGCGGGTCAGCGCAGGATGACCTCGCCGACCGGGACGGACGGCTCCCGATCCCAGCGCGCCACCTCGACCAGCAGGTCCGGTCGGCCGAGCTGCCGGGCGACCTTGTTGACCACGCGCTGGGCGGCGGTCAGGGAGCGCACCGAGAGCAGGTTGCCGCGGCTCTCCCGACGCAGTACGAAGTAGTGCACCGCGGCCCGCACCTGAGCCCGGTCGGCGGCGCTGGCCTGGGCGGTGGAGACGACCAGCTCACGCAGGGAGCGGGCGAGACGCTCGGCGAGTTCCAGATCGGGGCCGCGCAGGCTGCTGCGGACGGCAGCCAGATGGCTGTCGACCTTGCGGATCAGCACATCGGTTCCGGATCTGAGGCCGTGCCGCTCGACGGTCATCCGATCCTCCCTCGCCCGACGCGCTGCAGTGAAGTTACTTTATGTTGCGGCTCACTAGCAACCAGTTACGGCGGACTTAACGGTCTCGTACCTGATCCTTCGAATGAGAACCGCTGCTGTACCGACAGCGTCCGGGCCGGTGGTGATGTCACACCGAGCAGGCAGGATGGTGCCATGAGCGACCAGGCAGGTACCGGTAGGGCGGGCCGCGGTCAGGCGGGCGCAGCCTCCGGGCCCGATGTGCTGGCCGGGTTCGGCGCGGCGACCAGGGAATGGTTCCGTGCCGCCTTCGCCACGCCCACCGCCGCCCAGATCGGCGCCTGGCGTTCGATCTCCGCCGGCCGTCATGCCCTGGTCGTCGCCCCGACCGGGTCCGGCAAGACCCTGGCCGCGTTCCTCTGGTCGCTGGACCGACTGGCCCGCCAGCCGGCACCGGCCGAGGCACGACACCGCTGCCGGGTGCTCTACGTCAGCCCGCTCAAGGCCCTCGCGGTCGACGTCGAGCGCAACCTGCGGGCTCCCCTCGCGGGTATCCGGCAGGCCGCCACCCGGCTGGGCGTCGCCCCACCGGAGATCACCGTCGGCATGCGTACCGGCGACACTCCCGCCGACGAACGCCGCGCCTTCGCCCGCACCCCGCCGGACATCCTCATCACCACCCCGGAGTCGCTCTTCCTGCTGCTCACCTCCGCCGCACGCGACTCCCTGCGCGGCGTGGAGACGGTGATCGTCGACGAGGTGCACGCGGTCGCCGGGACGAAGCGCGGCGCCCACCTGGCGCTCTCCCTGGAACGCCTCGACGAGCTGCTGGACCGTCCCGCGCAGCGGATCGGCCTGTCCGCCACCGTCCGGCCGATCGACGCCTGCGCCCGCTTCCTGGGCGGCAGCCGCCCGGTCGACGTGGTGCAACCGGCCATCGCCAAGACCATCGAGGTGAGTGTCCAGGTCCCGGTGGAGGACATGACCCGCCTCGACGAACAGGAGCAACCCGAGGACGAGCCGGGCGGCCTCGGCCCGCGCCGCGCCTCGATCTGGCCGGCCGTCGAGGAGCGGGTCTTCTCCCTGATCCGGGCGCACCGCTCGACCATCGTCTTCACCAACTCCCGGCGCAGCGCCGAACGGCTCTGCGCCCGGCTCAACGAACTGGCCGCCGAGGAACTGGCCGCCACCCCGGGCGGGCAGCGGCCGGGCGCCCCGGGCGCGCACGGCGGCGGCCCGGACCACGTCGCGGCGGATCACCTCCGCGTCGGGCCGGTAGGCGCCGGCCGGGCGCCGGCGCAGGTGATGGCGCAGTCCGGCGGGGCGGTCGGCGCCGCACCGGTGATCGCCCGGGCGCACCACGGCAGCGTCTCCCGGGAGGAACGCAAGCACATCGAAGAGGCCCTCAAGTCCGGGCAGTTGCCCGCCGTGGTCGCCACCTCCAGCCTGGAGCTCGGCATCGACATGGGCGCGGTCGACCTGGTGGTCCAGATCGAGGCGCCGCCCAGCGTCGCCGCCGGCCTGCAACGCGTCGGCCGGGCCGGGCACCAGGTCGGCGCGGTGTCCCGGGGCGTGGTCTTCCCCAAGCACCGGGGCGACCTGCTCTCCTGCGCGGTGGTCGCCGAGCGGATGGCCACCGGCGCCATCGAGGAGCTGCACTACCCCCGCAACCCGCTCGACGTCCTGGCCCAGCAGGTCGTCGCCATGGTGGCCCTCGACCCGTGGCGGGTCGGCGACCTGGCGGCGCTGGTGCGCCGCGCCGCTCCCTTCGCCGAGCTGCCCGACTCGGCGCTGCACGCCGTACTGGACATGCTCTCCGGGCGTTACCCGTCGACCGCCTTCGCCGAGCTGCGCCCCCGGCTGGTCTGGGACCGCGCCACGGACGTGCTCACCGGCCGCCCCGGCGCCCAGCGGCTCGCCGTGACCAGCGGCGGCACCATCCCCGACCGGGGGCTGTTCGGGGTCTTCCTGGCCGGCGCGGAACGCGCCGCCCGGGTCGGCGAACTCGACGAGGAGATGGTCTACGAGTCCCGGGTGGGTGACGTCTTCCTGCTCGGGTCCTCGTCCTGGCGGATCGAGGAGATCACTCCCGACCGGGTGCTGGTCTCCCCCGCCCCGGGCCAGGCCGCCCGGATGCCGTTCTGGAAGGGCGACCAGCTCGGTCGGCCGGTGGAGCTGGGTCGGGCCATCGGCGCCCGGATGCGTGCCCTGCTGCGCCACGGCGACGACGAGGCGCTCGCCGCGCTGCGCGCCGGCGGCCTGGACGACTGGGCCGCCGGCAACCTGCTGGCGTACCTGCGCGAGCAGCAGGCCGCTACCCGGTCCCTGCCCGACGACCGTACCGTCATCGTCGAGCGGTTCCGCGACGAGCTGGGCGACTGGCGACTCGCCGTGCACAGCGTGCTCGGCGCACGGGTCAACGGGCCCTGGGCGCTGGCGATCGGTCGCCGGCTCACCGAACGGTACGGGGTGGACGCCCAGGTGCTGCCGTCGGACGACGGGATCGTGGTGCGCCTGCCCGACACCGCCGACAGTCCGCCCGGCGCCGACGTGGTGGTCTTCGACCCTGACGAGATCAGCCAACTGGTGGAGGAGTCGGTCGGCACCTCCGCGCTGTTCGCGTCCCGGTTCCGCGAGTGCGCGGCCCGGTCCCTGCTGCTGCCCCGCCGCGACCCGCGCCGCCGCCAGCCGCTCTGGCAGCAGCGCCAACGCGCCGCCCAACTGCTCGACGTCGCCCGCGAGTACGCCGACTTCCCGGTCACCCTGGAAGCCGCCCGGGAATGCCTCCAGGACGTCTTCGACCAGCCGGCCCTGGCCCAGCACATGCGCGATCTGGCCGCCCGCCGGGTGCGGCTGGTCGAGGTGGAGACCGAACGTCCCTCGCCGTTCGCCCGCTCGCTGCTCTTCGGGTACGTCGGCGCGTTCCTGTACGAGGGCGACGCGCCCCTGGCGGAGCGGCGTGCCGCCGCGCTGGCGCTGGACTCCGCCCTGCTCGGCGAACTGCTCGGCCGGGTCGACCTGCGGGAACTACTCGACCCGGCGGTGCTGGCCGAGACGGAGCGGCAGGTGCGCTGGCGCACCGAGCAGCGCCGCCCCCGAGACGCCGAGGACGTCGTCGAGCTGCTCCGGGTCGTCGGCGACCTCACCGAGGCGGAACTGGCCGATCGGGGCGTACCGGCGGCGTGGCTCACCGAGCTGGCCGCGGCACGCCGGGTACTGCGGGTCCGCATCGCCGGGGAGGAACGCTGGGTCATCGTCGAGGACGCCGCCCGGCTGCGCGACGCGCTCGGCGTGGCGCTGCCCGTGGGGGTCGCCGAGGCGTACCTCGCCCCGGTGGCTGACCCGCTCGGCGACCTGGTCGCCCGGTACGCCCGTACCCACGGGCCGTTCGCCGCGGCGACCTGCGCCGCCCGGTTCGGGCTCGGCGTCTTCGTGGTCGAGCAGGCGCTACGCCGGCTCGCCGCCAACGGCCGGGTGGTCTCGGGAGAGTTCGCGCCGGACACCGTCGGCACCCAGTGGTGCGACGCCGAGGTGCTGCGGCTGCTGCGCCGACGCAGCCTCGCCGCGCTGCGCCGGGAGATCGAGCCGGTGCCGCCGAGGGCGCTGGCCGCGTTCCTGCCCCGCTGGCAGCAGGTCGGCTCGTCCGCCCGGGGGGTGGACGCCCTGGCCGTCGCCGTCGAACAGCTCCAGGGGGCGAGGGTGCCCGCGTCCGCGCTGGAACGGCTCGTCCTGCCGGCCCGGGTCGCCGACTACTCCCCCGCCCAGCTCGACGAGCTGTGCGCCAGCGGCGAGGTGCTCTGGGCCGGCTCCGGCGCCATCTCCGGCGGGGACGGCTGGGTCACCCTGGCGTACGCGGACGCCGCCGGGCTGCTGCTGCCGCCACCGGATGACGCCCTGGCGCTCACCCCGCTGCACGCCGCGGTGCTCGACGCGCTCGCCGACGGGCAGGCGCTGTTCTTCCGCGCCCTGTCGGACCGGGTGGGCGGCCCCGACGACGCGGCGCTGATCGCCGCCGTGTGGGATCTGCTCTGGGCCGGTCACCTCACCAACGACACGCTCGCCCCGCTGCGGGCGGTGCTCGGCGGCGGCGGGGCGCACCGGTCCCGGCCGTCCGCCCCGCGTACCCGGCACCGCCGTCCCGGCCGGATGGCGCTGCCCAGCCGCAGCGGCCCGCCCACCGTGGCCGGTCGCTGGTCGCGGCTGCCGGAGCGGGACACCGACCCGACCCGGCGGGCCGCGGCTCTGGCCGATGTGCTGCTGGAGCGGCACGGGGTGGTGACCCGTGGCGCGGTGGTCGCCGAGCAGGTGACCGGCGGGTTCGCCGCGGTCTACCCGGTGCTGTCCGCACTGGAGGAACGCGGGGCGGCCCGGCGCGGCTACTTCGTGGAGGGGCTGGGAGCGGCCCAGTTCGCGGTGCCCGGGGCGGTGGACCGGATCCGGGCCCTCACCGACCCGGCCGACGGGGGGCGCGGTCGGGGCGGCGCGACGCTGGTGCTCGCCGCCACCGACCCGGCCAACCCGTACGGTGCCGCGCTGCCGTGGCCGGAACGGGTGGTCGACTCCGGCGACGGTGCCCTCCCGGCCGGCGGGCACCGGGCCGGGCGCAAGGCCGGTGCGCTGGTGGTGCTGGTCGGTGGTGACCTGGTGCTCTACGTCGAGCGGGGCGGGCGGACGATTCTCTCCTTCACCGACGACGGCGACGCGTTGGCTGCCGCGGGCAAGGCGCTGGCCGACGCGGTTCACTCCGGGGCGCTCGGCGCGATGTCGGTGGAACGCGCCGACGGCGAGGCGGTGCGCTCCTCGCCGCTGCGCGACGCGCTCACCGCCGCCGGTTTCCGGGCCACCCCGCGCGGGCTACGGCTACGCGGCTGACCGGCGCCGGGGGCCGGCGCCGCCCTTGGCCCGGGGCCGCAACCCCCGGCCCGAGCCGCCGCACCCGGCCTGCGGCCGGCCCCGGTCGGGCCGACCCACGCTGCCGGAGCCGGGCGCTGCCGGCTCAGCCCAGCTTGGCCAGGACGTCGTTGTAGCGTTTGCGCTCCGCGCCGCTGGTCTTCGTGCCGGCGTAGCTGAGCACCACGGCCCCCTCCCGGTAGGCGTCGGCACCCCAGACGTCGCTCTGGTTGCTGGCATTCGCCTCGTCCGGGAAGACGTAGACCCGGACCGCGTCGGTGACCAGCAGTTCGGCGCAGCCGAGACCGGCTCCGTCGGGTCCACAGTCGGCGCTGCGGTCGCGCACGTTCGTCACCGTCAGCCCGGCGGCCTTGAACGCGTCGACCACCTTGCGCGCGGCCGGCGCGGCCGGGTCCCGCTTCGGCATGGTGAACGGCGGCGTCGACGGGCTCTCCGCCGGCCGGCGGGCTCCCCGGCCCCCGGCCGGGCTCTCCTGCGGCGCCTCCGCGGGCGCGGCCTCGGCGGTGGCCGGCGTCGGGGAACCGTTGGCCCACGAGGGGTCCCCTGGTTCGGGGTCGTCACCACAGGCGGTGAGCCCGAGGCCGACCAGGAGCAGCACGGTGATCGTCTGGGCACGAGGGTGTTTTGTCACCCGGAAAGTCTGCCCGGTGACGGGCCGACCCGTCACCCTACGGTCGGCCATGTCCCTGCTGCGGGCGGCGTCGAGCCGTTGGACCTTGCTGGCCCGCAGCGCCGCGAGGGCCGGTGATGGCCGCCAGCGGATACCGGAATCCGGCGCTGGCCATGCAGGAGGTGCCCCTGGCGGCGGCAGGCCGGGGTGTCGAAACGGTCACCCTCTGCGGGTCCGGCACCCGCCGGTGCGCCCGGGAGCCGGCCGCCCGCGCGGTGCCACACTGCGCGGACGGCCCGGCGTGGGTCATGCCGATGTCCGGAATGGCCTAGCCTTCGGGCATGACCCCGACCGCCTGGATCTCGCTGACCACCGACTACGGGCTCACCGACGGCTTCGTGGCCGCCTGCCACGGGGTCGTCGCGAGGCTGGCCCCGGCGGTGCGGGTGATCGACGTGACCCACCTGGTGGCCCCCGCGGACGTCCGGCGCGGCGCCGCGGTGCTCGCCCAGACCGTGCCGTTCCTGCCGTACGGCGTACACGTCGGCGTGGTCGACCCGGGGGTCGGCACCTCCCGGCGCGGCGTCGCCCTGGTGACGCCGGGCGGGCTGCTGGTCGGGCCGGACAACGGCCTGTTGTTGCCGGCCGCCGCCGCGCTGGGCGGGGTGAGCGCGGCGGTCGAGCTGACCAACCCGGACTGGCTGGCCCCGACGGTGTCACCCACCTTCCACGGCCGGGACGTCTTCGCCCCGGTGGCGGCCCGGCTCGCGCTGGGCGGGCCGCCGGCCGAGGCCGGGCGGGCCGTCGACCCGGCAACCCTGGTACGCCTGCCCGAGCCGGTCCTGCGCCGCGAGGCCGACGGGTTCGCCGCCGAGGTGCTCACCGTCGACCACTTCGGCAACGTGCAACTCGCCGCCGGGGCCGGCCTGCTCGACACGCTGCCCGGCGAGCCGTACGTCGCCGGTCGTCCGGCCGTACGCGGGCGCACCTTCGGCGACGCGCCGCACGGCACGCTGGTGCTCTACGTGGACGCCGCCGGCCTGCTGGCGGTGGCGGTGAACCGGGGGCGGGCCGTCGACCTGCTCGGGGTCGGCCCGGGCGACCTGGTCCGGGTGACCGGTACGCCGTCCGGCTGACCGGCACCGCGGAGCCGCCGTCGCAGGGGTCGACCACCCCCGCCGTGCTCGCGTCTCCGATGTGGAAAGCTTGCTTCCCGTGGGTGAGCTCTGGGTTCCGGCGGCCTGTCCCTGCTGCGCGTCCCGGACCGGTGGGGGCACCTGCCCGGTCTGTTTCTGGACCGACGACGGGCAGGGCGACGCCGATGCCGACGAGGTGCGCGGCGGGCCGAACGGTGAGCTGAGCCTGACCCACGCCCGGCTGAACTTCGCCGTGTACGGCGCCAGTCACCCCCGCTACCAGGACATGGTCCGCCCGCCCCGCCCGGACGAGCGTCCCTGACCGCAGCCCCGACCTGACCCGGCCGCCGACCTGGTCTGGACCACCTTGATCAGATCTGCCCGATTAATGGGGCACTATCCCGTGATCTACGGAAAGGACCGCACAAAAGGCGACACATGCGAGTTCTGCTCGGGCGAGGGAGGATGGTGGCATGCCCGAAGGTGACACCGTCTGGAACACCGCCCGCGTGCTGCACCGCGCGCTGGCGGGAGCGCGGCTGAGCGGAAGCGACCTGCGGGTGCCGCAGTTGGCCACCACCGACCTGGCCGGTTGGACGGTCCGCGACTGCGTCAGCCGGGGTAAGCACCTGCTGCTTCGGCTGGCCGCGCCGCCGGATGTCCCCGCAGCCGCACCCCTGACCCTGCACTCGCACCTGCGGATGGACGGCACCTGGCGGACCTATGCCCCGGGGGAGCGCTGGACCGCGCGGCCGGCGCACCTGATCCGGGTGGTGCTGCGCAGCGCCGGGGCCGTGGCCGTCGGCTATCACCTGCACGACCTGGCGCTGGTGCCGACCACCGAGGAGCAGTCCCTGGTCGGACACCTCGGCCCGGACCTGCTCGGGCCGGACTGGGATCCGGCCGAGGCGGTCCGTCGGCTCGCCGCGCACCCGGACGCCACCATCGGCGAGGCCGTGCTGGACCAGCGCAACCTGGCCGGGGTGGGCAACCTCTACGCCTGCGAGCTGCTCTTCCTGCGCGGCGTCTCGCCGTGGACCCCGGTACGCGACGTGCCCGACCTGGCCGGCACGGTGGCTCTGGCACAGCGGCTGCTGGCCGCCAACCGGGGCCGGTGGACGCAGAGCACCACCGGCTCGCTGCACCGGGGGCGGACCAGCCACGTGTACGGCCGGCGCGGGCAGCCGTGCCATCGCTGCGGGACCGCGATCCACAAGGCGGAACTCGGCGAGCGGGTGACCTACTGGTGCCCGGTCTGCCAACCCGCACCCCGTTGACCGTGGAACTTCCACGAACCGGCAAGTTTCCCCGAGATCAGGACGAACAGGTACTTCCATCCCCGCCCTGGCCGTCGCATGCTGCGGTGAACCGCTCACCGATCGTCAACAGCGGGCACGCCCACCACGCCGGGGTGGCGGCCGTACCCGCCCGTCCCGGGGAGAGCCATGGCCCTGTTCCGCATGTTCCGGCCGGGCTGGACCGGCCGTGCCGCCCGGAGCACCTCACGCCACACCCCGACCGTGCCCGCCGCCCGGGTCGCCGAGTCGGTGCCCGCCTCCGCGCCGGCCAGCCTCGACCCGGCCGCCCTGCCGCGCTGCTTCGGCACGGTGCCGAACCACGCGCACAGCCCGCTGCCCACCCTCGACGCGGACGGGCAGGTGGTGCCGGGCACCGGCATCCGCAAGTTCGTCGATCCGCTGCCGCTGCCGGGCCCGGCCGGCAGCACCGGAGGGGACCGGCAGCTACCGGTCGCGGCGCCCGATACCACCCGCTACCCGGGCTGCGACTACTACGAGATCGGGCTCGCCGAGTACACCCAACGGCTGCACCGCGACCTGCCCGGCACCCGGCTGCGCGGCTACCGCCAGCTCAACCTCGGCACCGACCCGGACGGACACAACACGGTCGTCGCCCCGGAGCGGCCGTACCACCTCGGGCCGATGATCATCGCTCGGCGCGGGCGGCCGGTCCGGATCACGTTCATCAACCAGCTCCCCACCGGCCGGGCCGGCGAACTCTTCCTGCCCGTCGACGGCACACTGGACGGCGCCGGCGGCGGGCCGCTGGACGGACCGGCCCCATACCCGCAGAACCGCGCCGTGCTCCACCTGGCCGGCGCGCAGACCGGCTGGATCAGCGCCGGCAACCCGTGGCAGTGGGTGACCCCGGCGGGTGAGATCACCCCGTACCCGACGGGCCCCGGCCTGGCCCACGTGCCGGACATGCCACCCCCCGGCGCGGGCGCCACCACCCTGTACTTCCCCAACGAACAGAGCGGCCGACTGATGTGGCTGCACGACAACACCCTCGGTCTGTCCCGGCTGACCGTCTACTCCGGGCAGCTCGCGCTCTACCTGCTCACCGACCCCGCCGAGGAACGGCTGGTGGCCGACGGGGTGCTCCCCGCCGACCAGTTACCGCTGGTGATCCAGGACAAGACCTTCGTGCCCGACGACGCCCAACTCGCCGCCCAGGACCCCACCTGGGACCGGGACCGGTGGGGCGCCCGGGGCAGCCTCTGGCACCCGCACGTCTACCAGCCACGCCAGGACCCGTACCGGGAGTCGGGGCGCAACCCGACCGGCCGCTGGGACTACGGCCCGTGGACCGCCGAGATCGGGGACGCGGTCGCGGTCGGACCGGTGCCGAACCCGCACCACGACCCGGTCGCCGCGCCGGAGGAGCCGCCGCAGGTGCCGGGGCTGCCGCACCCGAGCGCGGTTCCCGCCGCATACGGCGACACCCCGCTGGTCAACGGCGTCGCGTACCCGTACCTGACGGTCGAGCCGAAGGCGTACCGGTTCCGGATCCTCAACGCCTGCGCCGACCGCAGCCTCAACCTGGCGATCTACCGGGCCCGCTCGGACGGCCCGATGTGGCGGCCCGACGGCACCCTGGCCGACGCCGGGGCGGGCGAGGTGCCGATGGTGGAGGCGGTCCGGGCGGCCGGCCGCCCGACGGACTGGCCGGTGGACGGCCGCGACGGCGGCGTCCCCGACCCCACGGCCGCCGGCCCCCGCATGATCCAGATCGGCAACGAGTGCGGGCTGCTGCCCGCCCCGGTGGTGGTGCCGCACCGTCCGGTCGGCTACCGGTACGACCGGCGTGACCCCACGGTGCTCAACGTGGACGGCCACGCGTTGCTGCTCGCCCCGGGCGAGCGGGCCGACGTGGTGGTCGACTTCTCCACCGTCCCGCCCGGCGGCACGCTGATCCTCCACAACGACGCCCCGGCCCCGCTGCCCTGCTTCGATCCCCGGTACGACCAGCACACCGGTGCCGCGGGCCGTCGCGCCGAGGGCGGACCCCCCGGCACCCACCCCGGGTACGGCCCGAACACCCGTACCCTGTTGCAGTTCCGTGTGGCCGGCATCCCGGCCGCCCCGTACGACCTGGCCCGGCTCGCCCAACGCCTGCCCGGGGCGTACGCGGCCAGCCAACGCCCGCCGATCGTGCCGCAGCCGGAGTACGACGCCGCCTTCGCCACCCGTACCGACCGGCGGACCGTGGTGCCGGCGCACGCGGTGACGGCGAGTTTCATCCCGCCCGGGGCGACCCACCCGGTCACTCTGCCGATCGAGGTGAAGACCGTCGGCCCGGTCTTCGAGCCGGGGCACGGGCGGCAGGCCGCCCGGCTCGGCGTCGCCCACCCGCACGCCGGCCCCCTCGGTCCGACGGCGCTGCCGCTCGGCCCGACCGACCCGGCGACCGAGGTCGTGGTGACCGCCGACCCGAGCACACCGGGCACCACCGCCGACGGCACCCAGCTCTGGCGGATCACCGGCACCGGCCGGCAGACCCACAGCGTCCACCTGGACGGCTGCGACGCCCAACTGGTCAACCGGGTCGGCCGGGACGGCACGGTTCGGCCACCGGAACCGGGCGAGCTGGGGTGGAAGGAGACCATCCGGGTGAACCCGGGCGAGGATGTGGTGTTGGCGCTGCGGCCGGTCGTCCCGCCGCTACCGTTCCGGATCGGCGACAGTCTCCGGCTGCTCGACCCGAGCCGGCCGGCCGGGGTCCGGGTGGGGGCCGCCCCGGTCAGCCCGCTCGACGGCCGCCCCGCCACCGTGGTCAACCAGATGGTCAACCTGGGTTGGGAGTACCGCTGGTCCAGCAGCGCCGCCGGCCTGCGTGACCTGGGCATGAGCCGGCCGCTGGTGTTCCGGGTCTCGCCGAAGGGGCCGACCGGGCTCACCGCCACCCCGGCACCCGGTTCGGCCACCGCCCTCCCGGCGATCGCGTTGACCTGGACCGGCAACGGCAGCCGCCCGCCGGCCACCAGCCACCTGCTGCAACGGGCCACCGACGCGGCCTTCACCAACGGCGTCACCACGATCACCGTGGCGGCCACCGCCACCCGGTACACCGACGCGACGGTCACCCCCGGCGTGACGTACCACTACCGGATCCGGGCGGAGAACGCGGCGAGCTGCTCGGCCTGGTCCAACAGCGTCCCCGCGTCGGTGGGGTTGGCCGCCCCCACCGGGATGAGCGCACAGATCCCGCCGGCCGGGCCGCTGCGGGTGGCTCTGCGCTGGACCAACCGTTCCTTCGCCACCGGGATCGACGTGCAGCGGGCCACCAACCCGACCTTCACCAGCGGCCCGGCCACCACCGCGATCGGGGTGGCGGAGCAGCACCTCGACCCGGCGGTCGCCCCGGACACCACGTACTACTACCGGGTCCGGACCACCTACCTGGGTGCGGTGTCGCCCTGGTCGACGCTGGCCACGGTGATCACCCCACCGATCCCGGAAGTGCCCTCCGGGCTGGCCGTCGCGGTGACCGCTCCCGGCCCGGACACCGCGAGGGTGGTGCTGACCTGGGCGTCGAGCGTCCCGAGTGGGCCGGGGTCGGGCTTTGCGGTGCAGCGCGCGCTCGACCCGGCGTTCACCCGGGAGGTCGCCACCTTCACCGTCACCGGCCGGGGGTTCACCAACTCCGGTCTGGCCCGGGGCGTGACCTACCACTACCGGATCCGCTCGTTCAACGTGGTGGGCGAGTCGCCCTTCACCGCCCCGGTGCCGGTCACCACCCCGGCCTGACCCGCCGACCCGCGCCCGGCCCGGCGCCCCGCATACGGAGGTGAGCAGACCGGGTCGCGGCAGGTTGCCGTCTTCGCGGTCAAGGCCAGGGCAACCTGGCGCGACCTCCGTCGGCTAGGAGCGGCGCACGGCGCGCAGCTCGGCCAGCGCCGACGCCACGCCGTGCAGCAGGTCGGTCGCCTCGGTCAGCCGGGACGCCGCCGGGTGCTCGGTGCTCGGGCGGACGTCCTCGGCGACGTACCCGGCCGCGGCCGCCACCAGCCCCTCGTACGCGGTCACCCCGTCGTCCAACTGACCGGCGAGGGCGCGATGTGCCTCGGCCAGCCGGGGCCGGGCTTCCGGCGGGGCGAACCGCAGGGCACGTTCCACACTGGCCACCCGGGCGGCCAGGTCGCGGAGGGACCGGTCGGCCGCGGCGGCCTCCAGCACCGCCGGTTCGGCCAGCCCGGTGAGCCGGGGCGCCATGCCGGCGAGGGTGAGCGCCGCCCGGTCCAGCCGGGCCCACGCACCGGCGGCGGCGGTGCCACGCAGCGCGAGCCGAGCCCGCAACCGTCGGGCCTCGGCGAGCACGCCCGGACCGACCGGGAGCCGCTCGACGGCGGCGACCAGACGGGCCCGCGACCGGGCGGCGGCCTCGGCCGGGTCGAGAGCGGGTGGGGCCGGACGCGCCGCGAGAGCCCGCAGGTCGAGCCAACGCCAGGCGGCCAGTGCCAGCGCGCTGCCCGCCCCGGCGGCCCACGCCGCGTCCGGCAGCCCGATGCCCGCGTACGGCGTCAGCACCGCCGCCGCGCCGCCGAGCCCACCGGCCGTCACCGTCCACCATCGGGCGGAGCGCCGCAGTCGGCGCAGCCGACGGAAGTGTCGCGTCCGCTCGTCGGCCACCCGTACCTCCTCGTGCCGGCCGCTCAGCCGGCGGCGCTGGTGTTCCCGGTGCCGCGTTCGCGGCTCATGCTGGCCCGAATCTCGTCGAGCTTGGCCACGCCCGGATCGGCCGATTGCTGCGCGGCGGGCCGTTCCGGCTCGCCGGCCAACCGCTCACCGGCCATGCTGGCCCGGATCTGTTCCAGCCGGGACGACCCGGCCGCGTCCAGGGTCGACCTCTGGATCTCCAGCATCCGCCCCTCGACCGAGTTGCCGGCCAGCTCGGCCCGGCCCATGGCGGTGGCGTAGCGGCGTTCGATGCGGTCGCGTACCTCGTCGAGGGTGGGGACGTTGCCGCCGGCGGTGATCGCCGACATCGACTCCAGCGAACGGGCCACGCTCTCCTGCATCTTGGCCTGCTCCAACTGGCTGAGCAGCTTGGTGCGCTCGGCGAGCCTCTGCTGAAGGATCATCGAGTTGTTCTCGACCGCGCGGCGGGCCTGGGCGGCGGCGGCCAGCGCCTGGTCGTGCAGGGTCTTCAGGTCCTCGGTGGCCTGTTCGGCGGAGACGAGTTGGGTGGCGAGCACCTGGGCGGACTGCTCGTACCGGGCCGCTTCGGCCTCGTCACCCCGGGCGCGGGCCTGGTCGGCGAGGACGAGCGCCTGCCGGGCGTTGGCCTGCAGCCGCTCGACCTCGGACATCTGCCGGGAGAGCTTCATCTCCAGCTGCCGCTGGTTGCCGATCACCGCCGCCGCCTGCTGGACCAGCGCCTGGTGCTGGCGCTGCGCCTCCTCGACGGCCTGCTGGATCTGCACCTTCGGATCGGCGTGCTCGTCGATCTTCGTACCGAAGAGCGCCATCAGGTAGTGCCAGCCCTTGACGAACGGGTTCGCCATCTCCGCGGTATCCCCTCAGTAGCGTGCCTGCGCCTCGGCCCGCGACGGGACCGATCCGCCTGGCCGCGCGGCATGTCCCCATCGTCGCAGCCCGACGCCAGCCCGGTATCCGTACGGCGGGAGAGCACGCGCGACCTGCGATCAACCCTACGCGGCACCGGCAGAGCCGGCCACGTGAAGAGCCGTCAGGCGGCGCAGACCACGTCCCGCTCGCCGGCGCGGACCCGGGTGCTGCGGAGGGTGGCCTTCAGCGGAGACTCCTGCCGAACCTGGACGGCCACCTTGCCGTCGGAGGTGACCTGGCGGACACCCCGGTCGGTGGCCTTGCGGACGGCCGCGGCCGACACCGGCTTCTGCTCGGCCGGCTCGTCCTGCACCGGCACCAGCACACCCGGCATCTGCTCGGCGAGAGCAACGGTGTCGCTGACCTCACGTAGCAGCTCGGACAGGCGGGCACCGAGCGCGTCGCAGATCGCGGCCAGTAGTTCGCTGGACGGTTCCTTCTGGCCGCGCTCGATCTCGGACAGGTAGCCGAGGCTGACATTGGCGGCGGTGGAAACCTCGCGCAGGGTACGGTGCTGACCCTGCCGGCGCGCCCGCAGTGCGTCGCCGATCACACGGCGTAGCAGGACCATCGCACCTCCCCCTGACGGGAACACCTCTCGCCCGGGCTGCCGCCCGCGCCGGACGCGGCCCGCCGCGCCGGCGCCGACGTCGCGCGCCGGAGCCTTCCCGCAACCGTACCCGTTGCCCGGCCGGACGACATCCCACCCCGGCGGTCAAATCCGATCACCCGGTCACCGCCCGGCCTCCGGCGCCGCCCGGCGGTCCTCCGGTGCCGGCCCACCGTCGGCCCGGATGCACTCGACGAGCAGCCGCAACCCCTCGATCACCGCGGCGGATCGGATGTGCTCCCGGCCGCCGTCGAGATCGAGCTGCCGAACGGCCGACCCGATCGGACCGGCCACCGCGACATAGACCAACCCCACCGGCTTGCCGTCCTGCGGTTTCGGCCCGGCCACACCGGTGGTGGCCAGTCCCCAGTCTCCCCCGCAGCGCCGCCGCCCGCCCTCGGCGAGGGCGACGGCCACGTCCGGGTCGACCGGTCCGCGATCGGCCAGCAGACCCTCGGGTACGCCGGCCAGCTGCGACTTCAGCTCGGTGGCGTAGGTGACGAGACCGCCCCGGTAGACGCCGCTGACCCCGGCGATCTCGACGATCGAGGCGGAGAGCAGCCCGCCGGTCAGGGACTCGACCGTGGCCAGCGTCTCGCCCCGCTCGTGCAGCAGGTGCACCGCCGCCGCGGCCGGGCTTCCCGCGGGCAGTTCGTGGTTCGCGTCCGTCCCCATGTCGTCCCTCCCTTCCCTGTACCGCCTGCCCTACTCATCCTCGCGCCGGATCCGGCACCGCCGGGTGCCGTGGCCGGGCCGGCGCTGCACCGAGCGCGGCGTCGGACCGCGATCAGCGCGCCGGACGGCGCAGCCGGAACGCCTGGAGGAGATAGTCGAAGCCGGTGACCACCGTCACGACGACGGCCGCGGCCATGATCCACGGACCGACGCCGGCGAGCACGGCCGGCATGGGCCAGAGATACCAGGTGATCGCGAGGACCTGGAGGGCCGTCTTGACCTTGCCGCCCCGGCTGGCCGCGATCACTCCGTGCCGGATCACCCAGAACCGCAGCGCGGTGATGCCCAGCTCCCGGACCAGGATCACCACCGTCACCCACCAGGGCAGGCCGCCGTAGAAGGACAGGAGCACCAGGGCCGCGCCGGTGAGCGCCTTGTCGGCGATCGGGTCGGCCACCTTGCCGACCGAGGTGACCAGACCGAACCGGCGGGCGATCCACCCGTCGACCAGATCGGTCGCCGAGGCGACCACGAAGATCAGGCACGCGGCCATTCGCCAGCCGGCGTGGGTCATCTCCGACCCCACCAGCGAGACCGCGAAGACCGGCACCAGCACCAGCCGCAGCAGGGTCAGCCCGTTCGCCGCGTTGATCACCGGCACCGGGGCAGCCACCGGCGCCGATTCCGTCGCGCCGGTCACGGCCGTGTCCCGCTGTGGCCGGCGTGGCGTACCTGGCACCGCACCACGTGACTCCCCCGCTTCCTCCGGGCCCGTCGTCACCGTTCCGCGCCGGGCGCCGCCGAGATCATCTCATCCGGTACGGCCACCAGGTCGACACCTTCGGTCGCGGTCACCGTGGCGGCCACCAGGTCGCCGGGGCGCAGTGCGGCCAGGTCGACCCCACCGCCGGCCGGGGCGACCAGGGTGGTGGAGCCGTCGACCTCGGGCGCCTGGTGGGCCGCGCGCCCCTCCACCACACCGTCGGTCACCGTGTCGACCAGCACCTCGACGCGCGAACCCAGCCGCTCCTCGGCCCGCTGCGAGCAGAGTTCGTCGGCGAGCGCGGCCAGCCGGTCGTAGCGCCGCCGGACGGTGGCCGCGGACACCTTGCCGGGCAGACCGGCGGCCTCGGTACCGTCCTCGTCGCTGTAGTCGAACACGCCGATCGCGTCCAGCCGCGCCTCGGTGAGGAAGCGGACCAGCTCCTGGTAGTCGGCGCGGGTCTCACCGGGGAAGCCGACGATGAAGTTGCTCCGCGCGCCGGCCTCGGGGGCCAGGGCGCGGGCGGAGGCCAGCAGCTCCAGGAACCGCTCGGTGGAGCCGAATCGGCGCATCCGGCGCAGCACCGGCTCGCTGGAATGCTGGAACGACAGGTCGAAGTACGGTGCCACCCCCGGTGTGGTGGCGATCGCCTCGACGAGACCGGGTCGGGTCTCGGCGGGCTGCAGGTAGCTGGCCCGGACCCGGACGATGCCGTCGATCGCGGCGAGCTGCGGCAGCAGCTTCTCCAGCGCCCGGGGATCACCCAGGTCCTTGCCGTACGAGGTGGAGTTCTCGCTGACCAGCACCAACTCCCGGACACCGGTCTTGGCCAGCCACTCCGCCTCGGCGAGCAGCTCGTCCGGGGTACGCGAGACGAAGGCGCCGCGGAAAGCGGGGATGGCGCAGAACGCACAGCGGCGGTCACAGCCGCTGGCCAGCTTGAGCGAGGCGACCGGACCGGTGTCCAGCCGGCGACGCAGCACCGGACGCAGGTGGGCCGGGGTGTGCGCGTCGGCCTCGACCACCGAGCGGGCCGGGGTGCCATGGCCGGGCAGCGACACCGCCGCGTCCCGCCGCTTGACCGGCGTCAGCGGCAGCAGTTCCCGCCGGTCGCGCGGGGTGTGGGCGTCGATCGACTCGCCGGCGACCACGGCGTCCAGCCGTGCGGCGATGTCCGGGTAGTCGTCGAAGCTGAGCACCGCCTGCGCCTCGGGGAGACTGTCGGCGAGTTCCCGCCCGTACCGCTCGGCCATGCAGCCGGCGGCGACCACCTTGGCCCCGGTGTCGGCGGCGGCGAGCAGCGTCTGGATCGAGTCCTGCTTGGCCTTCTCCACGAACCCGCAGGTGTTGACGACCACCACGTCGGCGCCCTCGCCGTCGGTGGTGACCTGCCAGCCGTCGGCGTGCAGCCGGGCGGCCAACTCCTCCGAGTCGACCTCGTTACGGGCGCAGCCCAGGGTCAACAGCGCGACCCGACGGCCGGAGACGTCGGCCGGCGGCTCGTGGTCGTGGCGTCGCGACAGGCGCGCCGGGCTGGAACCGTCGGAAGGGGAGGTGGCAGACACCATCCGAGGGTACCGGGCGCTCGGCGCGACCCGGCGCCGGCGGGCGTCGTCCGACCGGACGGGCACGGGCCGGACGCCGAATGCGGCATACCGGGGTGAACGGTCCGCAGGACAGGGCATAATGCCGCAATCTGCGGCCCGCCCCCGCGGGGCGGCCGGGCGGCGAGGGTAGGTCAGATGGTGGCCGCGCCGACCCGGACCAACCGGTCGAGCAGGAAGACCTCGGTGCCGGCCAGGCCGGTCGAGCAGAAGACCGAGATCTGGTCCGCGCCGGTCCGGCCAGGGACCGCGCCGGCCAGCACCGCGCCCAGGTCACGCAGCCCGGCCGCGTACGGCTCGACGGCGGCGAGCATCGGCGGAACGTACGCGGTGGCCTGCGTCGGCGAGTCGGTGAGCAGCAGGTCGGCGCGCTCCAGCAGGTCGGTGCCGAATTCGTGCCGGTCGACCTGTTTGAAGCCGACGGCGTTGACGTGGGTGCCCGGGGTGAGGTCGGCAGCGTCCAGCACCGGGGTGACGCTGGTGGTGGCGAGCACCACGATCTCCCGGTTGGCGACCGCCTGCCGGGCGGTGGCCACGGCCCGGGCGGGTACGCCCAGTTCGGCGCGAACCCGGGCCGCGAACGCCTCGCGCCGGGCCGCCGACCGGCTGTGCACGGTCACCTCGCGCAGCGGGCGTACCGCCGTGGCGGCCCAGACCTGCGTCCAGGCCTGCCGCCCGGAGCCGACCACGCCCAGGGTGGTCGCGTCCGGGCGGGCCAGGGCGTCGACGGCCACCCCGCCCAACCCTCCGGTACGCCGCGACCCCAGCTCCTCGCCGACCGCGACCGCCCGCACCGCACCGGTACGCCCGTCGTGCAGCACCACGAGCTGCTCGGACTCGGGCAGGTTCAGGGTGTCGTAGGAGCGGAAGCCGTACCACTGGTCGGTGAGGTGGCCGGCGGTGAGCACCATCCGTCCACCGGTCAGCGGGACGGACGCCCGGGGTGGTGCGACGAGCCGGCCGGCGTGGGCGGCCAGCAGGGCGTCCCGCATGGTCGCGACGGTGGTGGCGGCGTCCAGTGCGGCGGCGACGTCCCGGTCGGTGACAAACACGGTCATGCGGCCATGATGAAACATCAAGTTAACTTCAACTCAATGGATGGTGGGAAACGTCACCGGTAGGCGGTCAATGGGCGGTGTTAGCGTCGGCTCCGGCGGTCCCGGCCGCCCCGGACGAGCAATGGGCGTACCCGGTCAGGACAGACGCCCGCGACCCGCCCGACTCGTCCCGTGGCCCGCGACGGCCCGGGACGGAATCCCGAGGTGAGATCTCATGGCCTGGATCGTGCTGGTGGTCTCCGGACTGCTGGAGACCGCGTGGGCGGTCGCCCTCGACCGCAGCGCCGGCTTCACCCGGCCCGTCCCGTCGATCGTCTTCGTGGTGACGATGGTGGCCAGCCTGGCCGGCCTGGCGTACGCCCTGCGCGAGATCCCGGTCGGCACCGGGTACGCGGTCTGGGTCGGCATCGGCGCGGTGGGCACCGCACTGGTCGGCATGGTGGCCCTTGGCGAGCCGGCCAACCTGCCCCGCATCATCTGCCTGCTGCTGGTGGTGGCCGGCGTGGTCGGCCTCAAGATCTTCCACTGACCGGCTGGCCCGATTGCGGTCATTCCTCGCAGGCGGCAACGGGGGATGTCTATTGACCCGCCCGAACGGGTAGGGACCAACCGACCGCAGGATTTCGGCTCTCACCACGGAGGACGTCATGGCCGACACGCACGCGACCGCCCGCCCGCGCAGCAACGCCGCCCGGATCTGCACGATCCTGGCCTTCGTCTTCGCCGTCGTCGCGATCTTCGTGGCACCGGTGATCTTCGGCATCGCCGGCCTGGCGCTCGGCATCGTCGGCGCGGTTCTCGGCGACAAGCCGCTCGGCTGGTACGCCGCCGGCGCCAGCGTCGTGGGCGCGGTGATCGGCGTCGCGCTCGCCGCCGCCGTGCTCAACTGACCGCCCTGCGGTCACCGGGGAACGGCCCGTCGGTACGCGGCACCGGGGCACCAGCCGGCCGGTATGCGGCACCGGACCCCGACCCCGACGAGCGCACCAGCACGCGAAGGCCCGCCGAACGGCGGGCCTTCGCCGTCACTCCCCGCCGCGCAGACCGGCCAGGACCTCCTCCAGCTCGTCCGGCTTGACCAGCACGTCCCGGGCCTTGGAGCCCTCGGACGGGCCGACCACCCCCCGGGTCTCCATCAGGTCCATCAGCCGGCCGGCCTTGGCGAAGCCGACCCGCAGCTTGCGTTGCAGCATCGAGGTCGAGCCGAACTGGGAGGTGACCACCAGCTCCACCGCCTGCACCAGCAGGTCCAGGTCGTCGCCGATCTCCTCGTCGACCTTCTTCTTGTTGTCCTGCGCCGGGGCGAGCACGTCCGGACGGAACTCCGGCTCCCGCTGGTCCTTGCAGAACTTGACCACGTCGGCGATCTCACGCTCGGTCACCCAGGCGCCCTGGATCCGGATCGGCTTCGACGCACCCATCGGCAGGAAGAGACCGTCACCGCGCCCGAGCAGCTTCTCCGCGCCCGGCTGGTCCAGGATGACCCGTGAATCCGCCAGCGAGGAGGTGGCGAAGGCCAACCGGGACGGCACGTTCGCCTTGATCAGACCGGTCACCACGTCCACCGAGGGACGCTGGGTGGCCAGCACCAGGTGGATGCCGGCGGCCCGGGCCAGCTGGGTGATCCGGACCACCGAGTCCTCCACGTCGCGCGGCGCGACCATCATCAGGTCGGCCAGCTCGTCCACGATCACCAAGAGGTACGGGTACGGCCGTAGCTCCCGCTCGCTGCCCGGCGGGGCCTTGATCTCGCCGTTGCGTACCTTGCGGTTGAAGTCGTCGATGTGCCGGACCCCGTTGGCGGCGAGGTCGTCGTAGCGCATGTCCATCTCGCGGACGACCCACTCCAGCGAGTCGGCCGCCTTCTTCGCGTTCGTCACGATCGGCGTGACCAGGTGCGGGATGCCCTCGTAGCCGGTCATCTCGACGCGCTTCGGGTCGATCAGCAGCAGCCGCACCTCGTCCGGGGTGGCCCGGGTCAGAATCGACACCAACAGACTGTTGAGGCAGCTCGACTTGCCGGCCCCGGTGGCCCCGGCAATCAGAATGTGGGGCATCTTCGCGAGGTTGGCCACCACGTAGCCACCCTCGATGTCCTTGCCCAGCGCCACCACCATCGGATGGTGGTCGCTGGTGGCGGCCCGGGAGCGCAGCACGTCGCCGAGGGCGACGTTCTCCGGGTCGGTGTTCGGGATCTCCACGCCGACCGCGCTCTTGCCCGGGATCGGGCTCAGGATACGCACGTCGGGAGACTTCACCGCGTACGCGATGTTGCGGGAAAGCTGGGTGATCCGCTCGACCTTGACGCCCAGGCCGAGCTCCACCTCGTACCGGGTGACGGTCGGGCCGCGGGTGAAGCCGGTGACCTCGGCGTCCACCCCGAACTGGTCGAACACCCCGGTCAACGCGGCGATCACCTCGTCGTTGGCCTTGCTGCGGGTCTTCGGCGCGGCGCCGCTGCTGAGCATGTTGGCCGGCGGGAGGGTGTAGTCCCCGTCCGTCGCGGTGAGCGCCAACTGCTCGGCGCGGGTCGGCGGGGGCGAGTGCTCGGGCGGCTCCACCGGCCGGCGACTGGCCGGCACCTTCGCCGGCGGTTTGCGGGGCAGCACCAGGGTGTCCTGGAGATCCACCGCGTCGGGGTCGTCGTCGTCCAGAGCGTCCAGGGCGTCCGGGTCCGGCGGCAGGGCCTTCTTCCGGGGCCGGCGGCGGGCCGGCTTCTCGACCACCACCTCGGCTGCGTCGGTCTCCGGCGGGGCGACGAGAGTCCCGGCGAGCAGGCCGAGCCGCTCCGGGATCTTGTTGATCGGAGTGGCGGTGACCACCAGCAGTCCGAAGAGGAGCAGCAGAATCAGCAGCGGCACCGCCACCCAGGCGGTGACCGCCGCCTTCAGCACGTCACCGACGCCGGCCCCGATCAGCCCGCCCGCGTAGTCGCGCTGCGTCCCGTCCACCGGCGCCTGGCCGATGTGCAGCATGGCCGCGGTGGCGACCAGCATCGAACCCCAACCGATCAGGCCGCGTCCACGGTGCGCCGGGTCCGGCGGGGTACGCATCAGCCGCCAGGCACCGATCATCAGCAGCACCGGCACCACGATCGCGATCGCGCCGAGGAACAGCCGTGCCGTGTCGGCGATCCGCTGGCCGAGCGGGCCGGCGCCGGAGAACCAGATCCCCACTCCGCTCAGGATGGCCAGGCCGAACACAAACAGCCCGGCGCCGTCGCGGCGGTGCTCCGGGTCCAGGTCCCGGGCGGAGGCGACCTGCCGGCCGGCGCCACGCACCGCCCAGCCGACCCCGTGCGCCAGGCCCATCCACAGGGCACCGACCGCCCGCCCGACGTACGCCGCCGGGCCGGGCCGGGCCGCCGTCCGCCGCCGGGGTGTCGCCTTGCCGGCCTTGGTGGCCTTCTTCGCTGGTTGGCGGGCACGGCTGTTCGTGGTTCCGCGCGGCGACGCGCCGCGTCGCCGGCTCGCCTGAGAGGTACGGCCCGCCATAGAGTCACCGTAACGGCGTGCCCCGGAAGATCGCCGCTTTTCCGGGTCGTGTCCGTGTGTCGCAGCACGGGCCGCGCGCGCAGACGTGTTATTCGCCTCAGGAAGGGATGCCCGATGGCGTCGCCTGCTTTCGAGGACGGTCCGGACCCCCTGGCCGGGCACCCGCAGACCCTGCGGCCGTTGAGCCGCGAACTGGTCGCCGCCGTACTGGACCGGCGGGGCTACGCCTGGTCCACCGACCACGACGGCGACCTGGTCGGTCGCTGGGACGACAACCTGATCTGGTTCCTCCGTCCCGGTGAGGCCGGCGAGCTGCTCCAGGTCCGCACCATGGCCGCCCCGGCCTTCGGCATCGAGTACGTCCCCGCGCTCTACGCCTTCTGCAACTCCTGGAACCACGACCGGCTCTGGCCGAAGGCGTTCGTGCACGTCGACGACGACGGGGTGGCCCGGGTCTGCGGTGAGGTCACCACCGACCTGGAACATGGCGTGACCCCGCACCAGCTCGACCAGCTCATCGACTGCGGCATCTCCACCGGCTGCCAGCTCGCCGCCGCCGTCGGCCGGCTGCCCGGCGGGACGACCCGGTGACCGGCGGACCCGACGATGGCCGACGCCCGCTGGTGGCCGCCCGGTCCCCCGAGCTGGTGGTCGCCCTGGACGACGCTCGGGACCTGCCCGACGGCGAGGCCCGCCTCGCGGAGCTGGACCGGCTCGCCGCCCGCGCCGACGCGCTCGGCGACCCCCGGTCCGCACTGGACGCCCGGCTCGCGCTGGTGGAGGCGTACCTGCTGCACGGCCACCGGTGGCGGTTGGTCGAGCCGGTGCGGCGCTGCCTGTCCACCCTCGACCGGTGCCCCGAGCTGCTGGTCGAGCGTCCCGGCGACGCCGACCTGCTGCGCCGGCACCAGCGGTACGCCGTCGAAGCGGCGATCGGCACCCCACGGATCGGCCTGGACACCGTCCGTGCCCTCCTCGACGACCTGACCGAGCGGGTCGGCGAAGAGAACGCTCTGGTGGCCCAGCTACGCTGCCGGCTCGCCGACCACCTCGGCGACGAGCCGACCGCCCGGCACTGGTACGCCGTCTGGTCCGCCGCCCCGCCCGATCCGACGGCCGGCTGCCCCGGGTGCCTACCGGTCCGTCGGGCCGAACTGCTCGCCGGCTGGGGCGACGACGCGGCGGCGAGCGACGTCCTGCGACCGGTCACAGCCGGCGCGGTGGACTGCACCGACCAGCCGGAACGGGCCCTGGCGGCAGGGCTGCTGCCGTGGCTGCGCGCCGGAGAGGCGCCGCAGGCTGGGCAGGCGCACCTGCGGGCGTACCGGCGGCACCGGCGGGAACCGGCGGCCTTCCCGTGGCTCGCCGCACACCTGCGGTTCTGCGCCCTGGGCGGGCACCCGGAGCGGGGGTTGGCGATCCTCGCCGAGCAGCTGCCCCGACTGGACCACCCGTACGACGACCTGTCCGCGATGGAGTTCGCCGCCGCCGGGGCGCTGGTCTGCGCCGTCGCCGCCGAGGCGGGACTGGGCGACCGGCGGGTGCACCGCCCCGGGCACGGCGGCCGACCGACGGCCGAGCTGGACGTGGCGACCCTCGGCACCGACCTGCTGACCCTGGCCACCGGGCTGGCCGGCAGTTTCGACGCCCGCAACGGCACCGGCCACCAGTCCGGCCGGATCGCCTCCTGGCTGGCCGAGCGGCCCTGCGGCGTGGTGGTGCCCCTGCCCGCCGACGGGCCCGACGAGCCGGCGCAGGACGAACCGCCCCTCGCGCCGGCCGCCGACGAGCCGGTCCCGCTGCGCCTGTCGATGCTCACCGACGTGCTGGACCGCCGCGGCGACGGCTACGCCGTGCAGGCCGGCGGTGTCGTGGTCGGCCGGTGGCACGAGGCGGTGATCCAGTTCCGGCAGGTCGGTGAGCGCGGGGAGATCCTGCACGCCCGGGTGCTCGCGGACCGGCGGCTGCCGGCGGACCGGCTCGCCGAGACGTACGCGTTCTGCAACGCCTGGAACCACGACCGGCTGCTGCCCAAGGCGTACGTGCACGAACCGGGCGACGGTGAGCTGGTGCTGGCCGGCGACGTGACCACCGACCTGGCGCACGGGGTCGCCCCGGCGCAGCTCGGTGTACTGGTCGACTCGGCGGTGGCCACCGGTGTGGCGTACGCGCGGGCGGTGGCGGCGCTGCCCTGAGGGCGCCCGCCACGCGGCGCGGCCCCCGACCACCGGGCGGTGGAGGTCGGGGGCCGCTGTCGGGACACCGCGGGCGTGGCCCGCGGTGGCGGGTGGGCGGCCGGGCGGCCACCCGGCCGGTCAGTTTGCGGAGAACGCCAGGGTGTACGAGGCCGAGCCGCTCAGCGCGGTGATCCGGTACCGGTACGCCCCCGCGGCGCCGTTGGCGGAGAGCTTCGCCACCCCGTCGACGGTGGCGGCACGGGCGACGGTCTGGAAGGCGCCCCCGGTGAAGCGTTGCAGCTCCAGCAGCAGCCGGCCGTTGCCGGTCGCCTCCAGGCAGGCGCTCTGCGCACCGGCCTGTGCCACGTAGAAGCGGCCGTCCGGCTGGGCCTGCGCCCGGCCGGCGGTGAGGGTCCCGCTGCGGCGGACGGTGCCGGCGCAGGCGGTGTCGCCGGTGGCCGGCGGCGGCGAGGCCTGCGCCGGCGGCACGGTGGCCGGGGCCTGCGGCTGCGTGCTCTGCTGGGCGTTGTTGGCGGTCACCAGCGTCAGGTTGTTGCGCTGGAGGATCTCGTTGACCGGCTGGAAGAAGGTGACCCCACCGACGGTGCAGTTGCCCGAACCACCGGAGGTGACACCCTGCGCCTGGTCACCGGAGATCCAGGAGCCGCCGGAGTCGCCCGGCTCGGCGCAGACGTTGGTCCGGGTCAGTCCGGTGACCGTCCCCTCCGGGTAGTTGACGGTGGCGTTCTTGGCCTGGACCACGCCGCAGCGGGCACCCGTGGTGGACCCGGAACGGCAGATCGAGGCGCCGACCGGAGCCTCGGTGGACCCGTTGACCGGCACGACGCCGCCGTTGAAGTCGGTCACCACGCCCTGCGGGGTCCACTGGTTGTTGGTACGCACGAACGCCCAGTCGTCGCCGGGGAACGACGACGCCGCGAAGGTGCCCTGCTGGGCCTGGTTGAAGCCGGTGGTGCGGGCCCCCACCCGGCCGCAGTGCCCGGCGGTGACGAATCCGCCCACCACCGAGAACCCGATCGAGCAGCGCCCCGCGTTGTTGATGAAGAACGGCTCGCCGCCCACCAGGTCGAACAGCGGACGCGGCTGCTCGCGGGAGGTGGTGACGCGCACCGCGTCGGCGGGGGCACCGCTGTTGGCCGCCCACCGGCGGGCCCGCGCCTCCGCACCCGGCTGGGCGAGTACCACCACCGAGTTGGTGGCGACGTCGACGTACCAGCCGGTGATCTCCGGGGTGGCCGTGCGACCCACCGAGTCGAGCCGGCTCTTCACCGCGTCCAACTCGTTGACGGCCCGCCGCACCTGCTTCGGGACCGCGCCGGCCGCCTTCACCTTCGCCGCCTGCGCCGGGTCGGCCACCGCGACGGTCAGGGTGGACCCGTCGGCGCTGAGCCAGGCACCGCCGTAGTCGCCGCCGAGGCTGGTCCGCAAGCGGTTCACCGTGCCGGCGGCCTGCCGCTCGGCGGTCAGCCGCCGTACCGCCTGCTCGCGGCTGAGCCGCAGGTCGCGGCGCAGCGCGTCCACCACCTCAGGGGCCACCCCGTCGGTGGCGGTCGCCCCGGCCGGTCCGCCGGTGCCCGGCGCGGCGCTCTGCCCGGCGAACGACGGCAGGGTCACCGCCGCCGTCAAACCCAGCGCCGCCACCACGACACCGATGGCTGTCATCCGTTTGCGGTCCATCCGCCATGCTCCTCCCGGCCGGCGCGGGTACGCCTGCCGACCGGGAGTACGAAGACGGACGCCGATCGGTTGAACCTGTCGGAGTTTTCAGCCCACCGTGTTCAGCTCGTCACGGGTTGGTCCTACCCGGACCCGACGACGCCGGTCCACCGAGAACGGTGAACCGGCGTGCGAGGTGACGTGGCTCAGACCTCGACAACCGTCGGGACGATCATGGGACGGCGCCGGTACGCGTCGTTGACCCACCGCCCCACCGTGCGCCGGACGATCTGCTGGAGCTGATGTGGGTCGGTGATGCCGTCGGAGGCGGCCCGGTTGAGTGCCTCGGTGACCAGCGGGATCACCGGATTGAACGCCTCCGGGTCCTCGGAGAAGCCCTTCGCCGACACGGTCGGCCCGGCGACCACCTTGCCGGTGACCGAGTCGACCACCACGGTCGTGGCGATGAAGCCGCCGTCACCGAGGATGCGCCGCTCGGTGAGCAGCGACTCGCTGACGTCACCGACGGCCAGCCCGTCGACGTAGACGTACCGGCTCTTCACGTGCCCGACCAGACGGGCCCGGCCCTCGACCAGGTCGACAACGTCGCCGTCCTCGCAGAGCACCACCCGGTCCGGCGCGACCCCGGACTCGATGCCCAGCCGGGCGTGTGCGCGCAGGTGCCGCCACTCGCCGTGCACCGGCATCAGGTTGCTGGGCCGGGTGACGTTGAGCAGGTAGAGCAGCTCACCGGCGGGGGCGTGACCGGAGACGTGCACCTTGGCCACGTCCTTGTGCACGACCACCGCGCCGGCCCGGGCCAGCCGGTTGATCACCCGGTAGACCGAGGTCTCGTTGCCCGGCACCAGCGAACTGGCCAACACCACCGTGTCGCCCGGGGCGATGGTGATGTGCCGGTGGTCGCCGCTGGCCATCCGGCCCAGGGCGCTCATCGGTTCGCCCTGCGAACCGGTGGACATCAGCACGATCCGGTCCGGTGGGAGGGTGGTCGCCTCATCCAACCCGACCACCAGGTCGGGCGGGATGTTGAGCAGACCGAGATCACGGGCGATGCCCATGTTGCGGACCATGGACCGGCCGATCAGCGCCACCTTGCGGCCGTGCTCGACCGCCGAGTCGAACACCTGCTGCACCCGGTGCACGTGCGAGGCGAACGAGGCCACGATGATCCGGCCGCGCGCCTTGGCGAAGATCGAGTCGAGCACCGGCCCGATCTCCCGCTCCGGCGTGACGAACCCGGGGATCTCGGCGTTGGTGGAGTCCGACAGGAGCAGGTCCACGCCCTCGGCACCGAGCCGGGCGAACCCCGCCAGGTCGGTGATCCGGCCGTCCAACGGCAGCTGGTCCATCTTGAAGTCGCCGGTGTGCAGCACCAGGCCGGCCGGGGTGCGGATGGCCACCGCGAGGGCATCCGGAATGGAGTGGTTGACGGCGAAGAACTCGCACTCGAAGGGGCCCAACCGCTCCCGGCCGCCCTCCCGCACGGTCAGCGTGTACGGCTGGATCCGCCGCTCGGCGAGCTTCGCCTCCACCAACGCCAGGGTGAACTGCGAACCGACCAGCGGGATGTCCGGCTTGTGGGCGAGCAGGTACGGCACCGCGCCGATGTGGTCCTCGTGGCCATGGGTCAGCACGATCGCCTGGACGTCGCCGAGCCGGTCCAGGATCGGGCCGAAGTCCGGCAGGATCAGGTCGACCCCGGGCTGCTCGACGTCGGGAAAGAGCACCCCGCAGTCGACGATCAGCAGCTTGCCGTCGAACTCGAAGACCGTCATGTTCCGACCGATGGCGCCGAGCCCGCCAAGCGGGATGATCCGCAGGCCGCCCTCCGGCAGCGGCGGCGGCAGTTCAGCCTCGATGTGCGCCTCGGTCACGCGTCCACCTCATTCTGCGACGCCGTACGGCGCCCGTCGTGTCGTCCGGTCATGTCAGGAAAGGTCCACGCCCGCCGCCGCGCAGTCGGCCCGCAACTGGGCGACCTCGTCCGCAGTGGCGTCCACCAGCGGCGAACGCACCGGGCCGGCCGGCAGGCCCTTGGCCGCCAGGCCCGCCTTCACCAGCACCACTCCCTGCGCACGGAAGATCCCGGTGTACAGCGGCAGCAGCCTCCGGTGCAGGGCCAACGCCCCGGCGTGGTCGCCCGCCTCGTACGCCTCGATCATCCGCTTGGTGCCCGCGCCGGTGAAGTGCGTGGAGGTGCCGACCACCCCGACCGCCCCGACGGACAGCGCGGGCAGGGTGAGCGCGTCCTCGCCGCTGTAGAAGGCGAGGTCGGTGCGGCTGGTCACCCAACTGGTCGCGGTCAGGTCGCCCTTGGCGTCCTTCACCGCGACGATCCGGCCGTGCTCGGCCAGCCGCACCAGCGTCTCGGTGTCGATCGCCGTCCCGGCGCGGTGCGGGATGTCGTAGAGCATGACCGGCAGCCCGGCGGCGTCAGCGACCGTGGTGAAGTGGCGCAGCAGCCCGCTCTGCGGCGGCTTGCTGTAGTACGGGGTGACCACGAGCAGGCCGTGCGCGCCGGCTTTCTCCGCCGAGCGGGCCAGCTCGATGGTGTGCCGGGTGTCGTTGGTGCCCACTCCGGCGAGGATCCGGGTCCGGTCACCGACCGCCTCCGCGACGACCCGGACCAGGGCCTCCTTCTCCGCGCCGGTGGTGGTCGGGGACTCGCCGGCGGTGCCGTTGAGCACCAGCGCGTCGTTGCCCTGCTCGTCGACGAGGTGGGTGGCGAGCCGTACGGCGCCGTCGAGGTCGAGGGAGCCGTCGGCGGTGAACGGGGTCACCATGGCCGTGATCAGTCGGCCGAAGGGGCGCGACGGGCCCCGGTCGGGAGCGGCAGGGTGGTCGTGCGTCATGTTCACAACCTAGCGGACGACCACCGGCGGGCCGGTGGCGAAGGGCTCAGGACCACTCGCGGTGCGGACTCGCCGCCACCTCGCTGCCGTCGGGCAGGGTGGTGACGACGAAGTCGCCGAAGACGTTCGGGGCGACCTGCTGGAGCTGGCGCAGGCACTCCACGGCCAGCTCGCGGATCTCGACGTCGGCGTGTTCGGTGGCGCGCATGGCGATGAAGTGCCGCCAGGCGCGGTAGTTGCCGGTGACCACGATGCGGGTCTCGGTGGCGTTGGGCAGCACCGCGCGGGCCGCCTGTCGGGCCTGTTTGCGGCGCAGGGTGGGGTTGGGTTCGTCGGCGAAGCGCTGCTCCAGCCCCTCCAGCAGCTCGGTGTACGCCCGGACGCTCGCCTCGGCGGCCTCGACGAACTTCTTGTGCAGCTCCGGGTCCTCGGCGATCACCCTGGGCTCGACCATCGCCGCGTCCCGCTCGGGGACGTAGCGCTGGGAGAGCTGGGAGTACGACAAGTGCCGGTGCCGGATCAGTTCGTGGGTGAACGAACGTGAGACGCCGGTGAAGTAGAAGCTCACCGAGCCGTGTTCCAGCACCGACAGGTGCCCGACCTCCAGGATGTGGGCGAGGTAGCCGGCGTTGCTGGCGGTGGCCGGGTTCGGCTTCTTCCAGCTCTGGTAGCAGGCCCGCCCGGCGAACTCGGCCAGGGCCTGACCGCCGTCGGCGTCGGTCGACCACGGCACGTCGTCCGGGGCCTGGAACTGGGTCCACGCGATCAGCTTGACCTGGGGCTGCACCATCTCCGGCATTCCTGCGACTGTAGTGGCCGGGTCGACCGTGAGGAAAGGTGGGTTCACGGACGTGAGACGCCGCACCCGATCGCCGGGTTGGCTCGGGCGGACGTCACACGTACAGGGAGGTGAACGGCGCCCAGGGCAGGTTGCGCACGACGGAGAAGGCGAGCCACAGACCGAGGAAGCCGCCGATCATCGGAGGGCTGATCCGCAGCTCGGGCAGGCGCCAGCCGAACGCCTGGTTTCCCGCCCAGGCCACGAAGAGGTAGGCCAGGAAGGGCAGCGCGAAGACGAAGACGAGGTGGTGCCGGGCGGCGGCCGGCAGGTCGGCGTGCAGCACGTACCACAGGGCGCGGGTGCCGCCGCAGCCCGGGCAGTCCAGCCCGGTGGTGAGCTTGAGCAGGCAGCTCGGCTCCGCGTCCGGCGCGCTCCGGGTCGGGTCGCTGACCAGCGTGTACGCCACCCCCATGCCGACGCAGCCGAGAGCGGCCAGGGGGACCGCCCAGCGCGGGGCCCGCTCGTGCACCCGCAGCACGAACCGGGTGAGCCGATCCGGTTCGACCGGCGGGTACGGGTACGCCCCGGCGGGCCAGCCGGCCCCGGGGGGATCCTGCCGCGAAGTGCCCGGCCCGTCGACGCTCGTCACGCGCTCACCGTACACCGGCCACGCAGCGCTGGCTGGCGGTGAGGGAGGGCGTGGCCGTGATCCTGCGGATCATCGCTTCCCTGGTGATGCTGTGGCATGGCATCGACACCCCGGACACGTCGGTCTCGGTTGTGCGTCGGCGGACTCAGAGCTTGGCGATCGAGGTGCCGACCTACCCGCACTGTAACCAGGTTGCCGGCCAGGTTCGCCTGGGCGCGGCGTGAGCCGCCGGAGCCGTCGGATCGGGTGGGCGGCGGCGGGCCGCGCCGGACAGGTGCCCGACGCGGCCCGGAGATCGGTGCCGACCGCTGCCGGCCGACACCGGCCGTCAGCACGCCAGGGTGGAGATCGGTACGCCCGTCAGGCCGTCACCCCGGACGAAGCCGGTGACGCCGGTGCTGTTGTTCCTGACGTAGTACCAGCCCCACCCGTCGTCGCCCACCGCGCCGCACCGCAGGGTCGCGCTCTGGCCCGCGTAGCCCAGACCCAGCACGGTGCAGGCCGTCGACGGGCCGGAGCGCAGGCGGATACCGGCGCCCGAGAAGCCGACGCTGTACGGCTCGTAGGCGCCGGGCAGCCAACCGCAGCGCGGCGCCATCGCCGTGGCCGGGCCGGTGCCGGCTCGGTCGCCAGCGGAGATCCGCGCCGCCGGGGCGGTACCATCCGTGCTGCCGCCCGCGCCCGGGGCGGTCGCGATCTGCGGGGCGGACTGCGCGGTCGCCGGGCCGGCGGCCACGACCGGCCCGACCATCAGCGGTAGGCCGAGGGCCACGGCGAACGCCACCCGGCGCGCGACTGCGGTGAGCTTCATCTGCTACTCCCTGTCTCGTAATCGTCCCCGCCCATGCGGCACTGCCCGTAGCAGCGAGAACGGCGGCGAAATATCGAGCTACTTCATCCTAGGGGCGCGCCCGGTCCAGTCGGTTATCGTGGCGTGCTACTTACCGCTCGGTGTCCGATTGCCCTGTGCCGTCGGGTCGGGTGGAAGAGGTCGGGTCGGGGGTGAGGTCGCCGGCGGGGGTGACGGGCAGTGCGGACGCGTCGATGTGTTTGTCGGGGCGTTGGTAAGAACCGCGACACCAGGGGCCAAATAGTTGATCTTCACGTGCTGGTCAACGCGGCGGCCAGCGGGGCGGCGAGGTCACCGGCCGCCGGTGGGGCCACCGTGTCGAGGCCGAGCCAGCCGGCGAGCCGGTACAGCTCGGCGGCGAGCGCGACGGCGGTCTCCCCCTCGTCGACGCCCGGCTCCCGCCAGGCCGCCGGCACCAGCAGCACCCCGGCCTTGCGGTCGGCCTTGAGGTCGACCCGGGCGGTGAACCGCTCCCCCTGCAGGAACGGCAACACGTAGTAGCCGTACACCCGCTGCGGGGCCGGCACGTAGATCTCGATCCGGTAGGTGAAGCCGAAGAGCCGCTCGGTGCGGGCCCGTTCCCAGACCAGCGGGTCGAAGGGGCTGACCAGGGTGTTGCCCCGCACCCACCGGGGCAGCCGGGCCCCGGCGTGCAGCCAGGCGGGCTGCCGCCAGCCGCGCACCGTCACCGGCAGCAACTCCCCCGCCTCGACCAGTTCGGCGATGGCCTGCCGGGTGGCGGCCAGCGGGAGACGGAAGTAGTCGCGCAGCTCCGACTCGGCGGCCACCCCGAGGCAGCGGGCCGCCACCGACACCAGCGTCCGGTACGCCTGCGCGTCGGTCGGGGTGGGCGCGTTCAGGGCGGCTGCCGGCAGCACCCGCTCGGGCAGGTCGTAGCGGCGGGCGAAGGAGGGGGTGCGTTCGGCGGCGGTCACCTCGCCGGCCCAGAAGAGGTATTCCAGTGCCCGTTTCACCGCCGACCAGTTCCACCCCCAGTTGCCGGTCTCCCGGGGCGCGTCGTGCTCGATCTCGGCGGCGGTGAGCGGCCCCCGCGCGGCCACCTCGTCGCGGACCCAGGCGACCAGCTCGGGTTGCTCCTGCGCGACCTGGCGCATCCCACCCCAGGCCTGGTCGCGGGCGCGGGCCATCCGCCAGCGCAGCGCGGCGTGCAGCCACACCGGCACCAGCGACGCCTCGTGGCCCCAGTACTCGAACAGCTCCCGCGGAGCGCGGTAGGCGGCGTCGTCGAGCAGCGCGGTCGGGTAGGGCCCGAGCCGGCTGTAGAGCGGCAGGTAGTGCGCCCGTTGCAGGACGTTGACCGAGTCCATCTGGATCAACCCGACCCGGTCCAGCACCCGGCGTAGGTGCCGCCGGGTGGGCACCCCGCCGGGCGGCGGGTCGGCGAAGCCCTGGGCGGCGAGCGCCACCCGCCGGGCCTGGGCGAGGGAGAGCGATTCCGGTGCGGCCATCGTCGCAGAACGCTAGACCAGCCGTACGACAGTCGTGAAGGCCGGTGGAGAACCGAAGTGGCCCCGAAACGCGCGGGCCGCTTCGGCCTGCCGTAGCGGCGTTAGTAGTAGAGGTAGATGATTACCTTGGTGCAGCGGCTCGCGTATCCCGGCTTCGGGTTCTGGGCTTCGACCCTCAGCTGGGACGGATCATCGGCCAGACCGCCTTTCAGCAGCCGGACCTCGACATCTGCGAATCCGGCCGTTTGCAGCGCGAGGAGCGCGTCTTCCTGGGACATACCCAACACGTCGGGGACGATCCCGCGGCCGCAAACCGGGACGCTGCTCCCCGGATCTTCGACGGCGGTGGCATGGACCGGTCCCGTCAGGGTGACGCTGGCAACCCCGGCCGCGAGGGCCAAGACGAGGGCACGAAGGATTGGTCGGAATGTCATGCGGATCCCCCGGTGAGTAGCGGAGCCGTCACCGTATCAATATTCCACGATCCTGTCCGTCCCGGAACACTCCAGGCCGAGTGCTGGACCTACCACCCATAAGGGCATACAACGGATGCATGCTGACCATCCGCCGAGAGGAACCCGAGGACGCCGAGGCGATCGCCCGGGTGCACGTCCACGGTTGGCAGGCCGGCTACGCCGGGCTCATGCCGGCGGAGGTGCTGGACCGGCTCAACCCGGTGGCGTGGGCACAGCGCCGGCGGGATCTCGGCACGGCCGACCCGGAGCACCCGTTCACCACCCTGCTCGCCGAGGTCGACGGGACGCCAGCCGGGTTCACCACGTTCGGGCCGTACCGCAAGGACCAGGACCGGGGCGACCTGGACCCGACCTGCGGCGAGGTTCTGGCGATGTACGTGGAGCCGGCGCACTGGGGCGACGGCACCGCCCGGGCACTGTTGGCCGCCGCCCACACCGGCCTGGCGGCACGGGGCTGGCGGCGCTACCGACTGTGGGTGCTGGCCGGCAACATTCGGGCCCGCCGCTTCTGGGAGCGAGCCGGGCTGTCAGCCGACGGTGAGCGGACGACCTACCCGGTGCCGCTCTCCGGCGGCCGTCCCCCGGTCCCGCTCGACGAGCTGCGCTACGCCGGCCGGCTCGGCAGCTGACCCGCCCGGGCCGACCCGGTCCGGGCCGGAGCCGGCCACCGGCACGGCCCAGGTGCGGATCGGCAGCAGCACCAGCAGCGCCAGGCTGATCCAGACGTAGGTGTTGCCACCGAGGAAGCCGTCCAGGCCGGTGAAGTCCTTCTCCCACACCCAGACGATGCGGCTGGTCAGCAGCCCGTACCCGAGGGCCGCGAACGTGGCCAGGGCCCGGCGGCGGACGCTGCGCGGCGGCGCGGCGACGGCGTTGTCGACCAGCAGGATCAGCGCGGGCAGCAGCCAGACCAGATGGTGCACCCAGGTCACCGGACTGACCAGGCACATCACCGCGCCGGTCAGAGCCAGGCCGGCGGCCTCGTCGCCGACCGCCACCGCGGCCCGGGACCGCCAGACCCACACCGCGAGGGTGACCAGCACCAGCGCCAGCCAGGCCAGGGTGCTGGGGTGCTGGGGTGCGAGCCGGGCCACCACGCCGCGCAGCGACTGGTTGGAGACGAACGCGAGTTCGCCGACCCGGCCGGTGTTCCACAGCGCCGAGGTCCAGAACTCGCGCGACGCGTCGGGAAAGAGCGCGGCGGCGAGCAGGGTGGCAGCCGCGGCGGCGGCCATCGAGGTGACCGCGGCCCGCCACCGCCCGGTGATCAGCAGGTAGACGATGAAAATACCCGGGGTCAGTTTGATCGCGGTGGCCAGGCCGATGCCCACCCCGGCCCACCGGTTGCCGGCCGGCAGCAGCCGCAGCAGGTCCACCCCGACCAGGAACAGCAACAGCATGTTCACCTGACCGAAGTTGACCGTCTCGCGCATCGGCTCGTACGCGGCGGCCAGGCAGAGCGCCACCGCGAGGGCGAACCAGCGGGTCCAGCCGGCCCGGCGGGCGACCGGGTCCAGCAGCCACCAGATCAGCACGGTGCTCACCAGCACGCTGGCGGCCACGCTCACCACGATCGCCGCCATCCAGGGCAGGTACGCCATCGGCAGCATGACCAGCGCCGCGAAGGGCGGGTAGGTAAAGCCGTACTGGGTGCCGGGCTTGAGGTAGTCGTAGATCTCGCCGTGGTCGTGGACCCAGAAGTGCAGCGCGCCGTAGTAGACCTTCAGGTCGAAGAAGCCGTGCCGCACGGCTGCCACCGACAGGAAGGCGGCCACCGCGACGGCGAGCGCCACCACCCCGACGACCTGCGCGGCCGTCCGCCTGGCACCCTGCGCCACCATCGTCTCCCCCACCCTGCGTAGGCTTGCGTCCCATGGCTCTCGGGTACGTCCGCCCGGCGCGTCCCGAGGACGCCGGCGAGATCGCACGCATCCAGCTCGCGACCTGGCGGGTCGCCTATCGCCGGATCCTGCCACGGCACGTGCTCGACAACCTGGACGAGGCGTGGCTGGCCCGGCGGTGGCACGCGGCGGTGCAGGAGCCGCCCTCCGGCGCGCACCGCGTGCTGGTCGCCGTCGAACAGGCCGAGCAATCCTATCTGGTGGGGTTCGTCGCTTCCGGGCCGGCGGACGCCGAGGCGCTCGCGCCGCAGGAGCCGGCCGAGTCCCTGGGCTCGGACGTGGCCGCGGTGACCGACCTGCTGGTCGAGCCGCGTTGGGGGCGCCGAGGGCACGGCAGCCGGCTGCTCGCCGCCGCCGTGGACGGCTGGCGGGCCGACGGCCTGCGCCGCGCGGTGGCCTGGGCGTTCGAGGGGGACGAGGCAACCCGGAAGTTCCTCACCAGCACCGGCTGGGAGCCCGACGGCGCGGCCCGTGCGCTGGATGTGGACGACATGCTGGTGCCCCAGCTCCGGCTGCACGTCGCGGTCCCCTCCGCGCCGGACGCCGACTGAGTCCGCCGGTCAGGGGTGGAGCTCGACCACGATCTCGCCGTCCTCCATCGCTCCGGTCGGCCTGAAACCCAGTGACCGGTAGAGAGCGGCCGCCGGGGCGTTGTCCGGGTGGTACGACAGGCGGATCGGGTGCCCGCCACCGTCCTGCCCCGCCAGCCAGTCCACCAGGGTCCGGACGGCGGCCCGCCCGACGCCCAGATCCTGCTCGGCCGCGTCGATGACCAGGCCGCCGAGCCAACGGGAACCGTCGTCGTCGACGCCCCACATGACGTGCCCGACCACCGTCTCGTCCGCGACCACCGCCAGCGACGTCCACACGTCGGAGCGCATGGTCAGCACCAGGTAGCGGGCCGCCAGGGCGGGCACCCAGGTGCGTTGGTCGTCGCGGGGCGCGACGTCGGCGACGCCCCGCCAGTTCTGGTCGTCGACGGGACGCAACGTGACGTGTCGGCCGGCCCGGTCGCGCAGCCCTGAATCGATCATGGGGATGAGCCTAGGCCCTGCGCCGGCCGCGAGTCTCGGCCGCACCGACGACAAGCGCCGTCCGTATTGCCGGCAAGCACCGACCGTGCCGGCGGCAATGCGACCTCGTCGGCGTCGGGACGGCGTCCGCAACCGACGGCCGGCGTGCCGCCGGACGCTACCAATCTGATGGCGTCAATGATTCAGCCACCGTGGTGACGCCCGCGCCGCCTCGCCGGCCGATCCATGCGTGCAGTCAGGTTTGTAGCGCACGGACAGGCATCTGCCGTCGCCCCCGGAGCGACCGGTGCCTCAGTCCAGCAGGTCGTCGATGCCGATGGTGAGGCCCGGCCGGTGTCGCACCGCGCGGACCGCCAGCAACACCCCCGGCATGAATGACACCCGGTCGTACGAGTCGTGCCGGATGGTCAGCGTCTCACCGGTGGTGCCGAAGAGCACCTCCTGGTGGGCGACCAGACCGGTGGCGCGGACAGCGTGCACGCGTACCCCGTCGATGTCGGCGCCGCGGGCCCCCGGCACCTCGTCGGCGGTGGCGTCCGGCACGGGTCCGAGCCCCGCCTCGGCGCGGGCGGCGGCGATCCGCCGGGCGGTGTGGGTGGCGGTACCGCTGGGGGCGTCGAGCTTGCGCGGATGGTGCTGCTCGACGATCTCGACGCTCTCGAAGTACCGGGCGGCCTTCGCGGCGAACTGCATCATCAGCACCGCGCCGATGCCGAAGTTGGGCGCGATGACCACGCCGACCCCGGGCTTGCGCTCCAGCCAGCCGCGCACCCGCTCGATCCGTTGCTCGGTGAAGCCGGTGGTGCCGACGACCGCGCTGATCCCCTGGTCGATACACCAGTGCAGGTTGTCCATGACCACGTCCGGCGTGGTGAAGTCGACAACCACCTCGGCACCGGCGTCGGAGGCGTTGAACAACCAGTCGCCCTGGTCGACCATGGCCACCAGGTCCATGTCGGCGGCGGCATCGACCGCCTTGCACACCTCGACGCCCATCCGGCCCCGGGCTCCCAGCACGCCGACCCGGATCGGCTCGGCCAGGCCCTTCTCCTGCTCCTCAGTCACGGGCGACAACCTATCCCAGTCGGACGCGGGCACGCTCCGGGACCGCCAACCGTCCCACCAGCCGGCCCGTCCCGGGGACGGCGGTCAGGCGGAGAAGCGGTGCCGGTCGAACGGGCCGACCACCGCCAGCGACATCGGTCGGGCGAGCAGGTCGGCGGCGAGCGTGTTCACCTCGTCGAGGGTCACCGCGTCGACCCGGGTGAGCAGGTCGTCGACCGGCGTCAGGTCGCCGTAGAGCAGTTCGCCCTTGGCCAGCCGGCTCATCCGGGAGCCGGTGTCCTCCAGCCCCAGCACGAACGAGCCCTTGCTCATGCCCTTGCCCCGGGCCAGCTCCGCCTCGCTGATTCCCTGGGCGGCGACCCGGGCCAGCTCGGCGCGGGTCAGGGCCAGCACCTCGTCCACCTTTCCCGGCGCGCAGCCGGCGTAGACGGCGAAGAGGCCGCTGTCGGCGTACTGGCTGGCGTAGGAGTAGACCGAGTAGACCAGCCCGCGCTGCTCGCGGATCTCCTGGAACAGCCGGCTGGACATGCCGCCGCCGAGGACGTTGTTGAGCACGCCGAGGGCAAACCGACGGTCGTCGGTGCGGGCGATGCCGGGGCAGCCGAGGATGACGTGCGCCTGCTCGGTCTCCTTCGACTCGACCATGGTGGTGGCCGGTTTCGTGCGTACCGCCGGGGTGGCCGCCCGGTGCGCGGCCGGCGCGGCCGGCGCGGTGTCCAGCGGGGTGCCCCGCAGCGCCTGACGGACCAGCCGGACCACCGTGGCGTGGTCGAGGTTGCCGGCGGCGGCGACGACGATGTGCGGCGGGGTGTAGCGGCGGCGGTAGAAGCCCTGGATCTGCCGCCGGGTCATCGGCGTGACCGTCTCCTCGGTGCCGGAGATCAGCCGGCCCAGGGGATGGTTGCCGTAGACGGCACGGGCGAACAGGTCGTGCACCTCGTCGCCGGGCTCGTCGTCGTGCATGGCGATCTCTTCGAGGATCACGCCGCGTTCGGTCTCCACGTCGGCGGCCGCCAGCACCGAGTCGGCGACCAGGTCGCACATGACGTCGATGGCCAGCGGCAGGTCCTCGTCCAGCACCCGGGCGTAGTAGCAGGTGTATTCCTTGGTGGTGAAGGCGTTGGTCTCGCCCCCCACCGCCTCGATCTCGGCGGAGATGTCCAGCGCGCTGCGCTTGTGGGTGCCCTTGAACAGCAGGTGCTCCAGGAAGTGCGCGGCACCGGCCTGCCGGCCGGTCTCGTCGCGGGAACCGACCGCCACCCAGATGCCGAACGACACACTGCGCATCGCCGGGATCGCCTCGGTGAGCACGCGCAGCCCGCTGGGCAGCACGGTACGGCGCACCGACCCGTCCACCACCTCCCGTCGACCCGCAGGAAAAGACGAACGCCCAGTCCGACTCACGAAACCTGCTCCCAGTTGACGAGGGGTGGGTGGTGCGGTGACCCGGAACCGGCCGGGCGGCGACGCCGCCCGGCCGGTCACCGATCAGCTGTGCCGGGTCCGGCGACGCGGACGCGACTCGCCGCCGCCCTCGCCACCACCCTCACCACGGGGTGCCCGGTCGCCGCGGTCGCCCCGCTCACCACGGTCGCGCGGCCCACGGTCGCCGCCCCGGTCCCGACCGGCCGGACGCTCACCGTCGGCAGCCTCGGCGGTCTCGGCGGCGGCCGGCGCCTCCGCACCCTCCGGACGGACCTTGTCCAGGTAAATCTTGCCGCGGGCGTCGATGTCGGCAATCTCCACCTCGACCCGGTCACCGACGTTGAGGAAGTCCTCGACCTTCTCGACCCGCTTGCCGTCGCCCACCTTGGAGATGTGCAGCAGGCCGTCACGGCCGGGCAGCAGCGAGACGAACGCGCCGAACGCGGCGGTCTTGACCACCGTGCCGAGGAACCGCTCGCCCACCTTCGGCAGGGTCGGGTTGGCGATGCCGTTGATCCGGTCCACCGCGGCCTGGGCCGACGGCCCGTTGGTCGCGCCGACGTAGATGGTGCCGTCGTCCTCGATGGAGATCTCGGCGCCGGTCTCGTCCTGGATGGCGTTGATGGTCTGGCCCTTCGGCCCGATCACCATGCCGATCTTGTCGACCGGGATCTTCACGGTGGTGACCCGCGGCGCGTAGTCCGACATCTCGGCCGGAGCCTCGATCGCCGCCTGCATCACGTCGAGGATGGTCTGCCGCGCCTCGTGCGCCTGCTGGAGAGCGGCGGCCAACACGTCCGACGGGATGCCGTCGAGCTTGGTGTCGAGTTGCAGCGCGGTGACGAAGTCCCGGGTGCCGGCGACCTTGAAGTCCATGTCACCGAACGCGTCCTCGGCGCCGAGGATGTCGGTCAGCGTCACGTACTGGGTCTTGCCGTCGACCTCGTCGGAGATGAGGCCCATGGCGATGCCGGCGACCGGCGCCTTCAGCGGCACACCGGCGCTGAGCAGACCCAGCGTCGAGGCGCAGACCGAACCCATCGAGGTGGAGCCGTTGGAGCCGAGCGCCTCGGAAACCTGCCGGATGGCGTACGGGAACTCCTCGCGCGCCGGCAGCACCGGGATCAGCGCCCGCTCCGCCAGGGCGCCGTGGCCGATCTCGCGCCGCTTCGGCGAACCGACCCGACCGGTCTCGCCGGTGGAGTACGGCGGGAAGTTGTAGTTGTGCATGTAGCGCTTGGACTTCTCCGGGGAGAGGGTGTCCAGCGACTGCTCCATGCGCAACATGTTCAGCGTGGTGACGCCCAGGATCTGGGTCTCGCCGCGCTCGAACAGCGCCGAGCCGTGCACCCGGGGCAGCACGCCCACCTCGGCGGTCAGCGGCCGGATGTCACGCGGACCGCGGCCGTCGATGCGGACCTGCTCACGCAGCACCCGGTTGCGGACCTCCGACTTGGTCAGCGACCGGAAGGCGGCGCTGAGCTCCTTCTCCCGCCCCTCGAAACGACCGCCGAGCTCCTCGGCGACCTTGGCCTTGATCCGGTCCAGGGCCTCCTCGCGGTCCGCCTTGCCGGCGATCTTGAGGGCCTCGGCGACCTCGGCACGGGCCACCTCGGCCACCGCGCCGTACACGTCGTCCTGGTAGTCCAGGAAGACCGGGAACTCGGCGACCGGCTTGGCGGCGACCTCGGCCAGCTCGCTCTGCGCCCGGCACAGCTCACGGATGGCCGGTTTGGCGGCCTCCAGGCCGCTGGCGACGACCTCCTCGGTCGGGGCCGGTGCGCCGCCGGCGACCAGCGCGACGGTGTGCTCGGTGGCCTCCGCCTCGACCATCATGATCGCGACGTCGCCGTCGGCCAGGGCGCGACCGGCCACCACCATGTCGAAGGTGGCCCGGGCCAGTTCCTCGATGGTCGGGAAGGCGACCCACTGGCCGTCCACGTGCGCCATCCGGGTGGCCCCGATCGGGCCGGAGAACGGCAGGCCGGAGAGCTTCGTCGACATGGAGGCGGCGTTGATCGCCACCACGTCGTACGGGTGCTGCGGATCGAGCGCGAGGACGGTCTCGACGACCTGGACCTCGTTGCGCAGGCCCTTGACGAACGACGGGCGCAGCGGCCGGTCGATCAGCCGGCAGGTGAGGATCGCGTCCTCGCTGGGCCGACCCTCGCGGCGGAAGAACGAGCCGGGGATCCGGCCCGCGGCGTACATCCGCTCCTCGACGTCCACGGTCAGCGGGAAGAAGTCGAACTGCTCCTTCGGCTGCTTTCCGGCGGTGGTCGCGGAGAGGACGACCGTCTCGCCGAGCTGGGCGACGACGGAGCCGGCGGCCTGGCGGGCCAGGCGGCCGGTGGAGAACGTGATCTCCCGGGTGCCGAAGGTCCCGTTGTCGATCACGGCGGTACGGGATTCGGTGCCGAGGTTGGTCTCGGTCATGGTGCTGTCGTGCTCCTTCGCATCGGGGGCCCACGACGCGGGGAGCTGCTCAGACTGCCGGTCTTCGATCGAAGCGCCCGGGTGGCCGGCGTAGTGCCGGGGTGCCCGGGGGCCACTACCGGAGACCGGTGCTGACCGGCTCCCTCATCGGGTGGTCGCGCGGCCCGTTTCCTTCAGTGGTACCGGAACGGGGGAGCGGCCGCAGCCACTCCCCCGTTTCGTCACCTGCGCAGACCGAGCCGCTCGATGAGCGACCGGTAGCGGTTGATGTCCTTCTTCTGGACGTAGTTGAGCAGCCGACGGCGACGGCCGACCAGCAGCAGCAGCCCGCGGCGGCTGTGGTGGTCGTGCTTGTGCACCTTCAGGTGCTCGGTGAGCTCGGCGATCCGCTTGGTGAGGACCGCGACCTGCACCTCCGGCGAACCGGTGTCGCCCTCGGCGGTCGCGTACTCCGTGCGGATCTTGGCCTTGGCTTCCTGGTCGAGCGCCATGTTCTCCCTGTTTCGTGGGTTGTTCGCTGAGGTCCGTCGGACCGGTCGGGGACCGGGGAACGGACCGGTTCCTCGCACCCGCGGCGTCGTGCAGGCACGCGAGGCCCCACGTCGGTCAGCCGACGTCTCCGCAACACTACCAGCCCACCCCGGTACCGGCCGGTCAAGGGCGGCGACGCACCCGGTGGTCACGCTCAACCCAGCAGGTCACGGGTCCGCTCGACGTCCTCGGCCATCTGGGCCACCAACGGCTCGATCGCGTCGTACCTGCGCTGCTCCCGCAGGTGCGCGACGAAATCCAGGGCCAACCGCTCGCCGTAGAGGTCACCGGAGAAGTCCAGCGCGTACGCCTCCACCCGGCGTTCCCGCCCGGAGAAGGTCGGGTTGGTGCCGATGGACACCGCCGCCGCCAGCGGCTCGGGGTGACCCCGCCGGACCAGCCGGGCAGCGTACACGCCGTCGGCGGGCACCGCCGCGTACCGGTGGGTCAACAGGTTGGCGGTGGGGTAACCCAGCTCACGTCCGCGCTGGTCGCCGCGGACCACCACACCCTCGACCCGGTGCGGGCGGCCGAGCGCCGCGGCGGCGGCGGCCACGTCACCGGCGTCGACGCAGGAGCGGATGTACGTCGAGGAGTAGACCGTGTTGGCCTCGGCCACCAGCGGTGCGCCCTCGACCGCGAAGCCGAAGGTGCGGCCGAGTCGTTCCAGCAGGGCGACGTCCCCGGCCGCCCGGTGCCCGAACCGGAAGTTCTCCCCCACCACCACCAGCGCGGCGTGCAGGTGCGTGACGAGGACGTCGTGCACGAACTCCTCGGCGGGCAGCCGGGAGAACTCCGGGGTGAACGGCACCACGCAGAGCACGTCCACGCCGAGCGCCTCGATCAGTTCGGCCTTGCGGGCCGGTTCGGTGAGCACGGCGGGGTGCGAGCCGGGGCGCACCACCTCGGCCGGGTGCGGGTCGAAGGTGACCACCACCGACCTCACGCCCAGTTCCCGGGCCCGGGCGACGGCGTGCCCGATGGTCGCCTGGTGCCCCTTGTGCACGCCGTCGAAGACGCCGATGGTGACGACCGCCCGCCCCCACCCGCCGGGCGCCGCGTCGTACCCTCGCCACCGCTGCATGTCTCTCCTCCCCGCCGGCCAGCGACGGCCGGCGACCACCCTGCGTGGTCCGTCAGGCCGGGGCGAGCACGATCTCCGCGCGGGCCCGGCCGTCCCGCTCGCTGACGATAGCGATGAGGCCACCGTCCGGGCCGAAGACGGCGTACGGTCCGGCGAGCCCGGCCGCGTCGAGGGGACCGCCGTGGGACAGCGTCCTCGCCTCGGCGGCGGTGGCGTCCCGGCGCGGGAAGTACCGGTCGGCCGCCACGTCGAGCGGCAGGTTGACCACCTCGGGGGCGCGCTGCTCCAGGTCGGCGAGGGTGGCGGCCTCGGACAGGGTGAAATTCCCCACCGCGGTACGCCGCAGCGCGGTGAGGTGCCCGCCGACGCCGAGCGCCAGCCCGGCGTCGCGGGCGATCGCCCGGATGTACGTCCCGGACGAGCAGGTGACGTCGATGTCGACGTCCGTCACGTCGGGGGTGTCGCGGCGGATCGCCCGTACGTCGAGGCGGGAGACGGTGACCCGGCGGGCGGGCAGTTCGACGCTCTCCCCCTCGCGCACCCGCTGGTACGCCCGCTGCCCGTTGATCTTGATGGCGCTGACCGCGCTCGGCACCTGGTCGATCTCGCCGGTCAGCGCCGTGAACGCGGCGCGCACCGCCGCGTCGGTGAGCTGCCCTGCCGGGGTGGTGGCGATCACGTCGCCCTCGGCGTCGTCGGTGACGGTGGCCTGCCCGAGCCGGACCGTCGCGGTGTAGCTCTTGCCCGCGCCGATGACGTACGTGAGCAGCCGGGTCGCCCGACCCACCCCGATCACCAGCACGCCGGTGGCCATCGGGTCGAGGGTGCCGCCGTGCCCGACCCGCCTGGTTCGCGCCAGCCGGCGGACCCGCGCCACCACGTCGTGCGACGTCATGCCGCCGGGCTTGTCCACCACGATCAGACCGTCAGTGCTCACGACCGGCAAGCCTGCCAGACAGGGCCGCGGCCGCCGTCACCGCAGGGTGGTTTCCGGGCCCGGTCAGCGCACCGCCCCGACGACCGCCCACCCGCCGGAGCGCAGCCGCAGCAGCAGCGCCACCAGCCGGATCACCACGAACAGGGTGAGCCCCGCCCAGATGCCGCCCAGCCCCAGGTCCAGCCCGTACGCCAGCCAGATCGCCGGCAGGAACCCGCCGAGCGCGGCCACGATGGTGAGGTTGCGCAGGTAACGAACGTCCCCCGCGCCGATCAGCACCCCGTCGAGGGCGAAGACCACCCCGGCGAGGGGCTGCATCGCGACGAACCAGGGCCAGGCCAGCATCGCCTGCTCGCGTACCTGGGGGTCGGAGCTGAACCACGACGGGACCAGGCCGGCGCCGGCGGCGATGAGCACCGCGAAGCCGATCCCGCAGGCGCCGCCGAGCAGCGCGAAGCGACGGGCCAGCGCGCGGGCGCCGGTGCCGTCCCCGGCGCCGAGCGCAGCCCCGACCAGCGCCTGGGCGGCGATGGCGAGCGCGTCGAGCAGCAGCGCGGTGAGGAACCACAGTTGCAGCGCGATCTGGTGCGCGCCGACGGCGGCGGCGCCGAAGCGGGCCGCGACCGCGGTGGCGGAGAGGAAGCTGGCCTGGAACGCCAGGCCCCGGACGAGCAGGTCCCGGCTGAGCGCCAACTGCTGCCGGATGAGTCGGGGCCGGGGCCGCAGCGACACCCGCTCGCGGACCAGCGCCGCGGCGAAGAGCACGCCGGAGACGGTCTGGGCGACCGCGTTGGCCACCGCCGAGCCGACCAGGCCGAGCCCGGCCGGGTAGACCAGCAGCGGGCAGAGCAGCGCCGAGAGCAGGTTGGGCGCGAGCACGAACAGCAGCGGACGGCGGGTGTCCTGGATGCCGCGCAGCCAGCCGTTGCCGGCGGCGGCAAGCAGCAAACCGGGGGCGCCGAGCGCTGCGACCCGCAGCCACTGCCCGGCCGCGTCGGCCACGTCGCCGCCGCCTCCGGCGAGGGTACGCGCCAACGCGCCGCCGCCGACCTGCATGCCGAGCGCCACCAGCACCCCGACGGTGAACGCGAGCCAGGACGCCGGTACGCCCTCGGCCACCGCCGCCGCCCGGTCACCGGCGCCGAACCGGCGGGCCGCCCGCCCGGTGATGCCGTACGCGAGCACGGTGCCCAGCCAGGCGGTGAGGGTCATCACGGTGCCGCCGACGGCCAACGCGGCGAGCGGCACCCGACCGAGGTGCCCGACGACCGCCGTGTCGACCAGCACGTAGAGCGGCTCGGCGGCGAGCACCACCAGGGCGGGCAGGGCGAGGGCGGCGATCCGGCGCGGCGGCGCGAGCGCGGTGGCGGACTGACTCATCGCCGCGATCCTGCCACACCACGAGTAAGGCCCGCTATGGGCTACCGGCGCTTACGGCTGGCTTCTGGCGGACCACCCGGGCGAGGCGGTACGGCGTCCAGCACCCCGTCGCCACCGCGCGACGGCCGGCCGGGCGAAGGGCGGTGAGGTCGTCGACGCGGACCTCGGCGACGTCACCGCCGCTCGACCTGGATCACTGACGGGTGTCCATCGAGGTCTGCAGCGCGCGCCGCATCTGCTCGCGCGCCTCGTCGGTGGTGTCGGGCTTGGGCTTGGACGGCATGGGAGTGCCCCTTCCAGGGTGTGGACCGTCCTACCGACGGCCCCACGGGCGGTCCTGCTGAGCGCCGGCGGTCCTCCGGGATCACCGGATGCGGCTCGCCTGGCAGCGTGAGCCCGGGTCGATCGACCCTGGAGGGTGGCGGCACCGGGTGTGGAACCACCGCCCCGACCTGCGCCGAAGCGCCGGTCCTTTCCCAAGTTAACGTTTACTTTCCACATGCTGCCCGTGGATCCCGTCATCTGGACGGGGAGACGCTGGCCGGCCCCGGATGCGGCAAACGGCGGTATCCCTGCGTGGGGATACCGCCGTTTGCCGCGTTTGGAGTCGATCATGGGAGGCGGCCAGACCGGATGGCTGGCAGCAGGCGTCAGCGGGCCAGGAAATGCCAGCCCAGCCACCACCAGAAGCCGAACACCCCGATCCGGCCCACCGGAACCGGTCCGACCTCGTACCGCATCACGTAGGCGCAGACATCAGCGAGGGAGGGCACCCGTGAACCCGGTCGGCGGGCCGCCCACTCGACCACGGCGAAGAGCACCAGCGCGGTCGCGAACCCCGCGATGGCGACCAGCCGCATCACCGGCGCACCAGTCCCCAGAACGCCGCCAGCCAGCCGAACCAGACGGCGGAACGCACCAGTTCGTCCGCCAGGATCGGATCGGCGAGGCGGCTGAAGGTGGGAAACTCGTCACCGGCCGACATCACGAACGTGGCGGCCTCGAACACCCCGAAAACGGCCACCGGCAGCACCCACCAGAGGGCCCCTCGGTCCAGCCGGCCAGGGGGCGGTCGCCGCGGCACCCGGTTACCGAGCCCCAGCCAGATCAACGCACCGCCGGTGGTCAGGATCCAGAGGTTGGCCTGCGCCGAGAAGGAGGGCAACTGACCGCCGACCAGGGAGAAACAGGCCAGCACCGGCACGGTGACCATCGGACGGTCCCAGGCGCGCGGCGCCTCGACGGTGAGATCGCGAGGCTGCTCCATCCTCCGATTCTGCCCGCGCCCATCCAGCGCCGAAAGACCCGACACCCCGCAGACCAGGAAGCCGGCGTACGCGCGAGCCCCACCGGGCGCGGGCATTCTCAACCGCCGGGCACGGGCGGGGCGACACGGCGTCGCAGGTCAGGACGCGATCAGCGCGGCGTCCACCTCGACCCGGATCCGCCCGAGCACCTCCTGGGCGTCACCGTGGCCGGTGAACCCGGCGGCGAACCGGTGCCCACCGCCGCCCAGCGCCATCGCGACCCGGCTGACGTCGACCGCGCCCTTGCTGCGCAGGGAGACCGCCCACTCCTCGGACCCGACCTGCTTGAGTACGCACGCCACGTCGGCCTCGGCCGTGCACCGGACCGAGTCGATCAAGGACTCCAGGACGTACGGCCGCTGGTGGTGCCGAACCAGATCGTCCAGCGTCGCGTACGTCCAGACCAGGCCGCGCCCGGCCGCCGCCGTGGGATCCAGCACCGCCCGGCCGAGCACCTCGCCGAAGAGCCGTACCGCGCCGAAGGGTCGGGTGTCGAAGACCCGGCGGGAGATGTCGCCCGGCCGGATGCCGGTGGCCAGCAGCCGGGCGGCGAGCTGATGCACGGCGGGCGTGGTCGCCTCGAACCGGAACGAGCCGGTGTCGGTGGTCAACGCGACGTAGAGACAGGTTGCGATCTCCGCGTCCAGCGACACGCCGAGCCGGGCGAGCAGTTCCTCGGCGACGACCGAGGTCGCCGCCGCCCCCGGGTCCACCAGGTGGAGCCGCCCGAAGCCGGTATTCGACGCGTGATGGTCGAGCACCAGCGCGTCGCCGGCGGTGTCGAGCCGGTCGACCAGCTCGCCCAGCCGCGACGCGCTGGCCGCGTCGAAGCACACCACCAGATCCGGGTCCGGGTACGCCTCGACCGACGGCACCAGCAGGTCGAGACCGGGTAGCCAGCCCAACGGCTCGGGCAGCTCGGGCGGGCCGGGGAAGGTCGCCTGGAGCCGGCGTACGCCCAGCCGGCGCAGGCCGAGCCCGAAGCCGAGCATGCTGCCGAGCGCGTCGCCGTCCGGGTTGACGTGGCAGACGAGCAGCACCCGCGCATCGGCCGGCAGCCGGCGTACCGCCGCGACCGCGGCGGCCCAGTCGGCCTCGGTCGGCGCGGCGAGGGCCGGCCCGGGAAGCAGATCGCCGGCTGGGCCGCTCACCGTCGGTCCGCCGCGGAGGGGGTGCCCTCGTCCTCGTCGTCGTCCGGTTCGGTGTCGTCGGTGTCCTCGTCGTCGACCCGGTACGGCTGGGCGTCGCCCGCATACTGGGCGCTGGCGGCGAGCCGCTGCACCTCGGCATCGGCGTGGCGGGCCTGGGCGAGCAGGTCGTCGATGTGCTTGACCTGGTCCTGCACGTCGTCGAGGACGAAGGTCAGGGTCGGCGAGTGACGCAGCCCGAGCGCCTTGCCCACGGTGCTGCGCAGCATGCCCTTGGCGCTCTCCAGCGCGGCGGCGGTGCTCGCCTGGGCGGCCGCGTCACCGAGCACGGTGTAGAAGACCGTGGCGTCACGCAGGTCGGCGGTGATCCGGGCGTCGGTGATCGTGATCATGCCGAGCCGGGGGTCCTTGATCTGGCTCCGCACCACCGACGCGACCAGTTCGCGAATGCGCTCCGCGTGCCGGCGTACCTTGGCCGGATCCGTCATCTCCCCCACCTCCAGGGCATCCTGCTCCCGGCCGGAGCGGCGGCGCGAATCGGCCGCCGGGACCGACCGCCCGACATGTCGAACACTACCCGCGCGCCACGCGCCCCCGCCC
>NZ_SMKF01000109.1 GCF_004348325.1 Micromonospora sp. KC213 | reverse complement strand
CCCGCGCACCCCGACGTGCTCGCGGTGAGGGGCAGTGGGCACTCGGGCATCGCGAGCCGCTCAATGCCAACGAGCGGATCAAGAAGGACGACAACCCGCTGAACGTGCGGGCCCGGATCGAGAACATCTACGCCCACCGGGGCTTCGCCTCCATCGACCCGCAGGACCTGCGGGGCCGGTTCCGCTGGTGGGGCCTCTACACCCAGCGCAAGGCGGGCATCGACGGCGGCCGCACGGCCGTACTGGAGCCGCACGAGCTGGAGGACGAGTTCTTCATGCTCCGGGTCCGGATCGACGGCGGGCAGCTCAACCTGGCCCAGCTCCGGGTGGTCGCCGACATCTCCCGCGAGTTCGCCCGGGACACCGCCGACATCACCGACCGGCAGAACATCCAGTACCACTGGATCCGGGTCGAGGACATGCCGGAGATCTGGCGCCGGCTGGAGTCGGTCGGATTGCAGACCACCGAGGCGTGCGGTGACTGCCCGCGCATCGTGCTCGGCAGCCCGGTCGCCGGGGTCGCCGAGGCCGAGCTGGTCGACCCGACCCCGGCCATCGACGAGATCGTCCGCCGGTACGTCGGCGACCCGGCGTACGCCAACCTGCCGCGCAAGTTCAAGACCTCCATCTCCTGGCTGGTCGACACCCCGTACGAGGCCAACGACATCGCCTTCCTCGGGGTGGACCACCCGGAGCACGGCCCCGGCTTCGATGTCTGGGTCGGCGGCGGGCTCTCCACCAACCCCATGCTGGCCAAGCGGCTCGGCGTCTGGGTGCCGCTGGCCGAGGTGCCGGACGTCTGGGCCGGTGTGGTCGGCATCTTCCGCGACTACGGCTACCGCCGGCTGCGCAGCCGGGCCCGGCTGAAGTTCCTGGTCGCCGACTGGGGTGTGGAGAGGTTCCGGGAGGTGCTGGAGAAGGAGTACCTGGGCCGCACCCTGCTGGACGGCCCCGCCCCGCAGCTGCCGGAGAAGCCAATCGACCACATCGGCGTGCACCGCCAGCGCGACGGGCGCAACCTCGTCGGGGCCGCCCCGGTGGTGGGCCGGGTCTCCGGCACCCAACTGGCCCAGCTCGCCGACGCGGTCGAGGCGCACGGCAGTGACCGGGTACGGCTCACCGCGTACCAGAAGCTGCTGGTGCTCGACGTGGCGCCGGAGCGGACGGAGTCGTTGGTCGAGGCGCTGCGTGGAATCGGCCTGGAGGCCCGGCCGTCGGCCTGGCGGCGCGGCACCATGGCCTGCACCGGCATCGAGTTCTGCAAGCTCGCCATCGTCGAGACCAAGCGGCGCGGCGAGGAGCTGGTGGCCCGACTGGAGCAACGACTGCGCGACTTCGACGCCGACATCTCCATCCACCTCAACGGCTGCCCGAACGCCTGCGCCCGGACCCAGGTCGCCGACATCGGGCTCAAGGGTCAGTTGGTGGTGGGCCCGGACGGCCGCCAGGTGGAGGGCTTCCAGGTGCACCTCGGCGGGGGCCTGGGTATGGCGCAGGGGCAGACCGCCGGGTTCGGCCGCAAGCTGCGCGGCCTGAAGACCACCGCCGACGAGCTTCCCGAGTACGTGGAACGACTGGCCCGCCGGTACCTGGCGAGCCGGACCGAGGGCGAGACGTTCGCCAACTGGGTGATCCGGGTCGACGAGGAGGAACTGCGTTGAGTGCGACACGATCCGCGCCTCTCTACTGCCCCTACTGCGGTGAGGAGGACCTGCGGCCGAACGAGTCCGGGCACGGCGCCTGGGAGTGCCACGCCTGCGCCCGGGTCTTCACCGTGCGGTTCACCGGCCTGCTGAGCAAGGTGGTGGCCCGATGAAGCTGCTCTCCGCGACGAACCTGGGCCTGGTCGGGCCGGGCGGCCCACGGCCGGCCGACCCGACCCGCCGTGACCCGGAGGAGCTGCGCACGCTGGCCGAGCGGGCCGGTCGCGAGCTGGAGGGTGCCCCGGCGCTGGAGATCGCCCGGTGGGCGGCTGAGACCTTCGGCGACCGGTTCTGCGTCACCAGCTCCATGGCCGACGCCGTCCTGGCCCACCTGGTGTCCCGGGTCGCCCCCGGGGTCGACGTGATCTTCCTCGACACCGGGCTGCACTTCCCGGAGACGCTCAAGGTCCGTGACGAGGTGGCCCGCCGGCTGCCGGTGAACGTCCGGTCGATCCGGCCCCGGCAGACCGTCGGCCAGCAGGACGCCGAGTACGGTCCCCGGCTGTTCAACCGTTCGCCGGACGAATGCTGCCAGCTGCGCAAGGTGGAGCCGCTGGAGCGGGCCCTCGCCGGGTACGACGCCTGGGCGGCAGGGCTGCGCCGGGACGAGTCGCCCACCCGGGCGAACACGCCGGTGGTCACCTTCGACGCCCGGCGGGGGAGGGTGAAGGTCAACCCGATCGCCGCCTGGACCCAGGCCGACGTCGACTCCTACATCGCCCGGTACGACATCCCGGTCAACGAGTTGTTCAGCCGCGGCTACGGCTCGATCGGCTGCTGGCCCTGCACCCGGCGGACGAAGGCCGGGGAGGACCCGCGGGCCGGTCGGTGGGCCATGTTCGAGAAGACCGAGTGCGGCCTGCACGTCTGACCGGCCCCGGCGCTTCCGTGGCGGCCGGGGTGGGCGACCAGGCGCCGGTGGTGCTGGTCGCCCACGGCAGCCGGGACCACCGGGCGGCGGAGGCGACCCGGGCGCTCGCCCGGGCCGTCGAGGCGGCCCGTCCCGGCGCGGTGGTGCTGCCGAGTTGGCTGGACCACACCGACCCGGGGCCGACCGAGGTGCTGTGTGGGCTGGCGGCGGCCGGGCACGCCGAGGCGGTGGTGGTGCCGTTGTTGCTCACCGCCGCGTACCACCGGAGGGTGGACGTCCCGGCGGCGGTGGCGGCGGCGCGCGCGGCGGCCTCGGAGCTGTCGGTACGGGTGACCGACGTGCTGGGGCCGGCGGACGGCTCGGTGGACCCCGGTCTGCTGGCCGGGTTGCGCCGGCGGTTGGCGGAGGTGGAGCCGGGCGGGGTCGACGCGCTGGTGCTGGCGGCGGCGGGCACCCGGGACGCCCGGGCGCGGGCCTCGGTGGGCCGGGTGGCGGCGGCGCTGGCCGCCGAGTTCGCGGTGCCCTGCACCGTCTCGTACGCCTCCGCGGCTCCGCCCACCGCCGACGTGGCGGTGGCCCGGCTGCGGGCGGCGGGGGCCCGGCGGGTGGCGGTGGTCGGCTACTTCCTGGCGCCGGGGCTCTTCCACGACGGGGTGGTGGCGGCGGCGCGTTCCGCCGGCGCGGTCGCGGTCAGCGGGCCGCTCACCGACGCGCCCGAACTGGCCGACCTGGTGCTGCGCCGGGTGGACCGCTCGGTGCGGACGTGACCAGGGCCGCCAGGTGGCAGCCGCCAGATGGCAGGCCAGCTCGACGACTGCTGGCCGGTGATGTCCTGTGGTACGGGACGCGGACAGCGTAACGCCCCGGCGGGGTGGAACCCGGCCGGGGCGTTACGGCTGGCGGTGGGTCAGGCGGAGTGAGCGCGCAGCACCCGGAGACCGCCGCGGCGCTTCACCGCGCGGCGCTCCTCCTCGCTCATCCCACCCCAGACGCCGGCGTCCTGACCGGACTCCAGTGCCCACTGGAGGCACTGGTCGGTCACCGGGCAGCGCCGGCAGACGGCCTTCGCCTGTTCCACCTGCAGCAGGGCCGGACCGGACGTCCCGATCGGGAAGAACAGCTCCGGGTCCTCGTCGCGGCAGACGGCATCGTGGCGCCAGTCCATGGCGGCAACACTCCTCATTCTGGATGGGTGGCAGATAACGCTGGTGCTTTTTCTTATGTGCGTCCGCAGTGCCGGTCGTAACGGTTCGCGCCCGACTATTCAGCAATGCGTGAGCAGGCTCGTTCAGCCCCGGGACCTGCTGCAACGGCCCCGTCGGGGGAGCGCGTCCCGGCAATGCCCGGTAACTCAAGTTCGCTTGTGAATACTTTCACGAACGCTGTCGATGTCAAGGGTGACGCGAGGAAAAACTCCGCACGGTGAGCAAGCTCACGACCCCTTTGTCCAGATTTGCGGCCTCTCCGGTTACCCGGCGTGCCACAGTCGATAGTCAATGTAGTACAGTGCGCGTGACAATGCAGACATTTCCGGCACCACCCTCCTGTCCGCGGCGCCCACCGCTTCGTGCGGTGTAACGATCGCCGACCAAGGGCGTTACCCGAGACCTAGCAGATTACTCTCAGTGCCCCGGGAATGGAGGAAAATCTGACCTTTTCTCGTTCGCCAAGGTAGTCGCCGTCGACCTGGAAGGCCTGGGGGCGGCTGCTGACCAGGGTGAACTCGGGCACGTCGTGCAGCCGCAGCACCCGCTTGCCATGTGGATCCGGGTTCCGGGAGACAAACTGCGTGACCGTGCGTGTAGTGCTGACCACCCGTAGCTGCCGCAGTGCCAGCACGTCGAGCCCGAGGTCGAAGGAAGCCTCCGGATTCGGATTGATCTCCCGATCGCCCAGGTAGGTCCACGGGGCGCAGTTCTGGATGATGACCGTTGCCAGCTCCCCCTCGGCGGGCTCGCCCGGGCGCTCCAGCGAGATCGCCGGATGCCGGCGATCCGAGTCGAGGAAGTACTGGCTCACCGTGGCCCGAAAGTACAACCCGGGCGTCGACACCCGGCCCCGCCGACGGGCCTGCTCCACCCGGTGGATCACCGCGGCGTCCACGCCGAAGCCGGCGCAGAAGGTGAAGTAGCGGTCGTCGGCCCGACCCAGCCCGATCGTCCGGGACCGGCCCAGCCGCAGCCCCTCCAGGATCATGCTGGTGCCCTCCGGCCACTCCCGGGGCAGACCCAGGGCGCGGGCGAAGACATTCGTCGAACCACCCGGCACCGTCGCCAGGGCGGGCAGCCGCTCGGCGCGGGTACCTGACGTGCCGAACGTCGGCGGCTCGGCCGTCATCAGACCGTTCACCACCTCGTTGACCGTGCCGTCCCCGCCGAGCGTGACGACGACGTCAACCCCCTCCTCGGCCGCCTCCCGGGCCAGGTCGGTGGCGTGCCCGCGGCGGCGGGTGTACCGCACCGACAGGTCTACTTCGCTGCGCAGCGCCCGGACCAGGACGTCCCGGCTGCGCTCGCTGGTGGTGGTGGCGTTCGGATTGACCACCAGGACGGCCCGCATGGGCGGCACTGTACCGCGCTCGCCGGCGGGTATCGTGGCCGCGTGACGCGCGACTGCGACCCGCTGCCCGACACCCTCCGGTGGGCGGTACGGCTGCTGCGTGGTGAGGCCGCCGCCCTGGCGCTGCTCGCCGGCTGGCTGATCTGGGCGGACCTGACCGCCACCAGGACCGACCTGGTGTCGGCGCTTCTGGTGACCGGGTTCGCGATCGGCACCACCGCCGCGCTCTGGGCCCTCGGTGGGGCGCTGGCCCGCCGACGGGCCGGCGCCCGGGCGCCGGCGATCGTGCTCCAGCTCATGCTGCTACCCATCGGCTGGTTCATGGTCCAGGCCGGGCTGGGGTGGTTGGGCGTACCGCTGATGGTGCTCGGCGTCGGGGTCTGCGCGTTGCTGCTCAGCCCGCCCACCACGCGGGCCCTGGGCTTCGGGTGACACCCGGCGCGGCCACGTCGGTGGCCGCCGACGGTCAGTAGCCGGAGCGGCGGGTCAGCAGCGAGATGGTGGCCCGCCCGTCGGCCGACTGGGCCGCGGCGGCGGTGGTCAGCGCGGTGAGCACCTTCCAGGCGAACGAGGACTCCGACGGCAGCGTCGCGCCCGGCACGACCGGCACCGTCACCTCGACGGTGAGCGCGTCCTCGGTGACCGCGAAGCAGCACTCCAGTTCGGCGTCCCGGGTGGCGATGGCGAGCAGCATGGCGCAGGCCTCGTCCACCGCGATGCGCAGATCCTCGATCTCGTCCAGGGCGAACTGGAGGCGGGCCGCGAGCCCTGCGGTGGCGGTGCGGAGCACACCGAGGTAGCCGCCGTCGGCGGGCACGGTGAGGTGCACCACGTCGTCGTCGATGGTCGGTTGCCCGGTCAGTTGAGTCACGCCTCATCCCCCTGGTCGGGGACTCTACCCTCTCGGGCGTTCCCGGGGGCAGGGGCCGCCTCCGCCTGTGCGGCGAGCGCGTGCAGCGCCGGCCCGCTGAGCCGGTACGGCACCAGCCCCTCCACCGGGACCGCCCGGACCGAGGCGTAGAACCGGGCGGCCGGATTCCAGTCGACCATCGACCATTCGAGGCGTCCGAAGCCGCGCTGCACGCAGGTGGCAGCCAGCGTGGCCAGCAGCAGCCGACCCGCGCCGGTGCCCCGGTACGGCGGCCGGACGTAGAGATCCTCCAGGTGGATGCCGTGCCCGCCGACCCAGGTGGAGAAGGTGAGGAACCACAGCGCGAAGCCCACCGGTTCGTCGTCGGCGTCGACCGCCACATGCCCGAAGAGAGCGGGCGACGGGCCGAACAACGCCTCGGTCAGTTGCTCGGCGGTCAGCCGGCACTGGTCGGCGGCGTGCTGGTAGTCAGCGAGTGCGTGCACCATCGAAACGACGGCCGGCACGTCGCGGGGACGTGCCGGCCGGATCGACGGCGGCGGGAGGGCCCGACTCACGCCTGCTTGGTCTCCCAGAAGATCTTGGAGATCTCGTCGATCTTCTGGAGCAGCTCGTCCGCCTTGGACGGGTCGGTCCCGCCCTTGGCGCCGGCCGCACCGGCCAGCTTGGTCGCCTCGTTGAACAGTTGGTGCAGGTGCGGGTACTTCTCGAAGTGGGCCGGCTTGAAGTAGTCGGTCCAGAGCACCCACAGGTGGTGCTTGACCAGGTCGGCGCGCTGCTCCTTGATCAGGATGGCCCGGGTGCGGAACTCCGGGTCGGTGTTGGCCTGGTATTTCTCGCAGATCGCCTTGACCGACTCGGCCTCGATGCGGGCCTGCGCCGGGTCGTACACGCCGCACGGCAGGTCGCAGTGGGCGCTTGCGGTGACACGGGGCGAGAGGATGCGGGGAAGTCGCATCAGAGTCCTCCACGGGATGTTTGCGATGATCCAACCTGAGATTACTCCTGGCACGTCCCCGATAGGGGCGGAGGGGAAACCTGATGACGGTGGAGCGCGCCTGGCTGCGCCGCCCGCTGGCCTCCGTCGGGGTGACCGGCCCGTCCATGTCGCCCACCCTGCGGCACGGCGACGCGCTGCTGGTCCGCGTCGGCGCTCGCGCGATCCGCCCCGGCGACGTGGTGGTCGCGGTCTTCCGCACCCGCCCCGACCTGCTCGTGGTCAAGCGCGCGGTCCGGCCACAGGACGGCGGCTGGTGGGTACGCGGCGACAACGACCTGGTCACCGACGACTCCCGGGCGTACGGCGTGGCCGACGTACTGGGCCGGGTGGTGCTGCGCTACTGGCCGCGCCCCGGCCGGGTGCCCCGCCGGCGGGAGTTATGACCCTGCTCACATGCTGGTACGAGGGGCCTGACTAGACTCGGAAAGTGCCTGGGTGACCCCCGCACCGCGCGCCGCCGTCGACGCCTCACCTCGTGCCTCGACCCGGCCGCTCCGTCTGCTCGACAGATCCTGGAGTCACCATGTCTGCGTCCACCGTGGATCCCGCCGATCCCGTCTTCCGGCTGCACGTCGGCGGCAAGCTGGCCGTCGCCTCGACCGTCCCGCTGACCAGCCGGGAGGACCTCTCCCTCGCGTACACCCCGGGCGTGGCCCGGGTCTGTGAGGCGATCGCCGCCGACCCGGCCCTGGTCGACGACTACACGTGGGTGTCGCACACCGTCGCGGTCGTCACCGACGGCTCGGCCGTGCTCGGGCTGGGCAACATCGGCCCCCGTGCCGCGCTGCCGGTCATGGAGGGCAAGGCGGTGCTGTTCAAGCAGTTCGCGGGGGTCGACGCGGTACCGATCTGCCTGGACACCCAGGACACCGACGCGATCGTGACGGCGGTGAAGATGCTCGCGCCGTCCTTCGGTGGCATCAACCTGGAGGACATCAGCGCCCCGCGCTGCTTCGAGATCGAACGCCGGTTGGACGAGGAACTGTCCATCCCGGTCTTCCACGACGACCAGCACGGCACCGCGATCGTCGTACTGGCCGCCCTGCGCAACGCGGCGACCCTGCTCCACCGCAAGCTCGGTGACCTGCGGGTGACGGTCAGCGGCGCGGGCGCGGCCGGGGTGGCGGTCACCCGCATGCTGATCGCCGGTGGGGTCAACCCGGAGCAGATGGTGGTCTGCGACTCCCGGGGAATCATCGGCCGGCACCGCGCCGACCTGACCGAGACCAAGGCGTACCTGGCCGAGACCACCAACACCGGGGGACGCGAGGGCGACATCACCGAGGCGCTGCGCGGCGCCGACGTGCTGGTCGGCGTCTCCGGTGGGGAGATCCCCGAGCAGGCGGTGGCCGCAATGGCCCCGGGCGGCATCGTCTTCGCGCTGGCCAACCCGACCCCGGAGGTGCACCCGGAGGTGGCGGCCCGGCACGTGGCGGTGGTCGCCACGGGGCGCAGCGACTACCCCAACCAGATCAACAACGTGTTGGCCTTCCCCGGCGTGTTCCGGGGCGCGCTGGACGCCCGGGCCACCCGGATCACCGACGGGATGAAGGTGGCCGCGGCCGACGCGATCGCCGCGGTGGTGGCCGAGTCACTGACCGCCGACGCGATCGTGCCCTCCCCGCTCGACCTGCGGGTCGCCCCGGCGGTGGCGGAGGCGGTCGCCGAGGCGGCCCGCCGCGACGGGGTCACCCGCGCCTGACCTGTCGAAGAAGGGCCCGAGCGATCGGCTCGGGCCCTTCTTCGACGATCGGTTCCCTTGTTACGGTGCCGATCATGCGTGCCGCCTTTGCCTCCCGCTTCGACACCGACCACCCGCTCGCCGCGCTCGCCGTCGGCGAGCGCCCCGAGCCGACCCATCCCGATGGAAGCTGGGTCACCGTGCAGGTGCGGGCCAGCTCGCTCAACCACCACGACATCTGGTCACTGCGCGGGGTGGGGCTGACCGTCGACCAGCTCCCGATGATCCTCGGCTGCGACGCCGTCGGCACCGACCCGGACGGCCGTGCGGTGGTCATCTACCCGGTGGTGCCCACCCCCGGTGACCCGCGGGGGGTCTCCATCCTCTCCGAGCACTTCCCCGGCACCCTGGCCGAGCGGGTGGCCGTACCCCGGGTGAACCTGCTGCCGCTGCCGGCGGGGCTGTCGGCGACCGACGCGGCCTGCCTGCCCACGGCCTGGCTGACCGCGTGGCGGATGCTGACCACCAAGGGGCGGGTGGACGAGGGCGAGTCGGTGCTGGTGCAGGGCGCGGGCGGGGGCGTGGCCACCGCGGCCGTCGCGCTCGGCGTCGCGCTCGGCAAGCGGGTGTACGCGACCAGCCGGGACGCCGGCAAACGGGAGCGGATCGCCGAGCTGGGGGCGACCGCGCTGGAACCGGGCGCACGCCTGCCCGAACGGGTCGACGTGGTGATCGAGACGGTCGGCGCGGCCACCTTCGACCACTCGCTCAAGTCCGCCGCGCCGATGGCCCGGATCGTGGTCTCCGGGGCGACCGCCGGGCACGAGCCGAAGGTCAACCTGCGCCGGGTCTTCGCCATGCAGCTGGAGATCCTGGGTACCTCGATGGGTACCCCGGAGGAGCTGACCGAGCTGCTGGCCTTCTGCGCCGAGCACCAGATCCACCCGGTGGTGGACAGCGTCGTCCCGTTCAGCCGGGTCGAGGAGGCCTTCGCCCGGCTGCACTCGGGTGACGTCTTCGGCAAGGTCGTCGTCGACCACACCGCCTGACGGCGCGACCCGCGGCCGCCGGGTCGCGCCGCCGCTGTCAGAGGTGGTCGTCGAGGGTGGCGATGCCGCCGCGGGTCGCGCCCTCGGGGATGCGGGCCTTGGCCTTCTCGTCGCCGTACAGGGTCCAGCGGAGGAAGTCGACGCTGGTGTCGGTGATGACCCGCAGCGCCGCGCCGTTGCCGAGCAGCCCCCGGCCGTGGTCGCCCTTCGGGAGGCTGAGCATGGCCTTCGGCCACGGCACCGCGTCGTAGACCGCCTTGCCGGCGGCGTACTTCACCACCTCGTCGGCCTGGCCGTGCACGAAGAGTTGCGGTGCGGCGGTGCCGGCGAACGCCGTGCCCACCCCGATCCCGGTGCCGGCGAAGACCAATCCCGCGTCCAGCCGCTTGTCCCGGTTGACCCCGAAGAGGCCGATGGTGGTCACCCCACCGGCCGAGTGCCCGGCCGCCGCCACCCGGTCGGTGGCGAGCCGGCCACGCAACGGGTCGTCGGCCTTCGTGTCCAGCGCCAGCACTTGGTCCAGTACGTACGACACGTCGGCGGGCTGGTTCAGCACGTCGAGCGCGTTGTTGTCGGTGCCCCGGCTGGTGTGCGGGAAGGCGGGCGCGGCCACCACGAACCCGGCCGCCGTCCACGGGGTGAGCAGTGCCGCGTAGTCGTCCGGTCTTCCGGTCAGGCCGTGGCTGAACACCACGACCGGGAACCGGCCGTTTGCCGCCGTCGCGCCGCGCTTGGGCGCCTTGCCGGCGTCACCCGAGGCCGGGTACCAGATGGTCACCGGCAACGGCCGGTCGCCGCCGCGGTTCAACCGCAGCTGGCGTACGCCGACGGCGAAGGTTTCGCTCGGCGCGCTGCCGGCGGACGCCGGGGCCGGGGTGGTCGCCGCGGGTGGCTTCGACGGTGGGGCCGGCGCGGCGGCCGGGGTTGGCGTGGCCGAGCAGGCGGCGAGAGCGGCGGTGAGCAGTACGGCGGCGAGCGCGATCGGGGTGGGGCGACGGGGCATGGTGACGATTGTGCCTCCGTCGGTGGGTTCTCCGGCAACCCGTCGCCGGAATCCTGTCTCGGGCGGTACGGGCCGTCGTCCGGTCGGCCGGGTCGGCTCCACCGCTCGGTCCGGAGCGGTCACGTTCGGTGCGTTGGGGGGGACGGTGTGGGGCGGGCTCCTTCGCTAGGGTCACGGCATGTCTGACGGATACGTGGACCCCAGCGGCAACACCGAGCAGTTCCGTGCTTTCGCGAACCCCCCGGACGCGACGACGGCGGTCGAGTCGCCGTCCCGGCTGCCGCTGGTGCTCGGTGCGGCCGTGGTCGGGGTGCTGCTGGTCGCCGTGGCGACCTGGCTCGTCCTGCGTTGACCCGCGCTGACCCGCGCTGACCCGCGCTTCCTCCCGCCGGCCGCCGGGCAGGGTGGTCGGCCCCGCCGGGTCGTCCCGGGTCGCCGTGCCGCAGTGGATGCTCCTATGGTTGTCAAGTAGCGAGTTCAAGATCGTTTGAGGTGATGGGCGGGTAGTGCTCGCGGGCGAGGTGGCGCTTCAGGCGCAGCCGCTACGAACCTGACTACGCGAACGGATCGGGGTGGGCGTGGTGGAGTTGGCGGCACCGGTGGCCGGCGAGCGGAGCGCCTCGCTGACCGATTCGGAGGTCACCGACTCGCCGATTCGGAGGTCACCGCTTCGCCGGTGGGGTCTCCATCCGACGGGGACCGGGTGAGTCCCCGTCAGGTCTGCCCCTTGACCTCGGTGCCTGATCCGGTGACGTGGTCAGGTTCCCGGCGGGGTGTGATCCGTTGTTGTAATCAGGTTCGTAGCGGGTGCTGTCGCGGTGCGGGAACCTGTACGCGCGGCTGGCGCAGCAGGCTTGCCTCCTCCGCCGGTCAGCCGGTGATCACCGGCCAGGCGTAGGCGAGCAGGGCGAACGCGGCGCCCAGTAGTGCCAGCGAGATGCCCCGGGTGCGGATGGGCAGCGCCGCGAGCGCGATCAGGATGACCGCGACGAGGTAGAGGAACGCCTGGATCGACACGACGATCTCCTTGAGTGACGAGGACCGATGGTGGCCGGAGCTGTACCCGGTCGTGGGCGCGACGGAAACCCGTGTGTCCGATTTGGTCGGAAACTGCCGACGCTCTTGTATATGGCTGTTCGGCGATGTTAGAAACTGTGCGGCGATGTCGTTTCGGTTTCGGTTCTGTTAGGCGATGTCGTCATGACTGCGAAGCCTGGGAGCAGACGATGTCTCACGCCCGAACGGACCTGACCCACCACACAGGACCACCGACCCGCGCGGCCGTCCGTGCCGCCCTCGCCCTCACCCTCGTCCTCGGCCCGGTCACCCTGCCCGCGCCGGCGACCGCAGCGACCCCCCTGGCTGCGGCGCCTCTGGCTGCGGCGATGGCGCCCGACCCGGCACCGCACACGCTGCCCACCCGGACCGTCGACCCGACCGGCGGGCCGAAGAACGCCGCCGACGTGTACCGCTACCTGGAGAACCCCGGCATGACCGGCGAGGGGCAGCAGCCGCCCCACGCCGACCTGCGGCCCTACCCCGACGTCCGCGCCGCGGTCGCCGACGTGACCACACACGACGCGCCCAACCCCGAGGTGACCTCGCTCAGCGGCCAGTGGCGACTGAAGATCTTCAATCGGCCCGAGGACGTACCGGCGAACTTCTACGCTCCCACCTTCAACGAGCGGAACTTCCCGGCGGTGTCCGTACCGCACACCTGGCAGTCGGACTTCATCGACCACCCGATGTTCCGCAACATCCCGGAGGAGATCTGGCCGGCCGAGCCGCCGAAGATCCCGCGCGACACCAACCCCACCGGCGCGTACCTGCGCACCGTCCACCTGCCCCTGGACTGGGCCGGCGACCAGGTGTTCCTGCGCTTCGAGGGGGCCACCAGCGGCTACTTCGTCTGGGTCAACGGCGGATACGTCGGATACGACCAGGGCGGATACACCCCCGCCGAGTTCGACGTCAGCGCCCTGCTGCGGCCGGGACGCAACCGCATCGCCGTACAGGTGCACCGCTGGGGCTCCGGCTCCTACCTGGAGGACTACGACCAGTGGCGGTACAGCGGCATCTTCCGGGACGTGACGCTGCGCCGTACCGGAGCGACCTGGCTGCGCGACGCGTACCTCACCACCGACCTGGCCTCCGACCACCGCAACGCCACCTTCACCGCGCGGGTCGACGTGGCCCGGTCCGCGAAGGGCAGGACCGGCCGGCACACCGTACGGGCGAGATTGCTGGCCCCGAACGGACGGACGGTGACCACCCTCGCCGGCCACGTGGACCTGACGACCGGCAGCACCGGCGGCCGGGTCACCCTGAGCACGCCGGTGATCAACCCGGCCAAGTGGAGCGCCGAGGAACCCAACCTCCACACCCTCTCCCTGGAACTGCTCGGCCCGGACGGTAGGACCGAGCACGCCACCGCCCAACCGGTCGGGTTCCGCGAGGTGGAGGTCCGGGACCGGCAGGTGCTGGTCAACGGGAAGCGAATCCTCATCAAGGGCACCAACCGGGCGGAGACCGACCCGGACACCGGCCGGTACGTCAGCCGGGACGCGCAACGCACCGACGTGTTCCTGATGAAGAAGCTGCACATCAACGGTGTGCGGACCGCCCACTATCCGTCCGACCCGTACTTCTACGACCTGGCCAACAAACACGGGCTCTGGGTCGCCGACGAGGTCGACATCGAGACCCACGCCCGCGAGCGGTGCCCCAGCGTCTGCCTGGCCGACAAGCCGGAGTGGGCGGCGGCGTTCGCGGACCGGTTCGCGGCGATGGTGGCCCGGGACAAGAACCACCCCAGCGTGATCATGTGGGACACCGGCAACGAGGCCGGTCTCGGCTCCGCCCACCACGCCATGGCCGCCTGGGCCGACGCCAACGAGCCGACCCGCCTGCTGTACCACCAGTCCAACTCGCCCGACGGCGACGCCCCCTTCGCCGACGTGTCCGGCCCGCGCTACCCCACCCCGGCCTCGCTCGAGGCCAAGGCCACCGCCGGCACCAAGCCGCAGATCATGGGCGAGTACGCCCACGCGATGGGCAACGGACTGGGCAACTTCGACCAGTTCTGGGCGCTGGCCCGCAGATACCCGCAGATCCAGGGCGGGTTCATCTGGGACTGGGCCGAGCAGAACCTGCGCCAACCGCTGATCCTCACCCCCGACCGGTCACCGAACCGGATCCAGACCTTCCTGGTCGGCAAGCCGGAACCGGCCCCGGGCCGGCCCGACCGGGGCCAGGCGATCGGCCTGTCCAGCCTGGACGACTACGTCGACGTGTTCCGCCACCGGCGGCTCGACGTGACCGGCTCCGCGCTCACTTTGGACGCCTGGGTGAAACCCGGCCAGTGGGCGGGCAGCTTCCCGATCCTCACCAAGGGCCAGTCGTACGGGTTGCAGATGCGCGACGCCGACACCCTCGAGTTCGGCGTACGCGCCGGAGCCGGTCGGGCCACCGTCGTCGCCGCCGTCCCCGCCGACTGGTACGACAACTGGCACCGGGTGACCGGCGTCTACGACGGCGCCACCCTGAGGCTGCTCATCGACGGCCGGCAGGTGGCCACCGTCGCCCACACCGGTGCCATCGACCCCGGGCTGTACGAGGTGAACATCGGCCGCAACGCCGAGACCCAGCAGGACGACCTGCGCACCCGGACCGGCCGTGGGCTCGTCGACGACGTGCGGATCTACCCGGCCGCGCTCACCGACACCGACCTGGCCGCCGACCCGGTCGACCGGGCGGCGCTCGCGCTCGACTTCGACCGGTACGACCGTCAGGGCGACTTCCTCAGCCTCGGCCTCAGCCTCTCCGGCACCGACGGCCTGGTCGGCTCCGACCGCTACCTGCAGCCCGAGGTCCAGGAGATGGCCTGGGCGCACGCCCCGATCCGGTTCACCGCCGTCGACGCGGCGGCCGGCAAGGTCCGGATGCACAACGAGCAGCAGGCCGGCACCTTGAACGTCAAGCTGACCTGGGCGCAGCAGGAGATCGACCGGACGCTGCGCTCCGGCAGCCGTACCCTGAGCCTGGCCCCCGGCCAGACCATCGACCTGGACCTCGGTCCGGCACCGGCCAACCCGCACCACCGGCAGCGCCACCTCACGCTCACCGCCACCAGCACCAGGGACGTGCCGTGGGCCGAGCGCGACTGGATCCTCGGGCAGGACCAGTTCAGCCTGGGCGGCCGGATCGTGCCAGGTGTGCTGCCCGGCCCCACCCCGACCGGCCCGGCCCCGACGGCCACCCGCGAGGGGGACGAACTGACCATCGCCGGCCAGGGCTGGCGCTACCGGTTCGACGCCCGGTCCGGGCTGCTCACCTCGATGCGGGGCGACGGTCAGGAGCTGCTGCGCACCGGGCCGCAGCTCGACGTGTACCGGCCGCCGACCAGCAACGAGACCTACAGCTGGGGCACCGACGACCGTCGGATCTGGCACGGGGTGGGGCTCGACCGGCTGCGCAGCACGGTGACCGGGTTCGAGACGTCGACCGAGGGCGGCGCGGTGGTCGTGCGGGTGCGGTCGACCTCGGCCGGCGCGGGCACCGAGGCGCTGCTGTCGTTCGACCAGACGCAGACGTACCGGATCGACGCCCGGGGCACCATCAGCCTCAGCAACGAGGTGCAGGCCAAGGGCTCGCGGGCCGGCTCGCTGCCCTACCTGCCCCGGGTCGGCGTGGCCATCCAGGTCAACGACGAACTCGACCGGTTCGCCTGGTACGGGCGTGGCCCGCACGAGACGTACAACGACCGGCGCTCGGGCGCGCTGATGGGCGTCTGGAAGTCCACGGTGGAGCAGGAGTACGTGCGCTACTCCCGGCCGCAGGCGTACGGCAACCACACCGACGCGGCCTGGGCCACCCTCAGCGACGGCAAGGAATCGGGGCTGCTGGTCGGCGGTGCCCTGGACGTCAGCGTCACCCCGTACGACGACCTGGACCGGGCCGAGTACGACCACCAGCTCCCGCTGGTACGCAACGACGGCTGGGTGACCCTGCACGCGGCGGCCAAGGAGACCGGCATGGGGGAGACCCCGAACTCGGTGCTCGACCCGTTCTGGGTCTCCCCGACCGCCCGGCACCACCAGGAGTTGGTGCTGCGTCCGCTCACCGAGAGCGAGGTGCAGGCCGGCGGTGTGGTCGACTCGCAGGCCACCGCCCCCTGCCCGCCCGACGTGGCGGTACGCACCGACGGTGAGGTCACCGCTGGCACCCCCGAGCGGGTGGAGGTGTCGGTCTCCGCCCACTGCGCCGACGGCCTGCGCGACGTCACCGCGTCGCTGGCCGCCCCGGCGGGCTGGACGGTCACCCCGGCCGGCGCCGAGCTGGGCACGGTGGCGGCCGGCACACCCGGCACGGCGGTGTTCCAGGTGACCGCGCCGGCCGGCACCGACCTCGGGACGCACCGGCTGACCGCCACGGTCGCCGCCACCTCCGGCGGCGGGTTCCGCGGCACGGTGACCGCGACGGCCACCGTACGGACCCCGCTGCCGGCCGGTTCGGTCTGGCTCAGCGACCTGCCGTGGGTGGAGGAGTCCAACGGCTGGGGTCCGGTGGAGAAGGACCGCAGCAACGCCGAGCAGCCCCGCGGCGACGGCCGTCCGCTCACCGTCGGCGGCATCCGGTACGACAAGGGACTGGGCGGGCACGCGGTGTCGGTCGTCTCCCTGGACATGGCCGCGCGGTGCACCTCGTTCCGCTCGGACGTGGGGGTCGACGACGAGAGCGGCAACGGCGGCTCGGTGGTCTTCGAGGTCTGGGTCGACGGCCAGTTGCGGGCGCGGTCCGGGGTGCTGACCGGTGCGGCCGGACCGGAGTCGCTGAGCGTCGACGTGACCGGCGGGCGGCGGCTCGAACTGCGGCTCACCGACGCGGGTGACGGAAACGGCAACGACCACGGCGACTGGGCGGGCGCCCGGCTGGCCTGCGCCACCTGAACCGTCCCGGCGCGGCGGCGACCCCGGTCGCCGCCGCGCCGGCGGTCGCCGGGGCCGACGTCCGTCGGCCCCGGCCCTTCGGGTTCAGCCCCGTGCCGCGACCACCGCCCGGGTCTGCAGGGCGATCTCCCGCTCCTCGTCGGTGCCGACCACGCAGACGGCGACCTCCGCGCCGTCCGGCGAGATCACCCGGTCGCCGGAGCGGGCGTTGCGGTCCGGGTCCACCCGGATGCCGAGCCGCTGCAGGCCGGCCAGCGACGCCGCCCGGACCTGCGCGGAGTGCTCGCCCACCCCGGCGGTGAAGGTGACCGCGTCCACCGCCCCCAGCAGGGCGTAGTACGCCCCCACGTAGCCGGTGATCCGGCGGCAGTAGACGTCGAAGGCGAGCGCGGCGGCCGGGTCCCCGGCCTGCCGGCGGGCCAGCACCTCACGCATGTCGTTGACGCCGGTCAGGCCGAGCAGCCCGCTGCGGTGGTTGAGCAGGTCGTCGATCGCGTCCACCGCCATCCCGCCCTCGCGGCGCAGGTGGAAGACGATCGTCGGGTCCAGGTCGCCGCTGCGGGTGCCCATGACGAGCCCTTCCAGCGGCGACATGCCCATCGAGGTGGCCACGCTGCGACCGCCGTCGACCGCGCAGACGCTCGCCCCGTTGCCCAGGTGCAGGGTGATGGTGCGCAGCTCGGCGTACGGCCGGTCGAGCAGGTCCGCGGTGCGTCTCGACACGTACGCGTGCGAGGTGCCGTGGAAGCCGTACCGGCGGATGCCGTACCGCTCGGCGACGTCCCGGTCGATCGCGTAGGTGGCGGCGGCCTCGGGCAGGGTGTGGTGGAACGCGGTGTCGAAGACGGCGACCTGCGGGACGTCCGGCATCGCCCGGCGGGCCGCCTCGATCCCGGCCAGGTTCGCCGGATTGTGCAGCGGCGCGAGCGGAACGAGGTCGCCGATGGCGGCGAAGACCTCGTCGTCGACCAGCACCGGCTCGCTGAACCGCCGTCCGCCGTGCACCACCCGGTGCCCCACCGCCCCCAGACCGGCCAGGTCGAGGCGGTCCAGGATCCCGCGTACGGCGGCGGTGTGGTCGGCCGGCCCGCCGCCCGGCTCGCCGACCCGTTCCACGGTGCCCCGGTCGCGGATGGTCTCGCCGTCGTAGAGCCGGTACTTGACCGACGACGACCCGCAGTTGAGCACCAGCACCCGAGCGGTCACGAGTCCCTGCCTTCCGGCGACCCGGCCGCCTGGATGGCGGTGATCGCCACGGTGTTGACGATGTCGGCGACGGTCGCGCCCCGGGACAGGTCGTTCACGGGCCGGCGCAGACCCTGCATCACCGGGCCGACCGCCACCGCGCCCGCCGACCGTTGCACCGCCTTGTAGGTGTTGTTGCCCGTGTTGAGGTCGGGGAAGACGAAGACCGTGGCCCGCCCGGCCACCGGGCTGTCCGGCAGTTTCGTGGCCGCGACCTGAGGGTCGATCGCCGCGTCGTACTGGATCGGCCCCTCGACGAGCAGGTCCGGCCGGCGTTCACGGACCAGCTTGGTGGCCGCCGCGACCTTCTCCACGTCCGCGCCGAAACCCGAGTCGCCGGTCGAGTACGACAGCATCGCCACGCGCGGCTCGATGCCGAACCGGGCCGCCGTGTCCGCCGACGAGATCGCGATGTCGGCGAGTTGGGCGGCGTCCGGGTCGGGGTTGACCGCGCAGTCGCCGTAGACCAGCACCCGGTCGGCCAGCAGCATGAAGAAGACGCTGGAGGCCACCGAGACCCCGGGCACCGTGCGGATGATCTCGAAGGCGGGACGGATGGTGGCCGCCGTGGTGTGGGTGGCTCCGGAGACCATGCCGTCGGCGTGCCCGGTCGCCACCATCATCGTGCCGAAGTAGTTCGGCTGCGCCACGATGTCGTGGGCCAGTTCGACGGTGACGCCCCGGTGGGCGCGCAGCGTCGCGTACTCCTCGGCGAAGGCGTCCCGCCAGCCGCTGGTCACCGGGTCCACCACCTCGGCGCCGGTGACGTCGACGCCCAGCTCCCGCACGCGTCGGGCGACGTCGTCGGGACGACCGAGCAGGGTCAGGTCGGCCACGCCCCGGCGGAGCAGGATCTCCGCCGCGCGCAGGATCCGCTCCTCGGTGCCCTCGGGCAGCACCAGCCGGCGGCCGGTGGCCCGCGCCCGGTCGATCAGGTCGTACTCGAACATCAGCGGGGTGACCCGTTCGGAGCGGCTGACCCGCAGCCGGCGGGCCAGGTCGACGGTGTCCACGTTCTGCTCGAAGGCACCGAGCGCGGCCTCCACCTTGCGCGGGTTGGCCGGGCTGGGGCGACCCTCGATCCGACTGGACGCCTCGACCGTGTGATAGCTGTCGCTGGCCACCGAGAGCACCGCGAATCCGGTGTTGAGCCCCTCGACCAGGCGCATCACCCGGGGGTCGGGCGGTTCGCCGAGGGTGAGCACCACCCCGGCCAGCGAGACCTGCCCGGCGACGTGCGCGGCGCTCGCCGCGACCAGCAGGTCGGCCCGGTCCCCGGGGGTGATGACCAGCGCCCCCTCGGTCAGGTGATCGAGCAGGATCGGCACGTGCGCCGCGCCGACCACGTAGTCGAGCACGTCCCGGTCCAGCGCGGCGTCGTCCCCGGCCAGCAGGGTGGCACCGAGCGCCGCGGCCACCTCGGCCACCGTCGGCGCCGACACGGTCGGCACCTCCGGGATGGCGTACGCGGGGACCGGCAGCTCGGGCAGGGTCATCGGCCCGGGAACCCGGTTCGCGATCACCGCCAGCACCGTCGCACCCAGGTCCACCAGATCGTGGTACGCCCCGCGCGCCGTGGCCGCGACCGTCTCGGCCGACTGCCCGTGCCCGTCCACGACCGGCACCACCACGCTGCCGAACTCGGTGGCGAGCCGGGCGTTGAAGGCCAGCTCCCCGGGACCCGCCCCGTCACCGCCGGCGGTGAAGTCGCTGCCCACCACGACCACGGCCGGGCAGCGCCGTTCCAGCTCCCGGTAGCGTTCGACGATCCGTGAGATCAGCTCCTCGCGGCGGCCGTCCGCGGCCAGCGCGGCGGCCTCGGCGTAACCGACGCCGGCCAGTGCCGGCTGTGGCAGGTCGATCCGGTACCGGTCGGTGAGCAGGGCCAGGATCGGGTCCGGCGCGGCGTCGTCGACCAGTGGCCGGAACACGCCGATCCGTTCGACCTGTCGGGAGAGGAGTTCCGCGAGGCCGAGGGCGATGGTCGACTTGCCTCCGCCGGATCCCACGCTGGTCAGGTACACACTGCGGGCCACGGGATCCACCCTAGAAGATCACCGCCCCCGCCTGTCTCTTATACACAGC
>NZ_SMKF01000108.1 GCF_004348325.1 Micromonospora sp. KC213 | reverse complement strand
GCCAGGGGCCACCCCCCACCGCCGAGCCGACCAGCACACTCTCCGAACCGCCGGCGGAGCCAACACCCACCGCCACCCCGGAGCCGACCAGCGCGCCGGAACCCGCCCCCGGTCCGAGACCGACCGCGACAGCGGAGCCCGGCCCCGGACCGACTCCCGGTCCCGAGCCGACCGCGACCGCGTCGCCCGCCCGCACCCCGCGGCCGGCGCCCAGCGCCGCGGCTGGGCCGCGCGGCACCGCCGCCGACGTGGGCCGCGCACGGACCGCAGGTCCCCGCGCCGGCGACCTGCGGTCGACTCGCCGGCCGGTCCCCACGGTCCGATTCCCAGCCACCCCGCCGGCCAGCCACGGCCCCGCTCCGCAGCGTCCGGCGGAACCCACCGCGACCGCCCACGACAGCCTCGGCCCGGCCGGTACGGTGACCAACGACGCAGGCTGACGGGCCGTACGTCGGCGGGCGGAGCCGGCCCACCAGCGGTCGGCCGGCACGGATCGGGGACGAGGCGCTGAGCGGGGTCGACGGGACGGGTGGCGGCACCGGCCCGGTCGTCGCGTCCCCGGGACGGGCGACCCGGCTGGCCCGGCTGGTCACCGAGCTGACCGCGCCGGCCGTGCTGGTGAGCCTCCTGACCGTGCTGGTGGGCTGGCACGCGGCGGGCGTGCACGGACTGGCCTGGGGACTGCTCGCCACCCTCTTCGCCAGCGGCATCCCGTTCGCGTACATCCTCGGCGGGGTTCGGCGCGGGCGGCTAACCGACCACCACGTCCGGGTACGGGAGCAGCGGCGGGTGCCGCTGCTGTTCGGTCTGGCCTCGGCGGCGGCCGGACTGGCGGTGCTCGCCGCCCTCGGTGCCCCGCGCCCGATCCTCGCCCTGATCACAGCCGGAGTGGTCGGCCTGGGGGTGGCGGTGACCGTCAGTCACTGGTGGAAGATGTCGATCCATACCGCCGTGGCGGCCGGCACCGCGGTGGTCCTGGTGCTGACCTTCGGCCCCGGGCTGCTGGCCGTCGCGCCGTTGCCGGTCGTGACCGGCTGGTCCCGGCTGCGGCTGCGGGACCACACGGTGCCGCAGGTCGTGGTGGGTGGGGTGGTCGGCGCGCTGGTGGCCGGGGCTGTCTACGCCACCCTCGCCTGACTGTGAGCGTGGACGACGCCGGTGGTCAGGGGGTGTCGTCGGTGAGATGGTGGCGGTTGGCCTGGAACCAGGCGTCCAGGGCGGCCGGGTCGTCCGGGTCGACGCCGTCGGCCATCAACCGGGCCACCGCCGCCGTGGCGGGGCTGCGCCGCTCACCGGTCTGGTAGAGCCGGGCGAACTCCGGCACCAACTCCTCGATCATCTCGTCGGTCCGGGTGGCCGCCGGCTCCGGCAGCCCGCGCCGCCGCGCCGCGTACTCCGCCCAGGCCCGCAGCACCCGGGGCAGCATCGCCGCGTCGTCCATGTCCAGCACGGCCCGCCGGTGCACCCAGTCCAGCAGGAACAGGCCGGCCACGGCCGGGCTCCAGCGCAGCGGGTCGGCGTCCGGGAAGGTCGCCGCGTGATCGAAGATCAGGCCCAGGCAGAAGTGCAGCGAGGCCAACTCGGCGTCGCCGTCGAGGGTGCCCAGCCCGAACCGGGCTGCCTCCGGGGAGGTGAGGAAGGCGCGGACGAGGTCCGCCCGCTCGTCACCGGTGAGCGGCTCGGCGTCCCGGCCGGCGGTGTCGACGGGTGCGCCCGGCAGCAGCGCCAGCCGTGCCCCGACCAGCGCCCGGTCGGTGGCGAGCGAACCGTCGGTGGGGAGCTTCCCGAGGTCGTCGGTGACCGCGAGGTGGCGGCTCACCTCGCCGTGCATCCGGGCCGGGTCCTCCTCCCGGAACCAGGTCAGCTCGTCGGCGGCGCACATCTGCCGGACCTGGTCCAGGATCCGCTCGGCGGGACCGCCGACGAAGACGTCCTTGGTGATGCCGATGTTGTGGTCGACCAGCGCCACCAGCGCGTGCTCGGGGCCGCCCGCCGCGTCGTCGTACGCGAAGGTGGCCAGGTAGGAGGTCTGGTCGCCGTACACGTCCCCGTACGACCAGGTGCCGGTGAGGTGGACCCGGCCGAGCTGACCCGACCAGGCCGGGGCGCGGGTGCCGGGGCGCACCTTCGCCGCGCCCTCCGCGTCGGGCACCAGCGCGGCGAAGACCGACCGGATGGTGGTCGCGGCGGCGGTGCGCCGCCGGGCCGTGGCGGTCAGGAAACCGGCGACGAACTCACGCACCGCCCGTTCCCGGTCGGTTTCCGCGATCGCGTAGACGCTGCCCAGCAGGGCGGTGCCGAGCATCTCGGCGTCGAGGGCGCAGTCCAGGCGGGTCACGTCGCGGGCGGCGTGCAGCACCGCCTCGTAGGGGGTCTGTGGCGTGGCCATGGACCGACCCTACGCCGACCGGCGCTCCGGCGTCCCCGTCGTCAGCGGCCGGCGTCCCGCAGGGCCGCGCGGGCCTGCCCGTACCGGTCCAGGACGACCCGGACCGGTGCGACCACGAGCGCCGCTCCGACCGTGGCCACCGCCGCCGCCAGCCGGTCCTCGGCCCGCCGCCGGGCGCGGCGGGCCGCCCAACGCACCACCGGTCGGGTCAGCGCCGCCACCAGCAGCCCGGCGAGCAGACCGCCCAGGAGCAGCAGCGTGGGCAGCGGCACCTCGCCCACCATCGGGGTGTCCAGCGCCGGTAGCCCGAGGGCGCGCAGCGCGTACCCGAGCACCAGCCAACCGAGCCCGGCCACCGCGGCCAGGGTCACCAGCCACTGGAGGCCGCCGACGAGTCGCCACCACAGCGGCCGGCGGTCCATGCCCAGGTCGGTGCCGGCCACCGCGCGGTCCAGCGCGTCCGGCAGGTCGCCGAGGCGGGAGCGGGCGGCTGCGGTGACCGCCTCCGGCCAGGGTGCGGGCAGGCCGTCCCCGCAGCGGTCGGCGACCTGCCGGACGGCCAATCCGAGGGCGGAGCGCTGCGCGGCCGTCGGGTCGGGCACCGAGGTGGCCGCGACGAGGCTCTCCGCCGGCCGGTCGGCGTCCGCCGGCGGGCCGGGCAGGTGCAGCCGGCGCAGCGGGTCCGGCCGGAGCTTCCGCCAGCCCCGCACCACCGGCCAGCCGGTCGCGGCGGCGGCCCGGTGCCGGTACGCCCTCTCGACCGCGTCCGCCACCGTCGGCACCCCCGCCGCCCCGGCCAGGGCCCGGTCCAGCGCGCCCACGGTCGCCCGGTCCGGTGCGTCCACCGGCGGTTCCGCCCCGACCAACTCGCCCATGGCAGTGACGACCGAGTCCACGTCACCGGCGAGGCGGCGCAGCGCGGCCTGCCGCTCGGCGACCGTACGCTCCAGTGCCTGCCGGAGCCCGATGATGCCCGCCGGGTTCACCGCGTACGTGGTCAGCAGCGGCACCCCCGCGAGCCCGTCGGCGTCGAGGAGGCGGCGCAGGTCGTCGACGACCCGGGGCAGCTCCGCCGGGGGCAGCCGGTCGGCCTGGTTGAGCACGACCAGGGTGACGTCCCGGTGCCGGTGGAACTCACGCAGGTAACTGGTGTGAATCACCCGGTCGGCGTACTTCTGTGGGTCGACCACCCACACCACCAGGTCGACCAGGCCGAGCAGCCGGTCCACCTCCAGCCGATGGGATCGCTGCACCGAGTCGAAGTCGGGCAGGTCCAGCAGGACCAGCCCGTGCAGGGCAGACTCGTCGTCGCCGTCGAGCGCGCTCTCCCGGACGAACCGGTGCCGGGGCAGTACGCCGACCCAGTCGAGCAGCCGGTTCGCGCCGTCGAGCGGCCCCCACACGCAGGCGTGCGCGACCCCGGTGGTGGGCCGCCGCACCCCGACCGGGGAGAGTTCCAGCCGGGCCAGGGCGTTGAACAGGCTGGACTTGCCGCTGCCGGTGGCACCGGCGAGGGCCACCACGGTGTGGTCCCGGGACAGCGACAGTCGGGTGCCGGCCCGTTCGACCAGGGTGTGCGCGGCGACGAGCCGGGAGTCGGGGACCTGCCCGTCCACCGCGCCGAGGAACCGGCGGACCGCGTCGAGGCGGGTGACCAGGGCGTCGGCGTCGACCAGTTGGTCGCCCCGGAACATCTCACGGAGCCGGCCGGTGATGCCCGTCACCGGCGGTCCCTCACGGGCAGGGCGGTCGGTTCTCCGTCGCCGAGGCCGCTGTCGTGTCGGGCCGCCTCGACCCGGTCGGCGGCCCGACGCAGCTCCGCGCCGGTGTCCGCGCCGGGACGGGCCTGTTCGGTACGCGCCAGGTAGCGCGTGGCCTCGTCGTCCAGCAGCGTCCGTACCCGGTCCAGCAGGTCGGCCCGGGCCTTGTTGGCCAGGGTACGCACGGCCTGGTCGCCGAAGATGGCCTGGAGCACGCCCTGCGCGGCGACGGTGGTGCCCGCCCCGGTGGCCACCTCCAGCCCGGTCGGGATGAACGCCGTCGAGGCGAACACCGCGATCATGACAGCGAGACCGGTGGCGTTGACCGCGTACGCGGCCGTGCGGGCCACGAACCGTTTGTCACTGCCCTCCGTCCGTACCAGCTCCAGCACGCCGCGTTGCCAGTCCCGGACCAGCCGTTCGGCCCGTTCCGGCAGGTCAGGGGAGGGATGGGCCAGCTCCGGCGCGAGCAGTGCCGCCCCCGCCGGGTGCGCCTTCCAGCTGGTGTACGCGCTCTCCGCGGCCTCTGCGGCGACCGCGCGCAGCAGGGTGACCAGCTGCGACTCGATGGCGTCCCGCAGCTCGGTGGCGGGCGTGGCGGGTCGCCCGGTGACCGCGGCGACGAGCCGGTCGCGCAACCGGCTGATGCGTGCCTCCACCGTCCGGAAGAACTCGCCGGTGCCGACGAACTCCTGCCAGCGGGCCAGCACCTCACCGCGGAGCAGCCGGCCGTCCTTGAGGCCGGCCTCGACCGTCCGTTCCGCCGCCCGGTACGCCGCCCGGACCCGTTCGTCGAGCGCGTCGGCGGCGGCGGTCTGCTCGTCGGCGGCCTCGGCCAGCGCCTCGACGGTGGGGTGCAGCGAGGCGAGCGCGCCGTCCAGGGTCTGCCGGACCACGGCGGCCCGGGCCTCGGCGTCGGCGGCCAGCCCGGCGAACCAGTCGCCCAACGGCGCGGTGACCCGTTCGGGCAGCAGGCCCTGGCCGTCGACCCAGGTCTCGGGCAGGACGAACAGCGGCGCGGTGTCGAGCTGCTGGGCGGCGAGCATCTCCGACAGGTGGGCGGTGACCTCGTCGATGGCCTCCGGCGGCACCCGGTCGAGCACCAGGGCGATCGCGGCGCCCCGGGAGCGGGCGCTGCGCAGCAGTTCCCAGGGAACGGCGTCGGCGTACCGGGCGGCGGTGGTGACGAAGAGCCAAAGGTCGGCGGCGGCCAGCAGTTGGCCGGCCAGGGCCCGGTTGGCGTCGACCACCGAGTCGATGTCGGGCGCGTCGAGGAAGGCCAGCCCGGGTGGGAGCGCGGGGGCGTTGACCAGTTGCAGGGTGCCCGGGTCCTCGCTGGGCTCGTTGGTGCGGGTCAGGCCGGGCAACAGCTGGCCCTGCCGGAACCAGGAGGAGTCGGCGGGGTTGCAGACCAGCACCGGGGAGCGGGTGGTGGGGCGCAGCACCCCGGCGGCGCTCACCCGCGCCTTCACCAGGCTGTTGACCAGGGTCGACTTGCCGGCTCCGGTGGAGCCGCCGACGACCACCAGCAGCGGCGCGTCGAGTCGGACGAGGCGGGGCAGCAGGTAGTCGTCGATCTGGTCGGCCAGCGCGGTGGCGGTACGCCGGGCCGGCTCGGTCGAGGGCAGGGCGAGCGGGAACCGGGCCGCACCGATCGCGGCCCGCAGTTCGGCCAGTGCTGCCGGAAGGGCGTCTCCGGCGGTGTCCGACCCGTCCTGCGCGGCGCCCGGCGATCCGGTGCGGGCGGCGACAGCGGGCGCGCCGGACCGGGTGGCGGGATCGCCTTTCGTCGTCACCGCTAAAGCGTGCCCGACCGACGCTAAGGAAGACAACCAGACGGTAATAACGGTCGGGTTGCGTCGGGTCGACTCAACCCCAACTTGCGATTTGCGGGAGGCGTGGCACTATTGAGCCAGGTTCACTCAACTTGTGGTGTGGTCGCTGCGGGCGGCCCGCCGGGCAGGCCCTGCGACCTGCTCATCGTTACGAAGCGAGGAAGCGAAGATGGCACGTGCGGTCGGTATCGACCTCGGCACGACGAACTCCTGCGTCAGCGTTCTCGAGGGCGGTGAGCCCACCGTCATCGCCAACGCTGAGGGCTCGCGGACGACCCCGTCGATCGTCGCGTTCGCCCGCAACGGCGAGGTGCTCGTCGGTGAGGTCGCCAAGCGTCAGGCGGTGACCAACCCGGACCGGACGATCCGCTCGGTCAAGCGGGAGATCGGCACCAACTGGACCGTCGACATCGACGGCAAGAAGTACACCCCGCAGGAGATCTCGGCGCGGACGCTGATGAAGCTCAAGCGCGACGCCGAAGCGTACCTGGGCGAGCAGATCACCGACGCGGTGATCACCGTCCCCGCCTACTTCAACGACGGCCAGCGCCAGGCCACCAAGGAGGCCGGTGAGATCGCCGGTTTCAACGTGCTGCGGATCGTCAACGAGCCGACCGCGGCCGCCCTGGCGTACGGGCTGGACAAGGGCTCCAAGGAGCAGACCGTCCTGGTGTTCGACCTCGGTGGCGGCACCTTCGACGTGTCGCTGCTGGAGCTGGCCGAGGGCGTCATCGAGGTCAAGTCCACCTCCGGTGACAACCACCTCGGCGGTGACGACTGGGACCAGCGGATCATCGACCACCTGGTGAAGACCTTCCGGGGCGAGCACGGCATCGACCTGTCGCAGGACAAGATGGCCCTGCAGCGGCTCCGTGAGGCCGCCGAGAAGGCCAAGATCGAGCTGTCGGCGGCCACCACCACCAACATCAACCTGCCGTACATCACCGCCGGGGCGGCCGGCCCGCTGCACCTGGACGTGACGCTCAGCCGCGCCGAGTTCCAGCGGATGACGCAGGACCTGCTGGACCGCTGCAAGGGCCCCTTCGAGCAGGCCGTGAAGGACGCCGGGATCAAGATCTCCGACGTCGACCACGTCATCCTCGTCGGCGGCTCGACCCGGATGCCGGCCGTGACCGACCTGGTCAAGCAGCTCACCGGCAAGGAGCCCAACAAGGGCGTCAACCCGGACGAGGTCGTCGCCGTCGGCGCCGCCCTGCAGGCCGGTGTGCTCAAGGGCGAGGTCAAGGACGTCCTGCTGCTCGACGTGACCCCGCTGAGCCTGGGCATCGAGACCAAGGGCGGCATCTTCACCAAGCTGATCGAGCGCAACACCACCATCCCGACCAAGCGCTCCGAGGTCTTCACCACGGCCGACGACAACCAGCCGTCCGTGCTGATCCAGGTCTTCCAGGGTGAGCGGGAGATCGCCGCGTACAACAAGAAGCTCGGCACCTTCGAGCTGACCGGCCTCCCGCCGGCGCCGCGCGGCGTCCCGCAGATCGAGGTCACGTTCGACATCGACGCCAACGGCATCGTGAACGTGCACGCGAAGGACCTGGGCACCGGCAAGGAGCAGAAGATGACGATCACCGGCGGCTCCTCGCTGCCGAAGGACGACATCGAGCGGATGCGCCGGGACGCCGAGGAGCACGCCGAGGAGGACAAGCGCCGGCGCGACGAGGCGGAAACCCGCAACCTGGCCGAGGCGCTGCAGTGGCAGACCGAGAAGTTCCTCGCCGAAAGTGGCGACAAGCTGCCCGGCGAGAACCGTGACCAGATCAACGAGGCCCTGGGCGAGCTGCGCGGCGCGCTCGGCGGTCAGGACATCGAGAAGATCAAGTCGGCCCACGAGCGGCTCGCCCAGGTCTCCCAGCAGGCCGGTTCGCTGCTCTACTCCCAGCAGGCCGAGCAGGGCGAGCAGCCCGGCGCGGCCGGCGCGGCCGGCGCGGGCGCGACCGGCGGCCCGAAGGCCGGCGGAGCCGACGACGTGGTCGACGCGGAGATCGTGGACGAGGACAAGAAGTGACGGTCCGTCCCGGACACGGACTCACGGCACAGGGATCGAGGTAGTCGCATGACGGAGAAGCCACGAGCCGCCGACCCGGTGGAGCCCGGGTCGGCGCCGGGTGGCTCCGGGCCCGCCGAGCAGACCGCCGGCGACGCGCCGCGGGTCGTCATCCGCAACAACCGCAAGCTCGGCAGGACCGAGGAGACGTCCGCCGCGGCCGATGCCGGGACGGACGTACCGGCCGAGGGCCTGGTCGAGGAGGGCGAGATCGTGGTCGACGAGATCGAGGTCGAGGCGGCCTCGGTCTCCGGCCCGGCGGTGGTCGACGCGCCGGCCCAGCCGGCGGGGGAGGCCGTCGCGCCGCTCGGCGCGGAACTGGAGGCTCTCCGGGCCGAACTCGACGAGCGGACCCGGGACCTGCAACGGGTGTCGGCGGAGTACGCCAACTACCGCAAGCGGGTGGACCGTGACCGCGGCCTGGTGCAGGAGCAGGCAACCGGTTCGGTGCTCGCCGCACTGCTGCCGATTCTGGACGACCTGGACCGGGCCCGCGAGCACGGCGACCTGGTCGGCCCGTTCGGCACCGTGGCCGAGCAGCTCACCACCGCGCTGGGCAAGTTCGGGCTCAGTGCCTTCGGTGAGCAGGGCGACCCGTTCGACCCGACCCGGCACGAGGCGGTCGCCCACCAGACCTCGGCCGACGTGGACGCTCCGACCTGCGTCCAGGTGATGCGCCGGGGCTACCTGCTCGGGGAGCGGCTGCTGCGACCCGCGCTGGTCGCGGTCGCCGACCCGGAGTAATAGTGCGGGACCATCCGGTCGCCCCGCCCGCCGTGCCACGGCGGGCGGGGCGACCGGGCCACACGGCGAAGGGGGTGGACGGGTGAGTGCCAAGGACTGGATCGAGAAGGACTACTACGCCACGCTCGGCGTGCAGCAGTCCGCCTCCTCGGACGAGATCAAGAAGGCGTACCGGAAACTGGCCCGGCAGTCCCACCCGGACCACAATCCCGGTGACCCGAGGGCCGAGGAGCGGTTCAAGGCCGTCTCCGAGGCGTACGCGGTGCTCGGCGACGACGCCAAGCGCCGCGAGTACGACGAGATGCGCTCGCTGTTCGGCTCGGGCGCGTTCCGCCGTGGCGCACGCGGCCCGGGTCAACCCGGTGGAGCACCGTTCGACGTCTCCGACCTGTTCGGCGGCGGGGCCGGCGGGGACACCCGGTTCGGCGGCGGCGGCTTCACCGACCTGTTCAGTTCGATCTTCTCCGGTGGTGGGGCCGGTGGTCCGGCGCGCCCCCGGGGTCCGGCCCGGGGCCGAGACGTCGAGACCGAGGTCACGCTGGACTTCGACGACGCGGTACGCGGGGTGACCCTGCCGCTGACGCTGCGTGCCCCCGGAGTCTGTGACACCTGCCACGGTGACGGGGCCAGGCCCGGCACCAGCCCGAAGATGTGCCCGGCCTGCCACGGTGCCGGGGTCACCACCCGCAACCAGGGGTCGTTCAGCTTCTCCGAGCCGTGCCGCACCTGCCAGGGCGTGGGCACCGTGGTCGAGGAGAAGTGCCCCGAGTGCCAGGGCACCGGCGGGGTGACCAAGACCCGGACGTTGAATGTCCGGTTCCCCGCCGGGGTGGCCGACGGCCAGCGGATCCGGCTGGCCGGGCGCGGTGAGCCGGGCGAGCGCGGCGGGCCGGCAGGCGACCTGTTCGTACAGGTCAAGGTCCGTCCCGACGAGCTGTTCGGGCGCAGCGGGGACGATCTGACCCTGACCGTGCCGATCACCTTCGCCGAGGCGGTCCTCGGCACGAACCTGCGGGTGCCCACGCTCGACAGCGCGGTGACCCTGCGGGTGCCGCCGGGTACCCCGTCGGGGCGGGTGCTGCGGGCTCGCGGCAAGGGCGTGCAGCGCAGGGACGGCCAGGCCGGTGACCTGCTGGTCACGCTCGACGTGCTGGTGCCCGCGACGGTGTCGGACGAGGCCCGGGCGGCGCTGGAGTCGTTCGCGGCGCAGACGCCGCCGGCGGCTCGGGAACATCTCGACGCGCGGCTGCGTCGGGTTGGTTGACCGGTGTGGACTGCGGAGGTGAGCGGGATGTCGGACGGGTTCGTTGGTTCGGATGACCCTGCCTACGAGGCCAAGGTGCTGATGATTTCGGTCGCGGCGCGGATGGCGGGAATGCACCCGCAGACCCTGCGCCAGTACGACCGGCTCGGCCTCGTGCAGGCCGGCCGGGCGGCCGGGGGTGGTCGCCGGTACAGCGTGCGTGACGTGGTGCTGCTGCGCGAGGTGCAGCGGCTCAGTCAGGACGAGGGCGTGAACCTGGCCGGGGTCAAGCGGATCATCGGGCTGGAACGGCTGCTGGAGCAGGCGCAGCAGCGGGTGGCCCGGCTGGAGGCGGAACTGGACGCGGCGTACCGCCGGATCGCGGAACTGGAGACGTTGGGCGGCTTTCCGCGCGGTGATCTCGTACCGACCAACCGCACCTCGACGGCGTTGGTGGTGTGGCGTCCCCGCCGTACCGACCGCTGACCTCGCCCCACGCCCAACCCACGCCCCACGCACGGCGTTGCGCCCATCGCCCACCCCACGACTCGGCGTGGTGCGGTGCGGTGGCGGCGGGCAAGATCAATTTACTGTGCGGCAGATGGTGGTGTCCCGTTGCGAGGACACCACCATCTGCCGTACCTGAGGTCGATCATCGCGAGTGAGAGTGGGTTGTGGGTTTTCCCGCGGAGGTGGGGTGCTTCCGCTAGCCTCAAAATCAGGTTCAACCGGCTCAATCCGGACTCCGATGGCAGGGGGAGCCATGACCGAATCGGCGAAGAGGGTCGCCCAGCAGGCGGAGGACCGGCTCGAGAAGGTGGCCGAGGACGCCCGGGAGAAGTTCGACCGGCTCACCGAGGGGCGCCTCGCTGACAAGATCAAGAACGGCAGGTTCGCCGACCAGGTCGACCACGGCGTCGACCAGGCGCGCAGGGAGGCGGACCGTCGGGGGAAGGGCGGATCGGAACGCTGACGATCCGCCGACGCGCGGGCCGGGACCCACGGGGGGTCCCGGCCCGCGCGCCGTCGGGGCGCGCCGGGACGCGGTGACGTCGGGCGGGGGTTCCGGCCCCGCGTGCTGTTGGGACGCGGCCGGGACGCGGTGATCTCGGGCAGCGGGGGCCCGACCGCAGGGCGTGGCGTCACCGGCCTGACGGCGCTCCGGCGGGGCCGGTGGTGTCCGGCCACCAGGCGCGGTGGCTGAGCATGCCGAGCACCGCCGGCGCCAGGACCACCCGGATCACGGTCGCGTCCACCAGTACCGCTGTGGCCAGCCCGATACCGATCATCTTGACCAGTGTGTCGTCGATGGCGGCGAAGCTGATGAAGACGACCGCCATGATGGTCGCCGCGGCGGTGATCACCCGACCGGTTCCGGCCAGTCCGGTGATCACCGCCCGGTGCGGGTCGCCGGTGCGCCGGTACTCCTCCCGTACCGAGGAGAGCAGGAACACCTCGTAGTCCATGGACAGCCCGAAGAGGATCGCGAAGAGCAGCATCGGCACCACCGACATGATCGGTACCGGCTGGTCCACCCCGAGCAGGGACAGCCCCCAGCCCCACTGGAAGACCGCCACCAGGACGCCGTACGCCGCGCCGATGGAGAGCATCGCCATCAGCGCCGCCTTGAGCGCGATCAGCGGTGCCCGGAACATCGCCACCAGCAGCAGGCTGGCGGCCAACACCACGCCGAGCACCACCCAGGGCAGCCGGCGGGCCACCGCATCGGCCATGTCGATCATGTACGCGGTGTGGCCGCCGACCGCCACCTGCGCGCCGTCGGGGGCGAGCGCCGCCGGCCCGAGGGTACGCCGGATCCGGTGCACCAGATCGGTTACCTGCTGGTCCTGCGGGGCGTGCCGGGGTACCACGGTGAGCAACGCCAGCGTGCCGTCGGTGCTGCGTACGGGTGGGGTGACCAGACCGACCTCCGGGTCGGCGGTGAGTGCCCCGGCCAGCCGGGCCAGCGAGTCGTCGGTGGGTTGCCGGACCGCCAGCACGAGCGGGGCGTTCCAGCCCGGCCCCAGTTCCCGCCGCACGGTGTCGTACGCCTGCCGTTGTGGCCAGTGCCGCGGCTGGTTGCCGTCGTCGGGGGTGCCGAGCCGCAGGCTCAGCAGCGGCGCGGTCAGCCCCAGCAGGACGGCCAGCGCGCCCAACCCGTACCCGATCCGGTGTCGGTCCAGGTGCCGTCCCCACCGTGTCCACCACCCTGCCGACCCCGACCCCGGAGTCGACCGCCTGTCCCGCTCCCGGACGTCCGGGTCGCGGCCCTCGTCCGCCCCGGACACCGCGACCGGAGCGGCGGTGGGCGTACGGGCAGCGCGCCGGGCGGGCAGGGGAAGGTGCCAGCGGTTGACGTGCGGGCCGAGCGGGCCGAGCAGGGCGGGTAGGAGGGTCAGCGCCGCGAGCATCATCGCGGTCACGGTCAGCGCGGTGGCGATACCCATCGCGCCGACGAACGGGATGCCGGTGAAGAGCAGCCCGAGAATGGCCACCACGACGGTCGCGCCGGCGAAGAGGACGGCGTGCCCGGCGGTGGCAACCGCCCGGCCGGCGGCGGCGATGGTGGGCAGCCCGTCGGTCAGGGCGGCGCGGAACCGGGTGACCACGAAGAGGGCGTAGTCGATGCCGGCGCCGAGGCCGAGCATCACCGCGACGATCGGTGCGGCGCTGGGGATCTCCGTCACCGCGGCGGCGACGAGCATCAGAGCGGTGCCCACCGCCAGCCCGGCGAGCGCGATCAGGATGGGCAGGCCGGCGGCGACCGCCGAGCCGAAGGCCACGAGCAGCACCAGCAGGGCCACGCCGAGGCCGACCGCCTCGGCGGGCCCGGTCGCCGGTTCGAACGCCAGGTCGACGACGAGGCCCCGGAAGGTGACCTGCACGCCGTGGGTCCGCGCCGCGCCGGCCGCCGTGTCGAGCCGGTGGTACGCCTGCGGTCCGAGGTCGCCGACGTCCCGGTCGTACCGGACGGTGCCGATCGCGGTGCGCCCGTCGGGGCTGACCACTCCCTGGCCGGCGAGCGGGTCCTCCACCGCGCTGACCCCCGGCTGGGCCCGGATGGCGGCGGTCATCGCCGTGATCACGGCCTGCCGGTCGGGGGTTCGCAGGTCGCCGTCGGGGCTGTGCCAGACGATCTCGGCGCTGGCCGCACCGTACCCGGGAAAGGCCTTCCGGGCGAGGTCGGCGGCCTGCTGCGATTCGGCGCCGGGGATGCGGAAGTCGTTGACGAAGTCCCCGCCCGTGGTCTGGCCGGCGGTGAGCAGGGCGATCGCGCCGATCAGCCAGAGGGCGAGGGTGCGCCAGGGGTGGGCGGCGGTGGCCCGGCCCAGGCGATCCAGGAAGCGTTCCATATCCCGAGAAAATCACATCAACTGCAAATTTGCAACGAGTGAAGAAATCTTTCGGGTGTCGTATCGTGTCGGAGTGACGACCGGACCGGGGCTGCGCGAACGCAAGAAGGAGCGGACCCGTCAGGCGTTGATCAACTCGGCGCTGGATCTCTTCGCGGAACGGGGATACGAGGCGACCACCGTCGCCGACATCGCGGCCGGCGCCGACGTCTCCACCCGGACCTTCTTCAGCTACTTCGCGAGCAAGGAGGAGATCCTCTTCGCCGACACCGAGGAGCGGCTCGCCCTGGCCTTCGCCGTCATCGACCAGCGGGGCACGCAGGACGAGCCGGCGGACGTGCTGCTCCGGACGATGGCCACGATCCTCGACCGGAGCGGGCGGTTCGCGCAGGTCTTCGACCGGGCCGCCCCGATCCGGCTGCGGATGCTCCTCACCGTGCCGGCCGTGCAGGGAATGGCGCTGCGACGCCTGCTCTCCGCCCAGCAGCGGCTCGCGGCCCACCTGCAGGCGGCTTTTCCCGGCCGGCTTGACCGGGTCGAGGCGGCGGCGATGGTGGGCGCACTGGTCGGCGCCGTGGTCAACACCATGCTCACCCTGGTGGAGTCACCCGAGCAGGTCGACCAACTGACCGGCGATGTCGACCACGTCCTCGCGCACCTGCGTCGCGCCGTCGACGTCGCCGTACGCGGCATCGCCGCCGGCTGACCCCAGGCAGGGACCGGCGACATCGGGAGTGGTACGGCGGTCAGCCGAGCCGGCGGTTCTCCCGTACCAGGCCGCCCTCGCACCAGTCGGGGTAGTCGAAGAGGCCCGGCCGGTCGAGCAGCACCCGGCTGTTGTGCGCCCAGTTGCGCATCAGTTCGTCGCCCTCGCGCTCGGCCTGCTCCACCAGCTTGCGGAAGCGGCGCCGGGGGTGGGCGCGGAAGTTCGTCCGGATGCCGTCGGCCGCGTAGATGTAGAGGCAGTGCAGAGCGAACCGGCGGGCCGGGCAGTGCGGGTCCATGGCCAGTTCGAAGAGGGTGAGCACCAGGTGGTCACCGGAGAGGAGCAGGTCCCAGTCCGGCGGCATCGATGACAGGGGCACCGAGTCAGGGTGGTATGCCCAGGCCCGCAACTCCGCCGGCGACGGGTCGACGGGGTTGGCGAAGCCGTGGAACGTCGGATCCTGGGCGTTCACCGGCAACCTTCCGCTCGCGCCCGCGGGGCGCACCGGCCAGCCGCGGGGCCTCTGGCTTGCTCGGGCGAAACGGTAGTCGTAGGTGGTGCGGGGGCGGAAGGGTTCGGTCGAAACCAATTGGGCAACGGCCGGCGGGGTCAGCCGTACGGGTGACCCCGCCGGTCGATCATTCCGGTACGACCACCGGCTCGGGGCGGGGGGCCAGCGACCGGCGGCGCAGCCAGGCCTTGAACCACGCCATGTCGGGCAGTCGCGCCAGCATCGGCCCGGTCACCACCGTGATCAGCACGTACGCCGTGGCGAGGGCGGCCAGCTTGGGTTCGACGGTGCCGGCGGCGACCGCGAGCCCGGCGATGACGATGGAGAACTCGCCGCGCGGGGTCAGCGCGAAGCCGGTCCGCCATCGTCCGGGTTCGGCGATGCCGGCCCGGCGGGCCGCGAGGTAGCCGGTGAGCAGCTTCGTCCCCATGGTGACCAGGGCCAGCAGCAGCGCCGGCAGCAGCACCGGCGGCATGTCCCGGGGGTCGGTGACCAGACCGAAGAAGACGAAGAAGACCGCCGCGAAGAGGTCCCGCAGCGGGGTGAGCAGTTCGGTGGCGTGGTGTGCCACCGGCCCGGAGAGCGCGATGCCGACCAGGAACGCGCCGACCGCGGCCGAGACCTGGAGCTTGGCCGCGACCCCGGCGACCAGCAGCGTCAGCCCCAGCACGCCGAGCAGCAACGCCTCGGCGTCCTTGGCCGACATCGCGGTCGAGATGAGATTGCCGTACCGGATGGCGGCGACCAGCACGACGACCACGGTGAACACTGCGATACCGAGGGCGATGCCGCCCTTGACCAGCCCGACCCCGGCCAGCAGTGCGGTGACCAACGGCAGGTAGAGCGCCATCGCCAGGTCCTCGATGACCAGCACCGACAGGATCACCGGGGTCTCCCGGTTACCCACCCGGCCGAGGTCGTTGAGCACCTTGGCGATCACACCGGAGGACGAGATCCAGGTGATGCCACCGAGCACCACGCCGGCCACCCAGCCCCAGCCGAGCAGTAACGCGAAACCGAAGCCGGGTAGGGCATTGAGCAGGGCGTCGATCAGCCCGGCGGGGGCGGCCGCGCGCAGGTTGCCGACCAGTTCGTTGGCGCTGTACTCGAGGCCGAGCATGACCAGCAGCAGGATGACGCCGATCTCGGCGCCGACGGCGAAGAATTCCTCGCTGGCGTTGAGTTTCAGGATGCCGCCGTGGCCGAAGGCCAGCCCGGCGAGCAGGTAGAGCGGGATCGGTGAGACGCCCATCCTGCGGCTGACCCGCCCGAGCAGGCCCAGCAGGAACAGCAGTGCGCCGACCTCGATCAGCAGTGTGGTCGTTTCGTGCATCCGCGCCTCAGCCGTCCGGGTCGCTGTCGGCGAAGATCGCGGTGACGCCGTCGAGTCCTTGCCGGGTGCCGACCACGACCACCACGTCACCGGCGGCGAAGCGGAAGGTGGGGTCGGGCGAGACGATCACCTCGCCCTGGCGCAGCACGGCGACGATCGAGGCGCTGGTGCGGGTCCGGGCCTTGGTGTCGCCCAGCGTCCGGTTGACGTACTTCGAGCCGGCCGGGATGGCGATCTGCTCGGTGAGCAGCCCGGCTGCCTGCTCGCGCAGCCCGGAGAGCTGGCCGAGCATCAGCGACGCGCCGAGGATGTCGGCGAGCGCCTCCGCCTCGTCGTCGGTCAGCGGGACGTCGTGCTGGCAGGAATCGGGGTCGTCCGGGTCGTAGAGGACGAGGTCACGGCGGCCATTGCGGTGGGAGACCACGCCCAGGCGGCGGCCGGACTCCGTCATCAGGTCGTGACGTACGCCGATTCCCGGTAGGGCAGTCTGTTCGACACGTACTCGCACCCGGGTCAGGCTACCGGTCGAGGTCGAGATGATCGAGCGGCGTTTCCCCTGCTGGGTGAGGCCAGGTCGGTGCTGACGTTGTGCTCGGTGCCGCCGTCGACGCGGATCTCCCGCATCCCGTCGCCGGGGCCGAAGCGCACCGCCACGGGCGTGGTGCGGGCGGCGTACCGGTTCCGGAACGCGCTGTACCGGCTCCTGCGCGACCCGGCCGACGAAGCCGCGTTCGCCGAGGTCGCGCGCGTGGCGCAGTCGGCCGTGCGGGCGACCGAGCTGGTTCACGGCGTACGGGGAGGTGCTCAGCGGCGGCTGTCGGACGACGCTGGCCCGGCCCTTCCGCTGCACGCCGTCGCCCGTGCCGCCGAGGATCTGCCCAGCGGCGAGGCGTGGCGCTCGGTCCGCGCCTGCCCGGGGCTGGACTGTGGGTGGTTGTTCCTCGACGTCCGGGGGAGCGACGGTGGTGCGACATGGCGAGCTGCGGCAACCGGGCGAAGGCGCGCGCCCACGCCGCACGCCAGGCGGCTGCCTTCGGAGTGACTGAGCTCACATGGCCAGGGTTGAGCGGAATAGACTCAACTCTGGGAGTGTCCGTACCAGTGGACACGCCGATCCGGGGGAGCCCATGAACACCGAACGCCTCACCACCAAGAGCCGCGAGACCATCACCGGTGCCGTCGCCCTGGCCAACCGGCGCGGCCACGCCACCGTGGAGCCCTGGCATTTGCTGCTGGCCCTGCTGGACACCGAGGGTTCGACCGCCGCCGGCCTGCTGCGCGCCGTCGGGGCCGATCCCGCCGAGCTGCGCCGGGTCGCCCAGCGCGCGGTCGACGCGCTGCCCGCCGCGCGCGGCTCCAGCATCGCCGAGCCCACCCTGGCCCGCGAGTTCGTCAACGCCATCGGCGCCGCCGAACAGATCGCCCGGCCACTGGGCGACGAGTACACCTCCACCGAGCACCTGCTCGCCGGCCTCGCCCGGGTGGGTGGCGCGGTGTCGACCGCGCTGAAGGCCGCCGGAGCCACCGAGGAGACGCTGGTCGCCGCCTTCCCGACCGTACGCGGCGGGGACCGGCGGGTCACCACCGCCGATCCCGAGCAGACCTACCAGGCCCTGGCGAAGTACGGCGTCGACCTGACCGCCAGCGCCCGCGACGGCAAGATCGACCCGGTGATCGGTCGGGACTCGGAGATCCGCCGGGTGATCCAGGTGCTGTCCCGGCGGACCAAGAACAACCCGGTGCTAATCGGCGAGCCGGGCGTCGGCAAGACCGCGATCGTCGAGGGGCTGGCCCAGCGCATCGTCGCCGGGGACGTGCCCGAGTCGCTGCGGGACAAGAAGCTCGTCTCGCTCGATCTCGGCGCGATGGTCGCCGGCGCGACGTACCGGGGGCAGTTCGAGGAACGGCTGAAGTCCGTGCTGGAGGAGATCAGAAACTCGAACGGGCAGGTCATCACCTTCCTCGACGAGCTGCACACCGTCGTCGGCGCCGGCAAGGGCGAGGGCTCGATGGACGCCGGCAACATGCTCAAGCCGATGCTGGCCCGGGGCGAGCTGCGGATGGTCGGCGCGACCACCCTCGACGAGTACCGCGAGCACATCGAGAAGGACCCGGCGCTGGAGCGGCGCTTCCAGCCGGTGCTGGTGGGCGAGCCGACCATCGAGGACACCATCGGCATCCTGCGCGGCCTCAAGGAGCGCTACGAGGTGCACCACGGCGTCCGCATCACCGACGCGGCCCTGGTCGCCGCCGCCGCCCTCTCCGACCGCTACATCACCGACCGCTTCCTGCCGGACAAGGCGATCGACCTGGTCGACGAGTCCGCGTCCCGGCTCCGGATGGAGATCGACTCCCGGCCGGTCGAGGTGGACGAGATCGAGCGGGCGGTCCGCCGGCTGGAGATCGAGGAGATGGCGCTGGCCAAGGAGCCGGACGCCGCCTCCGTCGAGCGCCTCGAACGGCTGCGCAAGGAGCTGGCCGACAAGCGTGAACAGCTCACCGCGCTCTCCGAGCGCTGGAAGCTGGAGAAGGACCACATCACCAAGCTCTCCAGCGCCAAGGAGGAGCTGGAACGGCTCGGTGGCGAGGCCGAGCGGGCCGAACGCGACGGCGAACTGGAACGCGCCGCCGAGCTGCGCTACGGGCGAATCCCCGCCCTCAAGGCCGAGCTGGCGCGGGCCGAGGAGGAACTGGCCCGGCTCCAGGCCGACGGCGCGATGCTCAAGGAGGAGGTCGGCGCGGACGACATCGCCGCCGTGGTGGCCTCCTGGACCGGCATCCCCGCCGGGCGGCTGCTGGAGGGGGAGACCGCCAAGCTGCTCCGGATGGAGGAGTCGCTGCGGGCCCGGGTGGTCGGCCAGGCCGAGGCGGTGGGCGCGGTCTCCGACGCGGTCCGCCGGGCGCGGGCCGGCGTCGCCGACCCGGACCGCCCGACCGGCAGTTTCCTCTTCCTCGGCCCCACCGGCGTCGGCAAGACCGAGCTGGCCAAGGCACTCGCCGAGTTCCTCTTCGACGACGAGCGGGCCATGGTCCGCATCGACATGAGCGAGTACGGCGAGAAGCACTCCGTCGCGCGCCTGGTCGGCGCCCCGCCCGGGTACATCGGCTACGAGGAGGGTGGCCAGCTCACCGTGGCGGTGCGCCGCCGCCCGTACTCGGTGATCCTGCTGGACGAGGTGGAGAAGGCCCACCCGGACGTCTTCGACATCCTGCTCCAGGTGCTCGACGACGGCCGGCTCACCGACGGTCAGGGGCGTACGGTCGACTTCCGCAACGCGATCCTGATCCTCACCTCCAACCTGGGATCGTCGGTGATCGGTGACCTGACGCTGGCCGAGGAGCAGCGCCGCGAAGGGGTGCTCGCGGTGGTCCGCTCGCACTTCAAGCCGGAGTTCCTCAACCGTCTCGACGACATCGTGGTCTTCGCCGCGCTGCGCGGTGACGACCTGCGGGCCATCGTCGACATCCAGCTCGACCGGATGCGCCGCCGGCTCGCCGACCGTCGGTTGACGCTGGACGTCAGCGACGCCGCCCGGGGGTGGCTCGCCGCGCACGGGTACGACCCGATCTACGGGGCCCGCCCGCTGCGCCGGCTGGTCCAGTCGGCCATCGGCGACCAGCTCGCCAAGGCCCTGCTGGCCGGCCAGATCCGCGACGGCGACACGGTCCGGGTCGACCTGGCCGACGCCAAGGACGGCCTCACCGTCACCGCCGCCTGATGCCGACCGTGGGGTCGGTCCCGCCCACGCCGGCGGGACCGACCCCACCTTCGCCCCGTCGAGCCGACGCGGCTGGGACAGGTCGGCCACGCCGGTCGTCCGGGTGCGCCGAGCAGGGTTTGCGGTGGCGGGACCGGGAGAGGATGCAGACATGGTGGGGATCGGAAAGCCGGGTTGGGCCCGGGAGTTGGACGCCGCCGTGCGGGAACTGGCCGGGGCGGACACCGTGGCCTTCGGCGGGGTGGGCATCGCGGGGACGCTGCTGCCCGCCACGGAGGCGTACCAGCGGGTCGAGGCGGCCCTCGCCGCCCACCCGCAGGAGGCCCGCGAGCAGGTCGAGTGGTTGCTGCGCCGCGGGTCGCCCGCCGGCAGGGCGTACGCGGCGACGCTGCTCGAACGGGTCGACCCGGCCGCCGCCCGCCATGCCTGGGCGGCACTGCGCGACGAGTCGGGCGAGTTCAGCACCTTCACCGGCTGTGTGATGGGTCGCGCCACCCTGGGGGGATACGCCGCCGACCGGCTCGCCGGCGCCTGACCCGAGCCGAACGGCGGCTCCGCCGCCTCGAGTGC
>NZ_SMKF01000107.1 GCF_004348325.1 Micromonospora sp. KC213 | reverse complement strand
TCAGGACCGATCGTGGCAGGTGCCGGGGCACCGATCCCGACCGCCGGGGCGGTGTCGCGCGCGTCGACCTGCGGTCGCCACGGGGCGGGTGCCGCCGGCGTGCTCCGCCACTGGTCGGTGAGGGTGGCCGCGCCGGCCCGCCCGGCGGTCGCCGCTTCGGTCAGGCCGATCGGGGTCTGTTCGACCGCCATCGGCTGCCGCTGCCGGGGCAGCGCGGTGTCCCGCCCTCGGTGCGAGGGGAGCACCACGGTGGAGTTCGGCAGGGTGACCTGGGCCACCGTGCCGCCCTCGACGTTGCGGCGCAACTCCACCCGGATGCCGTACCGGGAGGCGAGCCGGCTCACCACGGCCAGACCCATCAACCGGAACGCGGCCACGTCCACGCTGGCCGGCGCGGCCAGCCGACGATTGAGCGAGTCGAGTTGCTCGTCGGTCAGGCCGAGGCCGCGATCCTCGATCTGGATCAGCACGTAGTCCCGGATCCGGCGGCCGTCGGCGACCACCGTGGTGGTGGGCGGCGAGAAACGGGTCGCGTTGTCGAGCAGCTCGGCGACGAGGCGTACCACGTCGTTGACCGCGTGGGCGGCCACCGAAACATCGGTGTCGACGGTGCCGAACTCGATCCGGTTGTAGAGCTCGACCTCGGACTGCGCGGCCCGCAACACGTCCACCAGCAGCGCGTCGTCGCGGCGCGGGACAGCCGAGTCGGCGCCGGCGAGCACGAGCAGGTTCTCGTCGTTACGGCGCATCCGGGTGGCGAGGTGGTCGAGTTCGAAGAGCTGGGCGAGACGCTTCGGGTCCTCCTCGCCGCGCTCGATGGCGTCCAGCTCGCCGATCATCCGGTCGACCAGGGTCTGCGACCGGCGGGCCAGGTTGAGGAACATCGCCGACACGCTGGTCCGCAGCGCCGCCTGCTCGGCGGCGACCCGGACGGCCTCCCGGTGCACGACGTTGAAGGCCAGGGCCACCTGCCCCACCTCGTCCCGGTTCTCCAACCGGATCGGGTCACGGACCTGGCGGACGATCTCCTCCACGCCGCCGTCGCTGACGCTGCCCACGTTCTGCAGCCGCTTCACCGCTTCCGGCAGGTCCTGGTTGGCCACCGAGAGGGCACCCTCGCGCAGCCGGCGCAGCGAGTGGTTGAGCGAGCGGGCCAGCGCCACCGCGAGCGAGACGGCGATGGCCAGCGTGAGCAGCACCAGCACCGACTCGATCACGGCCTGCCGGATCACGTCGCCGCGGGCCGCCTCGGTCTCGTCGAGCAGGCGGTTCTGGAGCTGGATCTCGGCCCACCGCATGAGGTCGTTGACCGCGCCGATCGAGGCGGCGGCGTCGGTCGCGGTCACCAGTGGCTGCTGCCCCACCGACCGGGTGATGTCGGCGGCCACCCGGTCGGCGAGGCCGACCGCGTCGCCGGAGACCGTTCCCTCGACCAGTGCCCGCTGCTCGGGTGCGGCGACCAGCGAGAAGGACACCAGGGCCTCCTGCTGGCCGGTGAGGGTGGTGACGAAGGCGGAGAACTGCTCCTCGTCGATCCGCCCCCCGCTGAGCGCGGTGTAGGCGACGGCCTCCTCCTCGGCCACCGCCGCCTTCGCCCGGCTGAACGCCGCCACCGCCCGGCGGGCGTCGGCGAGGCTCTCCTGCCCGGGGAGCTGCGCCAGGGCGTCAGCGTACGAGACCAGGTCGGTGAGGATGATGCCGTAGCGCAGGGTGGCCGCGGCGACCGGCATCTGCCGGCGCTCGACCACCTCCTGGCGGGTGCCGTTGAGCGTCTCCAGGTGTTCGTCGATGACGGTCAACCGGTCCCGCACGTCGGCCGGGATGTCGCCGGCCCGGTCGCGCTCGGCGCGGTACTCGGCGATCCGCTCGTCGGTGGCCCGTACCCGCAGGTTGTAGTCGTCGACCTGCTGCTGCGGGTTGGCCAGGTGAACGGCCGCCGCCATCCGCTCCTTGTGCAGGTCCTGGGCGAGCGCGGAGACGTCGGCCGAGAGCGCGGTCAGCGACCTGATCCGGGTGGCGTCGACCGCGCCCGCGCCGGTGGAGACGAGTCGGATTGTTGCCAGAGCGATGACGGCGGCGAGCGGAACCACCAGAATGAGGGCGAGCTTGGATCGGATCCGGACGTCCCGCAGTCGGGGCAGCCGGCGCACCCGGTCGTGGTCGGCGGTCTTGCCGATTTCGGGCAGGGTCGTCGGTCCGGTGCTCACGACATCGCCTCCGTCGTTTCTTCCGCGCCTGCCCCGCCGACCGTGCCCCGGTGCGGCGAAGAGCGCCACACGCGGCACGGCCGCGATTTCATCAGAGATGATCGCGTTTGGAAAGCCGCAGTGGAGCGGAGCCCGGCAAACCCCCGGCCTGGTCCCCGGCGGCCTCGTTCCCGCGCACACTCTGAGCAGGCATTGTCGATCCAGGGTGGCCGTTCATCACCCTGGAGTTCGGATATGTAAATTTCTCATGACGCCAGCATGTGGGAATCCCGTCCCAAGCCTCACCCCGACGCCCTCGCGCTTGACCGCGAGACCCCCGCATTGGCAAGGTTTTGCAGGCTTCGCGCACACCGTACGGCAGACAAACCCGTTTCTCCACTGAGGACGGGTACCGGCGGTCGTGACGCGGCACCGCCCGCGCCGCATCTGGAGGACTGAGTTGAGCCCCATCCGCTACGCGACCATCGTGGCGCTCGCATCGGCCGTGCTGGCCACCACGCTCACCGGCTGCACGTCCGGCGCGGACCAGGAGGCGGGCGCCCCGATCGTCGTCGCCGCCGACCTGGAGCTGTCCGGTGCCTCCGCGCAGACCGGCAAGGCGTACCAGCGGGCGCTGGAGCTCAAGGTCGAGCAGCTCAACTCCTCCGGTGCGATGGGTGGACGGAGGATCGAGCTTCGGGTGCGGGACAACCGTTCCGACGCCAGCGAGTCGCTGCGGAACATCGGCGACTTCACCAACGACTCCACGGTCAGCGCGATCGTCATGGGCAGCTGCAACGAATGCGCCGTCGGCGCGGTCCGGACGATCAACGAGAAGAAGATCCCGACCATCGCGCTCGCCGCAGCCGGCGCGGTCGCCAACCCGGTCGCCGACCGGCGGTACGTCTTCAAGCTGGCCCCCAACGCGGCGGACAACGCCGCCCTGCTCACCACCGAACTGCGCCGCAAGGGGGTCCGCCGGGTCGCCGTCCTGCACAGCGACGACGACTACGGCCGGGAGGGCCTGTCCGCACTACGGGGCGAGTTCACCAAGGCCGGCATCCGGCTGACCCGCAACGAATCGGTCCGCACCACGGACACCGAGGTGTCGCAGCAGGTCCGCCGGCTGACCACCGACGACCCGCAGGCCGTGGTGGTCTGGACCCCGCCGGAGCAGGCCGCGCTCGCCGCCACCAGCGTGCGGGAGGCGAGGTTCACCGGGGCACTCTTCCTCGACGCGGCGGCGGCCGGCGACCTCTTCCTCGGCGGCACCGCCCGCGCCACCGAGCGGGCCACCCTGATCTTCACGCAGACCATGGTGATCGACGACGTCATCGCCACCAATCCCGCCAAGGCCGCCCGCAGGCAGTGGTTCCAGGCATACACCGCCCGGTACGGCGGTTACAACGGCTACTCCTCCTTCGCCGCCGACGCCGTCCAGCTCATCGTCGACGCCGTCGCCCGGGCCGGCGGCGACGCGGTCGACCGGGACGCCCTGCGTGACGTGCTGGAGACCTCGCAGCTGGACGGTCTGTCCGGGCCGATCCGGATGACTCCGGACAACCACTCCGGGCTGATGCCACAGGCGTTGACGACGCTGGTCGCGCGCGGCGGGCGCTGGCGGCTGGCGGGCTGACCCACCCGGGGGTGCGGCCGGTCAGCGGGCGCTGGTGGTGGCCCGCAGCCAGGGCAACGCCAGGCGCTCGACCAGCGACAGGGCCGCGTAGAGCACGATGCTCATCAGAGCGATCAACACGATCGCCGCCCACGCCGTGGCAGTGTCCCCGACGCCGTTGTACTGGAGGATCTGGTAGCCCAGGCCCGGCTTGTCGGAGTAGAACTCCCCGATCACCGCGCCGATCGCGGCCAGTGGCATCGCGACCTTGAGCCCGACGAAGATCTGCGGGAGGGCGGCCGGGAAACGGACCTTGCGGAACGCCTGCCACCAGGAGGCGTTCAGCGACCGGGCCAGCTCGGCCAGATCCGCCGGGGTGGTGGTCAGGCCGGTCGCCGTGGAGAGCACGATCGGGAAGAAGCAGAGCAGGAAGACCATGGTCAGGATGGGCTTCTCGCCCCAGCCGACCGAGACCACCAGCAGCGGACCCAGGGCGATCTTCGGAACCGCGTTGACCGCCACCAGCAGCGGGGCGAACATCCGCTCGACCCGCCGGGAGGCGGCCAGGGCCATTCCGATCAGCACCCCGGCGACCGTCGAGAGCAGGAAGCCGAGCAGCGTCATCGACGTGGTCACGCCCAACGCCGGCAGCAGCACGTCGGCCGTCTCCGCCAGCGCGGCCCAGACATCCTGTGGCGGGGGCAGCGACGCCGGGTGGACCAGTTCCAGCCCGGTGGTGACCAGCCACCAGACGGCCAGCGCGATCAGCAGGCCGAGCAGCGGTAGGCCGACGGCCGCGGGGCGCGCTCCGGATCGCCGGGCCGCGGCGCGAAACGACGCGGCCCGGGTCTTGGCCGCGCCCGTCCCGGCCACCGCCGCCGGTTCCGTCCAGGCAGGGGTACGCATCGGTGTCACGGTCTCTCGTTCCTCTCCTGCCGACCGGGGTCGGCACGCGACGGGGGTACGGCCACCGGGGTGTCCCGGTGAACCGCACCCCCGGACTCGGTCGGTCGGCGGTCAGGCCTTCGGCGTCAGGCTGAAGTCGATGATCTGGTCCGGCGTGATGGTCGTCTTGAGCGCGCCCGCCCCCTGCAGCAGCGCGATGCTCTTGGCGACCCGCTCGCTGTCCAGCGTGCCGATGGCGGTGCCGGAGTTGCTGGAGCGTACGTAGGCGGCCATCAGTTGGAGTTCGGCGGCGGCCGCGGCCGGCACGGTCGCGGCGACGTTCTTCTTCAGCAGGTCGGCGGCTTCCTGCGGGTTGGCCAGGGCGTATGCCAACCCCCTGAGCAGCGCCGCGGTGAAGCGCTTGACCATCTCCGGCTTCTCCTTGGCGAGCTTGCTGGAGGTGATCAGCGCGTTGCCGTAGAGGTCGGTCATCACGTCGCTGTACGGCAGCACGACGGGCTTCTTCTTGGTGACCGCCTGGACGGTGGGCTGCCCCACCACGAACTGGCCGATGCCGTCGACGGTGCCGGCGCCCAGCATTCCCATCAGGGTCTGCGCCTCGCCGTTGACGAAGGTGACCTTGCTGGCGTCCACGCCGGCCAGGCGGGCGTACGTCGGGAAGAGCAGGCGCACCACGGAGGTCTGGGTGTCGGCGAGCTTCTTGCCCTCGAGGTCCTTCGGGGTGGCGATGTTCTTGCCCTCGACACTGACCACGGCGGCCATGGTGCGCTGCTGGATCGCCGCCACCGCGACGAAGTCCTTCGCGGCGCCGTTGCCCAGTTGGAGCAGGCCACCGGTCAGGTCGATCGGACCGAAGTCGGCCTGACCGCCCACAACGGTCTGGATGACCATACCGGTGCCCTGGCCCGGCTTGATCTCCACGTCGAAGCCGGCCTCCTTGAAGAAGCCCTTCTCCTTGGCCACCCAGGCGTACGAGTCGCGGCCGAAGTTGCCGAACGAGGTGAGGTAGGTCACCTTCTGCAGCGCCTTGCCGTCACCGCCTCCGGCGTCGGACTTGTCGTCGCCGCTGCATCCGGCGACCAGGGCTAGCGTGGCGGCCAGGGCGGCCGCGGCGACTGTACGGGTCAGCCTTCTCATCTGTGCACCATGTCCTTTCCGACCGGGCGTCACCCGGAGGGGGTTGTTATTCGGGTGGCACCCGCGCGGGGGGAGACGCGGCACCACCGTCGAGAGGGGACTCTTTGCGCGGACAGCGTACGAGAATCCCGCGCGCACGACGCCAGTTGGACCGGATCACCGCGCAATCAGCAACGGTCTACTTCGGATGGTGCGCAGGGAAGGCGCTCCGGATAGTGTTTGTCGGATTCCCGACCCATCAACCAGGGAGGCCCGGCGAAGATGATCCGGCTCGCCGACGTGTCGCGTACCTTCGACGGCCGCTCAGGGCACGTGGAGGCGCTGCGCGGCATCGACCTGGAGGTCGCCGAGGGTGAGTTCGTCGCGGTGCTCGGACGCTCCGGCTGCGGCAAGTCGACCCTGCTGCGGATGGTCGCCGGCCTGCTGCCGGCGACCACCGGCGAGATCACCGTCGGCGGCGACCGGGTCACCGGGCCACGCCGCGACATCGCCATGCTCTTCCAGCGACCCGCCCTGCTCCCCTGGCGCACCGTGCTCGACAACGTGCTGCTGCCGGCGGAGATCTTCGGCTGGCGCCGGCCCGAACACCGCGACCAGGCCCGGCAACTGCTCGATCTGGCCGGTCTCGGCGGCTTCGAGAAGCGGCTGCCGCACGAGCTGTCCGGAGGCATGCAGCAGCGGGTGTCGTTGTGCCGGTCGCTGCTCGGCAAGCCCCGGGTGATGCTGATGGACGAGCCCTTCTCCGCCCTGGACGCGCTCACCCGCGAGGAACTCGCCGGCGAGTTGCAGCGGGTGCACATGGAGACCGCCCCGACCGTCGTCTTCGTCACCCACTCCATCGACGAGGCGGTGCTGCTGGCCGACCGGGTGGTCGTGCTCACCCCACGTCCCGGCCGGATCCGCGAGGTCGTCGAGGTGACGATTCCCCGACCGCGCACCCTTGGCCGCAACGCCCACCTGGCCGACGTGGCCCGGGTCAGCGCCGAACTGCACGAACTGCTGATGGAGCGTGGGACAGCGACGCCGGCCGGGATCCAGGGGTGATGAGCATGCGGGTGGCCGTTTTCACCGAGCCGCATCGCGGCGCCAGCTACGACGACCAGTTGCGCTTCGCGCGCCTCGCCGAGGCCGGCGGGTTCGACGGTTTCTTCCGTGCCGACCACTACCAGTCGATGGGGGACACGCCGGGGCTACCGGGCCCCACCGACGCCTGGCTCACCCTGGCCGCGCTGGCCCGGGAGACCTCGCGGATCCGGCTCGGCACCCTGGTCAGCTCGGCCACCTTCCGGTTGCCCGGGCCGCTGGCCGTGATGGTGGCCCAGGTGGACCAGATGAGCGGCGGTCGCGTGGAGCTGGGCATCGGGGCCGGCTGGTACGAACGGGAGCACACCTCGTACGGCATCCCCTTCCCGCCGGCGGCCGAACGCTTCGACCGGCTCGCCGAGCAGTTGGAGGTCCTCACCGGCCTGTGGCGCACCCCGGTCGGTGCCACCTACCACCACACCGGGCAGTACTACCGCCTGGTGGACGCCCCGGCGCTGCCCAGACCCGCGCAGCAGCCCGGGCCGCCGGTGATCGTCGGTGGACGCGGTCCGAAACGCACCCCTGAGCTGGCCGCCCGGTACGCCGACGAGTTCAACGTGCCGTTCATGTCGGTTTCGGGGACCGCCGCCGCCTACGCCCGGGTGCGCGAGGCATGCGACCGGGTGGGGCGTGCCGGGTCGGGGCGGGCACCGCTGGTGCTCTCCGCCGGTGTGGTGGTGGCGATCGGACGCACCGACGCCGAGGCCCGGCGACGCGCCGCTCCCCTGCACGTCCCGAGCGCCCTGCCGCCGGAGGACCCGGTGGTCGGCTCTCCCGCCCGGCTCGTCGACCGGCTCGGCGAGTTGGCCGCGGCCGGGACAACCCGGGTGCACCTGCGCCTGATCGACCTGGCGGACCTGGATCACCTGGAGCTCGTCGCCGCCGAGGTGCTCCCCCAACTGGACGGAACCCGATGACCGACACCACCCACGACGACCTCGTGCTCGGCCCGGTCGGACAGGAGATCGTCTTCGAGAACGACAACGTCCGGGTGTGGCACATCCGGTTGGCTCCGGGCGAGCGCCAGCCGCTGCACCGGCACGACCATCCGTACCTGGTGGTGGCGATCCAGGGGGCGAAGAACGTGGTGCAGACCATCGACGGCACCCGGATCGACGCTGACGAACCCACCGGCGGCGTGGTCTACCGGGAGCCCGGGGCCGTCCACATGCTCACCAACGTCGGTGACACGACGTACCTGGCCCGGCTGGTCGAACTGAAATAACCCCAGGTCGGCGTCCCGCCGCGCCACAGTGGCGATCGGACGCACCGGGCCGTAACGTGCCGGACATGGCGTTTCGGACGTGGAGCAGACCGCTGCTCGCCGCACTCGGGGTGAGCGTGTTGGCCGGGGCTGGCCAGCTCGGCATCGCGTACGGCTTCGGCATCATCCAGCTCACCGGCGCCGTCACCGACGGCACGGTCATCCGGTGGCCCGCCCAGCTCGCCTGGGTGGGCTGGTTCGCGGCGAACGCTGCCCTGATCGGCGCGGTCGCCGCCGGGCGGCTCGCCCGCCGGGGCGGGGCACCGGACACCACCGGTTTCCCGATCGCCGTCGCCGGTGCCGCCGCACTGGGCGCCACCGTGGTCGCCCCGCTGTGCATGCAGCCCGCGCGGGCCGCGCTCGGCGTGGTCGCCCCGATGGGGTCCGTCGGGATCTGCACGGTGGTCGGGGCGCTAATGGGCGCGGGTGCCGCCTGCGCCGTACTGCTGCGACCGCCGTTGGGCTGGAACATGGCCGTGCTGGCCGGCACGGTCTGGTCCATCGCGCTGCTCTCCGTCGCGCCGGGGCTGCTGTCGCCCGGGCCGCTGCGCACGGTACGCCTTGCCGTGCTGGAGCCGTCCTGGCTGGACGGCGACACTGCGCAGCGGCTGGCGATGGTGCTGCTGCCCACGGTGGCGCTGCTCGCCGGAGTGGCGACCGGCGGCCTGGCCCGCTGGCAGGGACACCCCGCGCTGGTCGGCGGGGTCACCGGGGCAGCCGGTCCGGCGCTGCTCGCGTTCGCCTACCTGACCGCCGGCCCGGGTACCTCCGCCGACGGCTACCAGCTCGCCCCGTACTCGGCGGCGTTGATCGCCGTGGCAGCCGGCGCGCTCGGTTCGGCCGCCGCCACGGTGGTGCGCTGGCCGCTCGTTCCGCCCCGAGCCGGCGAAAACGCGATCACGCCCACCGACATCCTGCGCCCGCTGCCCGGCGGCCCCGCTCCGGCAGCGGCCGGCCCGCCCGGCGCGGCGACCCCCGGCATCCCCGGACAGCCCTGGATCGACCCGTTCCAGGTCGCCGTCCGGCCGCCGGTCCCACCGGCGTCGGCCGCGCCGGGAACGCCCCTGCCGACCGCCGGTGCTGCCGCCCCGGCCCACTGGGACTGGCCGGCACCGCCGGATCGGCCGGGGACGCCCGGCGATGCCGCTCCCGCGCCCGGCCCGTCCGTCACGCCGGCCGCCGCCATACCGGACCGCCCACCGGCCGCCGCGACGCGGCCACCCGACGCCGAGCCCACCCCGGCCGTTCCTGTCCCCGAGAATCACCCGCCGGCCGGCGACGAAGCCTTGGCACCCACCACGACGCCGGGCATCCGCCAGCGCAGGTCCTCGGACCGGGCGCCGGCGGCCGCGGCGGACAGCATCGCGAAGCCGGTTTCCGGTGCGGGGCAGGGCGAGTCCCCTGACCCGGTACCGGATCACCCGCCGGTGCCGCGGCCCGGCCCGGTGTCCGAGGACAACCCGGTGCCGGAGGACAGGCCGGTGCTTGAGGACAGGCCGGTGCCGGAGGACAGGTCGGCCGGTACCGCCCAGCCGGTGACGGCCGCTGCGCCCCGACCGCGCCCGAAGCGGACCCGCACCTCCCGCCCGGCCGGTGCCCGTCCGACGGACGCTGCCGCCGCCCCGACGACGACCGAAGCGGAAACGCCGGATCCCGTGCGGACTGCCGAGTCGGCTGACCCCGGCACGACAGATTCCGGCACCACAGATTCCGGCACCACAGACCTCGACACCACAGACCCCGGCACCACGCTGCCCGGCACACCGACGGCGGCCGAGCCGGCTCCCCGGCCCCGGCATCGCCTGCCGGATCTGGCCACCGCCGCAAGCGGGGAGTCCTCCGGCCTCGGCGGTTCGTCGACCGGCCCGGCTCTGCCCTTCCCCGACCCGGAGCAGGACGACGGGATCCCGAAGCCGGTCATCCTGAGCTGGGACGCCGACCCGGCCCCGGCCACGACCGCCGGTGACAACCCGGGCGCATCCGATGGAAAGGACAGCCCCGCCGAATCCGACGGCGACTCGGCCTCGGGGCGGTCCCGGTTGCGGCGCGGCCTGTTCCGGCGCGGCCGGGGCAGGGACGCCGATCCCGCCGGCGACGGCCCGGAGCAGGAGCCGATGGCCGCCCAGGACGCGGAGTTCGTCGACTGGGTCAGCGGGCTGAGCAAGCCGCTGCCCGACAACGAGCCGGAGACGCAGAGCGCTCGCCGGTCCCTGCGTACCACCGGCCGCCACCACCAGCCCGACCAACCCAGACCCTGACCCCACCGCCCTGGTGATCATGAAATTGGCGGCGCCCGTAGACATTCAGGGGCACGCCAACTTCATGATCAACCAGGGCTGGCGACAGCGGGTGGAGGATCAGGCCAGGGGCAGGTAGACGCGGCTGCCGGAGGAGACGAACTCCTCGGACTTGTCCTTCATGCCGCGCGCGGCGTAGTCCTTCAGTTCCTGGGTGATCTTCATGGAGCAGAACTTCGGCCCGCACATCGAGCAGAAGTGCGCGGTCTTCGCCGGCTCGGCGGGCAGCGTCGCGTCGTGGTACGACCGGGCGGTCTCCGGGTCGAGCGAGAGGTTGAACTGGTCGGACCAGCGAAACTCGAACCGCGCCTTGGACAGCGCATCGTCCCATGCCTGCGCTCCCGGATGCCCCTTGGCCAGGTCCGCCGCGTGCGCCGCGATCTTGTACGCGATCACGCCCGCCTTGACGTCGTCGCGGTCCGGCAGGCCGAGGTGCTCCTTGGGGGTGACGTAGCAGAGCATCGCGGTGCCGAACATGCCGATCATCGCCGCGCCGATGGCGGAGGTGATGTGGTCGTACGCGGGCGCGATGTCGGTGGTCAGCGGCCCGAGGGTATAGAACGGGGCCTCGTGGCACCACTCCTGCTGCAGGTCCACATTCTCCTTGATCTTGTGCATCGGCACGTGCCCCGGACCCTCGATCATGACCTGGACGTCGTACTCCCAGGCGATCCTGGTCAGCTCCCCCAGCGTGCGCAGCTCGGCGAACTGCGCCTCGTCGTTGGCGTCCGCGATCGAGCCGGGACGCAGCCCGTCGCCCAGGGAGAAGGTCACGTCGTACTTGGCGAGCAGCGAACACAGTTCCCGGAAGTTGGTGTAGAGGAAGTTCTCCTCGTGGTGCGCCAGACACCAGGCGGCCATGATCGAGCCGCCCCGGGAGACGATCCCGGTGACCCGGTCGACCGCCAGCGGCACGTACGGCAGCAGTACCCCGGCGTGCACGGTCATGTAGTCCACGCCCTGCTCGGCCTGCTCGATGACGGTCTCCCGGAAGACCTCCCAGCTGAGCTTCACCGGGTCGCCGCCGACCTTCTCCAGCGCCTGGTAGATCGGCACGGTGCCGATCGGTACCGGCGAGTTGCGGACGATCGCCTCCCGGGTCTCGTGGATCCGCTTGCCGGTCGACAGGTCCATCACGGTGTCCGCGCCCCACCGGGTCGCCCAGGTCAGCTTCTCCACCTCCTCGGCGACGGACGAGGTGACGGCCGAGGTGCCGATGTTGGCGTTCACCTTCACCAGGAACGCCTTGCCGATGATCGCCGGCTCGCACTCCGGGTGGTTGACGTTCAGCGGCAACACCGCACGGCCGGCCGCGATCTCGTCCCGGACGAACTCCGGCGCCATCCCCTCCCGGATCGCCACGAACTCCATCTCCGGGGTGACGATCCCGGCCCGCGCGTACGCGAGCTGGGTGGGCCGCTTCCCGTCGGCCCCGGCCAGCGGCGTGCCGGCGCCCCGCACCGGCGCGACATCCCCGCGCTCGGCGATCCACTGCCCGCGCAGCGGTGGCAGCCCCACCTGCGGGTCCGAACCCGGGCCGGAGGTGTCGTAGAGGCGCACCGGCGGGTTGTCCCCGGTCAGTTCCACCTCGGCGAACGGCACCCGGACGTCCGGCCGTGACCCCTCGACGTAGACCTTGCGACGTGCCTGCATGACAGCCTCCCTGATGGTCAACCGGACCAGCCGAAGTGGTCCAGCGGGCCGTGTCCCGCGCCCAACTCCCAGTCCCGCGCGCCGGTCAGCGCGCGGGTGACGTACTCCTTGGCGGCGGCGACCGCGACCGGCACGGGATCGCCCGCCGCCAGCCGGACGGCGACCGCCGCCGAGAACGAACAGCCCGTGCCGTGCTGGTGCCGGGTATCCACCCGGGGCGCACGCAGCAGCGTGGTCGTCCCGCCCCCGCAGAGCACGTCCACCGCCTCGCCGTCCGCGTCAACGTCGCCGCCGGTCACCACGACCCAGGCGGGGCCGGCGGCGGCGAGCGCCCGGGCCGCGTCGACCATCTCCTCGACCGTGGTCACCGGGCGTCCGGTGAGGGCCGCGGCCTCCGCCCGGTTCGGCGTCGCCACCTGCGCGTACGGCAGCAGCCGCTCGACCGCCGCCACCACGCCCAGCCGGTGCCCGCTGGTGGCGACCAGCACCGGGTCGACGACCAGGTGCGGTAGCCGTCCCGCCTTCGCCGCCTCGGCGACCGTGTCGGCGACGGCCGGGCTGCCGAGCATTCCCGTCTTCACCGCACGCACCGTGAAGTCGACCAGGACGCTGTCCAACTGGTCGGCGACGGTGCCGGGAGGCAGTGGCAGCACCGCGTCGACGCCCCGGGTGTTCTGCGCGGTGATCGCGGTGATCACGCTGGTGCCGTACGCGCGCAGCGCGGCGAAGACCTTGAGGTCGGCCTGGATGCCCGCTCCCGCGCCGGAGTCGGACCCGGCGATGGTGAGCACGGTCGTCGGCGTCACTGGTTCTCCCGTGGTCGCGGTCGGGCGTCCACCGAGACGTGCGGGGTGGGCCACACCGTGGTGGCCGCCTCGGTGAATGCGCTGCCCAGCGCGGTGGCCGCCGTGGTGGGGTCGTCGGCTCGCATGATCACGCCGAGTACGGCCACCCCGGCGGCGCCGGCCTCGACACAGGCGCTGACCTGTTCGGGGGTTTCGATGCCACCGAGCGCGAGGACCGGCACGGGGCTGCGCCGGATCAGCCGCCGCAGCCCGGACGGGTGCAGGGGTGGGCCGTAACCGGGTTTGGTCCGTGTCGGCCAGACCGGCGACAGGGTCACGTAGTGCTCGGTGGTCAGCCGGGCCAGCTCCGCCTCGTCGTGGCAGGAGCGGCCGACCAGTCCGACGACCGGCGGCGGGTACGGGCCGGCGGCCGGCAGGTGCACGGCGTCGCCGTCGAGCGGGTCCGGGCCGGCGACGACCAGCGTGCCGCCGACCTCGGCGAGGATGGCGCGCAGTTCGGCGGCGAGGGCGAGCCGCTCGGGACGCGGCAGGTCCTTCTCCCGCAGCACCACCCACCGCACTCCCCCGGCGGCGGCCCCCGCCACGACCTCGGCCAGCGGCTTCCGCGCCTCCCGCCGATCGGTGAGCACCACGACCCCGGTCGGCGCCGGCACACGGATCTGGGAAGGGAACGGCCCCTGCGAGGGCCGGCATCTTCCAGGATCCCCCGAAGCCGAAGCCGAAGCCGGAGCCAGGTCCACGGAGGGCGTCACAGGTCGGGCCTTCCCTCGTCCGGGGTGGAGGGGAGGGCGTGAAAGCGGCGCGCGATCCGTCCCGCGCCGTACGCCAACCGACCGGCCTCGACGGCGTGGCGCATCGCGGTGGCCATCGCCACCGGGTCCTCGGCCCGGGTGACGGCGCTGGCCAGCAGCACCGCGTCGCAGCCCAGCTCCATCGCCAGCGCCGCGTCGGAGGCGGTGCCGATGCCGGCGTCGAGGACCACCGGCACGTCGACGCTCTGCCGGATCAGCCGGATGTGGTGCGGGTTGCTCACCCCCAGCCCGGAACCGATCGGTGAGCCGGCCGGCATCACCGCCGCGCAGCCGACGTCGGCCAGCCGGCGGGCCAGGATCGGGTCGTCCGAGGTGTACGGCAGGACGGTGAACCCGTCGGCGACCAGTTCCTCGGCGGCCCGCAGCAGCTCCACCCCGTCGGGCAGCAGGGTGCGCTCGTCGCCGATCACCTCCAGCTTCACCCAGTCGGTGTCGAACGCGTCCCGGGCCAGGTGTGCCACCTTCACCGCCTCGCCGGCCGTGTAGCAGCCGGCGGTGTTGGGCAGCAGCCGCACCCCGCACCGGTCCAGCAGGTCGAGCAGCCCACCGGCGGTGCCCGGGGCGGTGTCGACGCGGCGCAGAGCCAGGGTGACCAACTCGGTGCCGGAGGCCCGGATCGCCTGTTCCAGCACGTGCAGGTTGGCCGCGCCGCCGGTACCGAGGATCAGCCGGGAATCGAAGGTGACACCGCCGATCTCGAAGGCCATCCCGCTCACCCGCCCTGCGCGGCGCTGAGCACCTCGACCCGGTCGCCGTCGCGCAGCACCGTCGCCGGCCAGCCGGTACGCGGCACCACCTCGCCGTTGACCGCGACCGCGAGTCCGCGCCGCTGGTCGGTGACCTCGCGCACCACATCGGCCACGGTGGCTCCGCCGGGCACGGTCCGCCCGGCCCCGTTGACGATCAGTTCCACGTACGCTCCTTTTCGGTGCTCGCGGCGGTGAACCGCTCCGGCGTGAACGGCGCAAGCAGCGGGTCCGCCTGCCCGGTGACGACCAGCTCGGTGATCAGGTCGGCGGTGACCGGGGTGAGCACGATGCCGTGCCGGTGGTGACCGGTGGCGGCCAGCACACCGGGGTGGCCGGGCAGCGGGCCGAGGATCGGCGCGTTGTCCGGCGTGCCGGGGCGCAGCCCGGCGGCGGCCTCCACCAGGTCGTACTCGGCCAGGTCGGGAAGCAGGTCGACGGCGGCGCGCAGCAGTCGCAGCACGGCTCCGGCGGTCACCGCCGTGTCGGAGCGTTCCTCGACGGTCGCCCCGACCACCACCTCACCGTCGGCGCGGGGCACCAGGTAGACGGACTCGCCGTCGGCGTACCCGCGGATCACGTGCCGGAAGTCCGGCGCGGCGCGGCCGGGCGCGCGGAGCCGGAGCACCTGCCCCTTCACCGGTCGTACCGGCAGCCCGGTGAGGGCGGCGGCGCCGCAGCCGGCGGCGACCACGGTGACCCGGGCGTCCACGTCGGCCAGTCGGGCGACCGGCCCGGGGACCAGCGTCGCACCGGCCCGCTCGGCCGCCGCCCGCAACGCGGTGACCAGCCGGCGCGGGTCGACCTGGTGGTCGCCGGGGGCGACCGCGCCGCCGCGCACCCGGGGCGCCAACGCCGGTTCGCGTTCCCGCAGCTGCGAGGGGCGCAGTGGCGTGATCGGCAGTCCCAACCCCTGCTGGTACGACCACAGCCGCCGCGCCTCGGCCAGGTCGTCGCCGGTCAGCCCGACCATCAGGGTGCCTTCGGTCCGGTAACCGAACTGCGTGCCGGCAGCCTCGGCCAGTTCGGCGGCGAAGCGGGGCCAGCGGGCGGCGGACTCGGCGAGCAGCCCGGTCAGCTCGTGTTCCCCGAAGTACGCCTCGGCGACCGGGGCGAGCATCCCGGCGGCGACCCGGGAGGCTCCGGAGCCCGGGGCGGGATCGTGGACCACGACGCGCAGCCCGTTCACGGCGCACCGCCACGCGATCGCCAGCCCGACCGGCCCCGCCCCCACCACGGCGACGTCCGGTCGGGTCAGCACGTCAGTGCTCCGAGCAGTTCCGCGGTGGCCTGCGCCGGGTCGGCGGCCTGCGACAGCGCCGCCACCACCGCCACCCCGTACGCCCCGGCGGCCCGCAACGCCGGCACCGCCGCCGCCGTCACCCCGCCGATGGCGATCACCGGTACCCGCACCGCCCGGGCGACGGCGCGTACCCCGGCGGGGCCGATCGGATCGGGCAGCCCGGACTTGGTGCTGGTTCCGTAGCAGGGGCCGACGCCCAGATAGCTGGCCCCGGCGGCGACCGCCTCGGCGGCGGCGCCCGGCTCGCGGGCGGTGGCCCCGAGCACGGCGGCGGCCCCGAGCACCCGGCGGGCCGCCCCGACGGGCAGGTCGTCGGCGCCGACGTGCCCACCGGCGGCCCCGGCCGCGAGCGCGACGTGCAGTCGGTCGTTGACCAGGCAGGTCGCCCCGTACGGCGCGCAGAGCGCGACCACCTTCCGGGTCAGGTCGTACGCCTGCCGGTCGGTGGTGTCGTCGGTCACCCGGACCTGGACGACCAGCTCGGCGCGGGCCACCGGCAGGGCGGCGCGCAGCACCACCAGGGGATCCCGCCCCGGCCGGGTGTCGGTGATCAGATGCAGTCGCCCGAGGGACGGCACGGCAACTCTCCTCCCTGCGCCGGCATTACCCGGATCAGGTTCGACGGTCGGGGGCTTCAGCCCCCCTCTCAGCCCGGTGCACCGGGCTCCCGTGGGTCACTTGCGGCTTACCGTACGACGAACTCGCCGATCCGCCAAGGGCCAGGGCGTGGTTTTCCCACCAACCGTCCCCCTGGACGGCAGGGCGGCGGGTGACGGTCTGGTCACGCCATGCTGTCCGGATGCCGATTCCCGCCCGTGTGGCGCGCGGGCTGTCGTCCCTGCCGTTCTCAGGTAGCCGGGCGGTCGCCGAGGGCCAGCTCACCCGGTCGATGCCGCGGGCCCGGGTGGGCGGCAGGTCGGCGCGGCGCAGGTGGGGGTGGCGTCAGAGGAGGGTGTCGAGGGCTTCCAGGTCCTCGTCGGTGGGGTGCCAACCGCCGGCCGCCGCGTTCGCCTGCACCTGCTCAGGGGTGGTGGCGCCGGCGATCACGGAGGCCACCGCCGGTCGGGCGGCCAACCCACCGATGGCGACGTCGAGCATGGTGAGACCCCGCTCGGCCGCGTACGCCTCGATCGCCTCGATGGTGTCCCAGTTCGCGGCGGCGAGGCGCTGGGCGTACCGGCCGCCACCGGAGAGCCGGCTGCCGGCGGGCGGTGCCTCGCCCCGCTTGTACTTGCCGGTGAGCAGCCCGTTGGCGAGCGGGAAGAACGGCAGCAGCCCCAGGCCGAAGCGTTCGCACGCGGGGATGACCTCGACCTCGGCGTCCCGCTGGAGCAGATTGTAGTGGTTCTGGGCGCTGACGAACCGGGTCAGTCCCCGGGTCTTCGCCGTCCAGTCGGCGTCGGCGATCTGCCAGCCGGTGAAGTTGGAGTTGCCGAGGTAGCGCACCTTGCCGGCCCGGACCAGGTCGTCCAGGGCGGCCAGGGTCTCGTCGATCGGGGTGCCCGGGTCGGGCTCGTGCAGCTGGTACAGGTCGATGTGGTCGGTCTCCAACCGGCGCAGGGACGCCTCCACGGCCCGCACGACGTAGCGGCGGGAACCCCGCACCCCGAAGTCCCGGCCGTTGCGGCCCCCCATCGACATGCCGAACTTGGTGGCCACCACCACGTCGTCGCGGCGGCCCTTCAGCGCCTGACCGAGCAGTTCCTCGGAGGTGCCGTGCGGCTCGCCGTAGATGTCGGCGGTGTCGAAGAAGTTGATCCCGGCGTCGAGCGCGGCGTCGACCACCGCGCGGGTGCCGTCGAGGTCGAGTTTGCGCCCGAAGTTGTTGCAGCCGATGCCGACCACGGACACCACGAGCCCGGAGTCGCCCAGCCGGCGGTAGGTCATGTCAGTCACGGCTCCACCCTATGCCGGCCCGGTCGGGTGCCACCGGGCTGCCGTCACGCCACGTCCCACACCGGCTCGGGCGTCTCCACCACCTCACCGTCGCCCCGGAACAGCACGAACCGGTCGAAGGATCGGGTGAACCACCGGTCGTGGGTCACCGCGACCACCGTGCCGGAGAAGCCGGCCAGCCCCGCTTCCAGCGCCTCCGCCGACGCCAGGTCCAGGTTGTCGGTGGGCTCGTCGAGCAGCAGCAGGGTGGCTCCGGACAGCTCCAGCAGCAGCACCAGGAACCGGGCCTGCTGGCCGCCGGAGAGGGTGCCGAAGCGCTGATCGCCCTGCCCGGCCAGCTCGTACCGGCTGAGCGCGGCCATCGCCGCGTGCCGGTCCATGCCGGCCCGGTGTTCGTCGCCGCGCCACAGGATGTCGACCAGCGTCTTCTCCATCAACTCCGGCCGGTCGTGGGTCTGGGAGAAGTGGCCGGGCCGGACCCGGGCGCCGAGGCGTACCACCCCGGCGTGGGCGACCGGGGCGAGCGCGGCAGCCGCGTCGACCGGGGTGTGGGCCGGGTCGGGGTCGGTGCCGCCCCGGGCGAGCAGCCGCAGGAAGTGCGACTTCCCCGTCCCGTTGGCACCGAGCACGGCGACCCGGTCGCCGTACCAGAGTTCCAGGTCGAAGGGGTAGGTGAGGCCGTCGAGTTCCAGCTGGTCGCAGACGACCGCGCGCTTGCCGGTCCGCCCGCCGTGCAGGCGCATCCGGATGTCCTGGTCCTTCGGCGGTACGGGCGGCGGCCCGGCCTCCTCGAACTTGCGCAACCGGGTCTGCGCGGCCTGGTACCGCGACGCCATCCCGTCGTTGTACGCCGCCTTCTGCTTGTACATGAGCACCAGATCGCGCAGCTTCTGGTGCTCCTCGTCCCAGCGTCGGCGCAGCTCGTCGAGGCGGGCGTGTCGGGCCGCGCGGGCGTCGTACCAGCTGGCGAAGCCGCCGGGGTGCACCCAGGCGCTGCCGCCCTCGACGGCGACCACCCGGTCGGCGGTCTGCGCGAGCAGTTCCCGGTCATGGGAGACGTAGAGCACCGACTTGCCGGACTCGCGCAGCCGCGCTTCCAGCCACCGTTTGCCGGGCACGTCGAGGAAGTTGTCCGGCTCGTCGAGCAGCAGCACCTCGTCGGTGCCGCGCAGCAGCAGCTCCAGGGCGAAGCGTTTCTGCTGGCCGCCGGAGAGGGTCCGCACCGGACGTTCCCGGGTGGCGTCCCAGGGCAGGTCCAGCACGATGGTGGTGACGGTGTCGAAGAGCACCTCGGCGTCGTACCCGCCGGCCTCGCCCCACGCGGCGAGCGCGTCCGCGTACGCCAGTTGGGCCTTGCCGGCGGCGGAGCTGTACTTGCCGCGCAGCTCGGCCGCCCGCATGGCCGCCTCGGTCTCGGCGAGCCGGCGGCCGGCGTCGCGCAGCGCCGGCGGGGCGAGCGAGAGCGCCAGGTCGGCGAGCGTGGTCTCGTCCCCGATCATGCCGATGAACTGCCGCATCACCCCGAGGCCGCCGGCCCGGGCGACCGCGCCGGTCGTCACCGGCAGGTCACCGGCGACCATCCGCAACAGCGTCGTCTTGCCCGCGCCGTTCGGGCCGACCAGGGCGACCTTGGCACCCTCACCAACCCGGAACGACACGTCGGTGAAGAGTTCCCGGCCGTCGGGCAGGATGTGCCCGACCGCTGCCACGTCCACGTATCCCACGCCGGCATCCTGCCGGAACGGCCGGCCCGGCCGACACTCGTTTACCGGCTGACCCGCAGCACCCGGTAGCCCTTCTGGCTGGCGTGCCGGTCGACCTGCCAGCCTTCGTCGACCAGCCACCGGTGCAGCGAGTCGCCGCCGAGGTGGCGGGCCACCACCAGCCAGCCGGTCCCGTCCGGGGCGAGTCGGGGCAGCCAGCGGCGCAGCAGGTCGTGCAGCTCCGCCTTGCCGATCCGGATCGGCGGGTTGGACCAGATCTGGGTGAAGGTGACGTCGGCGGGCACCTCGTCGGGGGCGACCGCGCGGATCCGGTCGGCGGCGCCGACCCGGCGGGCGTTGGCTGCGGTGAGTGCTCGGGCCCGTTCGTTGACGTCGACCGCCCAGACGGTGGCGGCGGGTGCGCAGGTGGCGAGGACGCAGCTGATCGGCCCGAACCCGGAGCCGATGTCGAGCAGGTCGCCGCCGGTGTCGCTGGCCGGCAGGTCGGCCTTGCGCAGCAGTACCCCCGTGCCCGGGTCGAGCCGGTCGGCCGAGAACACCCCGCCGGCGGAGGTGAGGGTGTAGTCGCGTCCGGCGACGCAGAACTCAACCTCGCGCGGATGGGCGGTGGCGGTGGGCTCGGTGGAGAAGTAGTGGTCGCCGGTCACGTCGGGCATTCTCCCACCGGCGTCTCGCCGGGCCACGGCCGCCTCGGCAGCAGATCGCGACGCGCCGCACCACAATTTTCCATTATTACCCTCTAAAGGGACAATCGCCCCTACTCTATCTCACATGGTGTATCGGTACGAGTCCGATGAGGACGCCTTCATGGACCCGCGGTCCGGGTCGGACCTGCCGGCGTTCACCCCCGGCCCGCCCCCGCCAGCCGGGC
>NZ_SMKF01000106.1 GCF_004348325.1 Micromonospora sp. KC213 | reverse complement strand
CCCGGCGGCCGCTCACCCAGGTCGCCGCGTCACGCCGATCTATCTACCGGACCGACGACCGATGATCCAGGAGACACGACCTGCGAGGAGAAGAAGGGCGAGCAGGGACACGCCGGCCACGAGGAGCAGAAGGGCCGTACGACGGCCGGACCCGGAAGATGACCACCCGCTGTCGCCGCCGATCCGGCCCTTGTCCGACGTCTCAGCCACCGTGCCGGTGATCCAGGCATGGAGATTGTCGGTGCGGGTGCTGAAGTCGGGACCCTGGTGGGGACAGGGTGGTCCAGTGCTGACCAAGGCCGCCAGCTCTGGTGTCCTGCCAGGTCGATCGCGGAAATACGGTCCGCCGGAGTCGTGCGGGCACGGGCTGGTGTCCTGGCGCGGGGCCTGGCCCGACGTCTCGATTAGGATGTCGCCGATCGCGACGACGATGAACTCACCGGTCTGCAACCGGGTCGTGGGGACGGCAGGGCCGCCGTCGGTGGACAGGCCGTAGCCCGTCAACCGAAGCGTCTCGCCCACCGCCGGAGGCCTGGTGCCGATCCTCAGCGGGGCTATGCCGGTGACCGCGGTGCGGAGTTCGGCGAGGGCGACGTCAGCGGTTTCGGCCTGGTGCACCGCGACGACCTCGATTTCCTGCCCGTCTCGCCCCCGGAGGTCCGTGCGCCCGACAGTCGCGGTGGTACGGCGAGCCACGGTGCGACTGACCCGTTGGCCGTTGACGTCTCGGAAGCAGTGCCCGGCGGTGATCACCCAACGCGGCGCGATCAACGCGCCGGAGCACCAGCTGTCGCGGGTGCCGCCACCCGGGATTGGCAGGCCCGTCGCGGTGAGCAGGACCGAGAACCGGTAGTCGCCATCGGCCGCGTCCTCGCCGTACGCGATGGCTGCCGCACCAGATGCCCACAAGGGAATGACGTTTACGATCGCCAGGAGAGCTACAGCGCTCTTTGTCATGATTCTACGCAAGGAGCATCACCGGAACCAACAGATCGGGCAGGGACCGAACCATGATCGGGACCTGTCGGTCAGCGGGGCGTCAGTGCCGTCCTTACGCATTCTTTATCCGCGCTGTGCGAACTTGTCGGCCGGTGGGCGAAGGAGGGGAACGCGGCGTGCGAGTGCTGGTGGCGGACGACGAACGACTGCTGGCCGACACCCTGGCCGAAGGACTGCGCCGGCTGTCCATGGCGGTCGACGTGGTCTACGACGGGGACAGCGCCCTGGAACGGGTTGGCGTCAACCAGTACGACGTGGCCGTCGTCGACCGGGACATGCCGGGGCAGACCGGCGACGAGGTGTGCCGCTGGATCGTCGGCTCCGGAGCAGGCACCCGGGTACTGCTGCTGACCGCCGCAGCCGGCATCCGCGACCGCGTCGAGGGTTTCGGCCTCGGCGCCGACGACTACCTGACCAAGCCGTTCGCGTTCGCCGAACTCGTCGCCCGGATACAAGCCCTGGCCCGGCGTTCGGTCGCCGCGCTGCCACCGGTGCTGGACAGCGACGGAATCATGCTCGATGTCACGCGGCACACGGCCGTGCGGGACGGGCGGGTGCTCGCGTTGTCGCCCAAGGAGTTCGCCGTTCTCCACGTCCTGATGCGTGCCGGCGGCCGGGTGGTCAGCGCCGAGGACCTGTTGGAGAAGGCCTGGGACGAACACGCCGACCCGTTCACCAACTCGGTCCGCATGACCATCATGACGCTGCGGCGGAAGCTGGGCCGCCCCGAGGTGATCCACACGGTGCCCCGCGCGGGATATCGTCTCGGGTCATGAACGTCCGGTCACCGGGCCGACGGATCCTCGTGCTGTGCGGCGTCCTCCTCGTCACGGGCCAGTTCGCGCCGCTGGTCGCGGAGCACCTGCTCGGGTGGTGGCGCGAGTTCGGACCCGAGTGGTGCGTCGTCCCGCCGGGTCGCGCGCCGGACGGCGACGCCTCGTTCGTCTGTGTGCAGGTCTTCCGGCGGCCCAGCATCCCCCTGGTGGCGACCCTGGTGGTCGTGCTGGCGCTCCTGCTGGCCGCCGCGTACCCGGCAACGCGATGGTGCCTGCGGCCGGTCCGCGACCTGGCCCGGGGAATGGAGAACGTCGGGCCGCAGAACCTCGGCCATCGGCTGCATCCCGGCCCGGGCCGCGACGAGCTGGCCGAACTCGGCCGCGCCATCGACGAGATGATGGACCGCATAGCCGTCGGGTACGAGGCGCAGCGCAGGTTCGCCGCGGACGCCTCGCATGAGTTGCGCACCCCCCTCGCGGTCCAGCGGACACTGATCGAGGTCGGCATGGCCGGGAGCCTGACCGCCGATCAGCTCAGCCTCCTCACGACCCAGTTGCTGAAGACGAACGAGCGCAACGAGCGCCTGATCGAAGGGCTGCTGGTGCTCAGCGAGAGCGACCGGGGCCTGGTCGTCCGGGCACCGCAGCGGCTGGATCGGATCGTCGCCACGGTGCTCGACGCCCACCGGCCACGTGCGGCCGAGGCCGGAGTGGCGATCACCAGCACGCTGCGGCCGCGGGTGGTGCTCGGCGAGCAGGTGTTGCTGGAGCGGCTGGTCACCAACCTCGTGCAGAACGCCCTGAAGTACAACCGCACAGACGGCACCATCGACGTGCGGGTCGGTGAAGATCCGGCCCTGGTCGTGTCGAACACCGGAGACGACGTGCCTCCCGAGGAGGTCCCCGCGCTGTTCGAGCCCTTCCGGCGCCGATCCGGCACCCGCATCGACCACAGCGGCGGTGCCGGCCTCGGGCTGGCGATCGCCCGCTCGATCACCCGCGCTCACGAAGGCACCATCGTGGCGTCGTCCACCGGCCACGACGGGCTGCGGGTCCAGGTGTCGTTTCCCGCAGTGTCGTCGAAGGGCGCCCCGGCCTGAGCGGGCATCAGCGGGATTCTGACTCACGGTACGGCTCGGGCCGGCCACCCCGTCGGGGCGGCCGGCCCGGGCCGATCAGAGCGTGGTCAGGCGGCGACGGTGACGACGACCTCGTTGATGCCGCGCGCGGCGGTCACCGCGGTGTCACCGTTGCCGTACCGGGACAGGGCCCGCAGCGTCCAGTCGCCCGGTGCCGCGAAGAAGCGGAACTGGCCGGCCGGGGAGGTGACCACCTCCGCGGTGAACTCACCGGTCGAGTCGAGCAGCCGGACGTACGCGCCCGGCACGACCTCGCCCGCGTCGGAGCGGACGACGCCGGTGATGACGGTTTCCTTCTCCAGGTCCAGGCTGGCCGGCAGCGGGGCGGCCTGGTCGGGAGCGGCGCAACCGGCGGCGGTAGGAGCAGTCATGATGATCAGGCCTCCCCGGGCTCGTCGCCGAGCGCGACCGGCACACCGACCAGCGAGCCGTACTCGGTCCAGGATCCGTCGTAGTTCTTCACGTTGCGGTGGCCGAGCAGCTCCTGCAGCACGAACCAGGTGTGCGAGGAGCGCTCGCCGATCCGGCAGTAGGCGATGGTTTCCTTGCTGTCGTCCAGTCCGGCGTCGGCGTAGATCTTGCGCAGCTCGTCGTCGGACTTGAAGGTGCCGTCCTCGTTGGCCGCCTTGGACCACGGGACGCTGATCGCGGTGGGCACGTGGCCCGCGCGCTGCGCCTGCTCCTGGGGCAGGTGGGCGGGGGCGAGCAGCCGGCCGGCGTACTCGTCGGGGCTGCGCACGTCCACCAGGTTCTTGGTGCCGATGGCGGCCACCACGTCGTCCCGGAAGGCGCGGATGGAGGTGTCCGGCTCCTGCGCGACGTACTGGGTCCGGGGGCGTTCCACCTTGTCGGTCACCAGCGGGCGGGCGTCCAGCTCCCACTTCTTACGACCGCCGTCGAGCAGCTTGACGTCGCCGTGGCCGTAGAGCTTGAAGTACCAGTAGGCGTACGCGGCGAACCAGTTGTTGTTGCCGCCGTAGAGGATGACGGTGTCGTCGTTGGCGATGCCCCGCTCCGACAGGAGCGCCTCGAACTGAGCCTTGTTGACGAAGTCCCGGCGGACCGGGTCCTGCAGGTCGGTCTTCCAGTCGAGCTTGATCGCCCCGGCGATGTGGCCGGTGTCATAGGCCGAGGTGTCCTCGTCGACCTCGACGAAAACCACGCCCGGGGCGTCGATGTTCTTCTCGGCCCAGTCGGCCGAGACGAGTGCGGTGTCGCGACTCATCAGATCACTCCCTGGTGAAGGATGGACGGTGAGCCAGCGCGGGGACGGAAATCGATGATTGTCGCACCACGCGCGGGACCCATGGACGAACGGATCACGGGTTTGTGCGACGGCGCCGCTGCCGGGCGTACGGGTGGGAAACCGGAGAGGGTACGCGGACCCTGAGTGCCGGTGGCCGCTATGGCGGCCGGAGACAGCCCCGCCGTCAGAAGACGGAGCGACACAGGCAGGTGGCCACGCGGCACAGGTCGACCGCGCGCCGTTTGGTGAGGAGCGTCCCCATGACCAGGGAGCCTACCAGCGGTCTCGCAGAGTGCCACCGGGCCGACCAGCATCCGGGACGCCGGTCGGCACACGGAAGCCGTCGCGCGGCTCAGCCGACCTGGTTGATCGGAACGTCCCGGGCATCGGCGGTCACCGTCAGCCCTTCCGGCCGCGGTTCCACCTTGCGGACGGAGAGCTGGAACGGCAACTCGGGCAGGGGCACGTCGACCGAGATTCCCTTGGCGTAGTTGTTGAGCAGCGTCCGGGCCAGCGGCACCGCGGGCAGACCCTCGGCGTTCAGGTCGTTGAAGCGCAGTGCCACCTTGTTGCCCTCGGCGACGGTCACGTCGGCGGTGCCGGTGACGGTGAGCTTCTGGCCCAGGATGTCCACCGGGGCGGTGACAACCAGCTTGCCGTTCTGCGCGCCCAGCTTCAGCCCGGGACGGTCCAGCAGCCTCGCCAGGCTGTCGTAGGCGATCGTGCCGGTCCCGTTCACGGTGTCGGCGACCACGTCGCCCTGGCCGGACCGGAGGGTGTCCAGCGAGGCCCGTACCCCGCGGGCGTCCACGTCGAGCCGAGGCAGGTTCACCGCGTTGCCCTGGACCGAGCCCTGCACGTCGGTCAGGACGATGGAGATCCGCTCGTACCGGCCACCCAGCACCTGGGTCAGGAAGGGAAATCCCGCGACGTCGACCTGCGGCGGGGCTGACCGCGCCTGCTGTTGGGTCAGTTCGCGCTCCACCTGGTCGGCGATGGCGCGCTCGGCCACCCCGGTCGCCACCCGGTCGGCCACCACCAGCAGCCCACCCAGGAGCAGCAGCAGGATGACCAGCGTGACCAGCACTCCGCGTCCGCGCCGCCGACGCCTCCCGTTCGCCGGGTACGCCTCAGTCACGCTGCCCTCCCCCTCGTCTTCGTCGCGTCGGCGCGACGCCATTGCCTCGACGTCGCCACGCGGTCCCGGTGGTACCCGCCCGCGCTGACGCTCAACCCTCGGCTCACAGCATCGCCTTCGTTCGCGACTGCGGGGCTCGCAGAACCGGCTCACTCCTCGCGCTCACAGGAACAGTACGCACATGGCGTACGCCGCCGGCGCGGCCAACGCGAAGCCGCCGAGCGGGCCCTGCATGTGCCGGGCTATCCACATCGTCGGCGGCTCGCCGGCCATCAGCCGGCCCGCCTCGGCGTACCCGACGGCGAGGTCGGCCAGGACGGCCGCGACCGCCGCGACCAGCCCGATGATCGCGGCCCGGGTGGGGGTGAACGGGGTGACCAGGTAGCTGCCGAGGATCGCGCTGACCATGGTGCCGATCATCGCGCCGACGACCACGCCGGCCGCGCCGCGTGGCACCTGCGGGGCGAGCCGCGGCCAGGGCAGCACCGCGTCGGTGAGCCGGGCCACCATGAGCGCGACGCCGCTGGCGGTGAGGCAGACGGTGATCGCCTGGGTGCCGGCGGGGATCCGGCTGAGGGTGATCAGCGTGCCGAACGCGACCACCCCGACCACGATCAGCAGGGTGGTGCCGAGCGAGTCGGTGACCCGTACCCGGTCGACCCGCCGGACGAGCTGCCCGAGCACGCCGAGGAGGAAGCCGCCGGCCGCGACGTACCCCAGTGGGGCCAGACCGGCGATGTCGGACCGCACCGCGGCGACGTTCGCCGCGGCGGCGACGGCGGCGCTGATCAGCGCGACCAGCGGTAGCGCGGGCGGGCGCATGGCCATTGTCCAGGCGAGGACGAAGAGCAGCTGCACACCGAAGATGATGATCGCGAACGGCAGCCGGTGCCCCGGCCCGGCGGTCTGCGCGCCGAGCACCAGGCCGACACCGAGCAGGGCGGCGAAGCCGGCGATGGTCAGGGCGAGCGGTTTGCGCACCTCGACCGGCTCGACCGGCTGTTCGTCCTCTGCGGGGATCTCGTCAGCGGGGCGGCGAGGCGCGCCGCCCTTGCGGAAGCGTCGTGGCCCCCGTTCCCGCCGGCCGCCGCTCTCGCCCTCAGCCGGGGCGGTACGCGGAGCGGGCGGGCGGCCGGACGGCGGGCCGGGCGGCCCGGAGGGCGCGTCGCCGGCCCACGGGTCACGGCCGGCGTCGGGCGAGGTCGAGGGAAACACGCCCCGATCGTGCCAGACCCGGGCGCTCCGACGGAGGTCACGGTTTCGGCAACGTTAAAACCTTCGGCGCGATCATGGGCAGATCAGGCAAACAGGAAAGCACGACCGGGGCCGCTCCCCGCTGATCGGTTACGCTCAACGCGTAACCCGCCCGTCAGCGACGCCGGGACCACACAAGTACGCAGCGCACGCCCGTCAGGGATCCGCTGGCCGCGCGCGGCTTCCTCGCCGCCGGACGGAGGTGATCGTGTGGAGATCCTGTTGCTGGTGACCGCGCGTGCAGGTGAACCATCGGCAGTGCTGCCGGCGCTGGACCTGCTCCCGCACTCGGTCCGCACCGCACCCCGCGACGTCCGCACCCTGGTCGCCGGGCCAAGCCCGGACGCGGTGCTGGTCGATGCCCGTTCCGAGTTGAGCGAGGCCCGGGCCACCTGCCGGATGCTGCACGCCACCGGCCTCGGAGTACCGCTGGTGGCGGTGGTGACCGAGGCCGGCCTCATCGCGTTGAACGCCGACTGGGGTGTGGACGACGTGATCCTGGCCTCGGCCGGCCCCGCCGAGGTGGAGGCGCGGCTGCGGCTCGCCGTCGGCCGGTTGAGCAACGCCACCGCCGGCGCCGGCGGCTCCATCCGGGCCGGTGAGCTGACCATCGATCCCGACACGTACGCGGCGAAGCTGAAGGGCCGCCCGCTCGACCTCACCTACAAGGAGTTCGAGCTGCTGAAGTTCCTCGCCCAGCACCCGGGCCGGGTGTTCACCCGCGACCAACTGCTCCGCGAGGTCTGGGGGTACGACTACTTCGGCGGCACGCGGACGGTGGACGTGCACGTCCGACGGCTGCGGGCCAAGCTCGGCTCCGAGTACGAGTCGATGATCGGCACGGTCCGCCAGGTGGGTTACAAGTTCGTGGTTCCGCCGTCGCGTTCGCTGCCCGAGTCGGAGCACGCCCCGCTGCCGGTCTGAGCTATCGGTCTGACGGTTCCGCGACCGATCAACCTCGGCCCCGTATCTCCCATACGCCCCTTTTGTGCATCTTGTCGGCTCTATCCTGATGCCGAATTGTGATGCGAGGGGGCAGCGGTGTATGCACTGACCACGGGGGCGACGCCGGGACCGTCGCGCGGGAAGCGGCCGGCGGTGGGCCGATGACGACGACCAGGGGCCGCACCGCCGGAGTCGTCGTCGTGCTGGTGTTCGCCGCGCTGCTCGGCTCGGCGTACGTGCTCGGCCGTAGCCTGGTCCCGGACGCGTCGCCGCCTCGCCCGGGGGTCACCGGTGGGGTCGGCGGCCCTCAGTACGCCGAGCAGCCCGCCACCGGAGACCGACCGGTCGGCGGCGACCCGCGGGGTCCGCAGGCCGACCAGGACGGCACGGGCCACCACACCGCCGAGAACGTCGGCGACGGCCCTTTCGGCAGCCGGACGAGCACCAATTCCCACCGGGTGGCACTCACCTTCGACGACGGACCGCACCCGACCTACACCCCACAGGTGCTCGACGTCCTGCGGGAGTTCGGCGTCCGGGCGACCTTCTGCGTGGTGGGCGAGAACGCGCAGCGCCACCCGGACCTGATCCGGGCGATCGTGGCCGACGGGCACACCCTGTGCAACCACTCCTGGCGACACGACGTGCAGCTCGGCCAGCGTTCCCGCGACGCCATCCGCGCCGACCTGCTGCGCACCAACGAGGCGATCCGGGCGGCCGTGCCCGACGCCCACATCGTCTGGTACCGCCAGCCCGGCGGCGCCTGGACGTACCCGGTGGTCGCGGTCGCCGAGCAACTCGGGATGACTCCGGTGCACTGGAACGTCGACCCGGTGGACTGGCAGGCGCCCGGCGCCCTACCGATCGCCACCACGGTCGTCCGGGACACGACCCCCGGCTCCATCGTGTTGCTGCACGACGCCGGCGGTGAGCGGCAGGGCACCGTCGACGCGCTGCGCCACATGCTGCCGGAGTTGACCAGCCGGTTCCAGCTGGACGCGCTGCCACAGGACGGCACGACCTGACCGGCGGGCACGCGGCGGACTACGGTGATCGGGTGAGCATCGCTGATCCGACGACCGACCTGGTGGCCCGACTCGACCGGCTCGGCCCCGCCGAGGTGGCCGACATCCTGGTGCTGGCCCGCAGCGCGGGCGAGGCCGACGGCGCGGATCCGTTCGACGAGCACACCCTGCTGCGGCTGCGCGACCCGCAGGCCGCCGCCGTGCACCTCACCGCCCGCGCCCCCGACGGCACCCTGACCGGGTACGCCCACCTGGACACCACGGACCCGGCGGCCGGGATCGGGGTGGAGCTGGTGGTGCACCCCACGTACCGGCGTCGGGGCACCGGCCGGGCGCTGGCCGGCGAGGTCTTGGCGGCGGCGACCGGGCCGCTGCGGGCGTGGGCGCACGGCGACCACCCGTCGGCCGCGGCGCTCGCCGTCGACCTCGGCTTCCGGCGGGCCCGGGTGCTCTGGCAGCTGCGCCGGCCACTGACCGCCGACCTGCCCGAGGTCCGCCTTCCCGACGGGGTCGCGCTGCGCGCCTTCCGCCCGGGTGAGGACGACGACGCCTGGCTGGCGTTGAACGCCGCGGCCTTCGCCGGCCACCCAGAGCAGGGCCGCTGGACCGAGGCCGACCTGCGGGTACGCCAGGCCGAGCCGTGGTTCGACCCGGCCGGTTTCCTGCTGGCGGTGGCGGAGTCCACCGGTCGGCTGCTCGGCTTCCACTGGACCAAGGTGCACGAGGGTCCCGGGTCGGCCCGGATGGGCGAGGTGTACGTGCTCGGGGTGGACCCGTCCGCGCACGGCGGCGGCCTCGGCCGCGCGCTGACCGCGGCCGGTCTGCGCCACCTGCGGGACGAGCGCGGGCTGGACCGGGTGATGCTCTACGTCGACGAGTCGAACACCGGGGCGGTGGCGCTCTACGAGCGGGCCGGTTTCGCCCGGTGGTGTGGGCACGTCAACTACGCGCTGGGCTGAGCTTTTCACCTACGCCCCGGGGCCGAGAAGCGGTCACGCGATCATCACGGCACGAACTCGGCAGGATAACGGCCGCCCGGATAAGACGGATTTATGGGCATAGGCGGGCGGCAGTTCACCCAAAAGACAGCCTGTCCTCAGACATCGGCCAGTCCGGGGATCAGGCTTGTTCATTCTCCGTTCACTTGCGACCGGCGAACCGTCCACCTGCCTTGCCTAACTTTCGTGTCAGCCGGTCAGCGTGCCGGCCCCGGGCTCCACTCCGGGTGACCTGATCAAAGACGTGAAGGGAAACCCCTCAGGTGAACCTCCAGCGGCACGGCGCCATCGCCTGCCTCGCTCTTACCGCGATGCTCGGTCTCAGCGCTTGCGGCTCGGACAACAACGAGTCGGCCGGCGCCTCCGCGTCGGGCTCCGCCAGCTCGGCGGACTGCGCCACGGGCACGCTGAACGCACAGGGCTCGTCCGCGCAGAAGAACGCCATGGACGAGTGGATCAAGGCTTACCAGCAGAAGTGCACCGGCGCGAAGATTAACTATGAGTCCTCGGGCTCCGGTGCGGGCATCCAGGCCTTCCTGGCCGGCACCGCCGACTTCGCAGGCTCGGACTCGGCGCTGAAGGAAGAGGAGCAGCCGCAGGCGGACACCAAGTGCACCGGCGGCAAGGCGATCCACCTGCCGATGGTGATCGGCCCGGTCGCCGTTGTCTACAACGTCGACGGCGTCGACAACCTCCAGCTCAAGCCGGCCACCCTGGCGAAGATCTTCGCCGGCAAGGTCACCAAGTGGGACGACCCGGCGATCAAGGCCGACAACCCCGACGCCAAGCTGCCGTCGACCGCCATCAACGCGGTGCACCGGTCGGACTCGTCCGGCACCACGGACAACTTCACCAACTTCCTGTCCAAGACCGCCGAGGCCGACTGGACCTTCGGCAAGGCCAAGGAGTGGAAGGCCCCGGGCGGCACGGGCGCAGCCAAGTCGGACGGCGTGGCCACCGCGGTCAAGGGCCAGCCGGGCACCATCGGCTACGTCGAGTGGTCGTACGCCGAGAACGGCGGCCTGAAGATCGCCAAGATCGGCAACGGCAACGGCGAGTTCGCCGAGCTGACGGCCGAGGCGGCCGGCAAGACCATCGCCGGTGCCCAGATCGAGGGCCAGGGCGACGACCTCAAAATGAAGATCGACTACAACACCAAGGAGGCCGGGGCGTACCCGATCGTCCTGGTGACCTACGAGATCGTCTGCTCCAAGGGCCTCGCCGCCGACAAGCTTCCGCTGGTCAAGGGCTTCCTCGGCCACGCCGCCAGCAGCGAGGGCCAAGCCGAGCTGACCGAGCTGGGCTACGCCCCGCTGCCGGACTCGGTCCGCACCAAGGTCGAGGCCGCGGTCAAGAACCTCTCCTGACCGGACATCTGATCACCACCAACCGAAGCGAGCGAGCAGATGGGTGAAACCCCTCACCGCTCGGCCGACGCCGGCACCGGCGGGACCCGCGTGACCGAAGGTCACCCGTGGCCCGCCGGTGCCTCGGCGCGTGTGGCCGAGGCACCAGTCAGCACCCGTACCCCGGGCGGCCCCGGCCTGGGCGGCGGCGCCGCGCTGCCCACGGCCCGCAGGTTCGGCGCCGAGCGCGCCTTCCGCGGTCTCACCCTCGCCGCCGGGGGCTTCGTCCTGGTCGTCATCGCGGCGATCGCGGTCTTCCTGATCGCCAAGGCGGTCCCGGCGCTCCAGGCCAACACCGAGAGCTTCTGGACGTTCGAGGGCTGGTTCCCGAACGACGCGCAGCCGAAGTTCGGCATCGGCGCGCTCGCCTTCGGCACGGTCCTCACCGCCACGCTCGCCCTGCTGGTGGCGGTACCGATCGCGCTGGGCATCGCGCTGTACCTGTCGCACTACGCGCCGCGCCGGGTCGGCACGAGCCTGGGCTTCCTGATCGACCTGCTCGCCGCGGTCCCCAGCGTCGTGTTCGGACTCTGGGGCCGGGAGATTTTTCTCAACCCGGTCCGCGACTTCTCCACCTGGCTGAACACCTACTTCGGCTGGATCCCGATCTTCGGCGGTGACGGGCCCTTCGGCAGGTCGATCCTGTTAGGCTCCCTCGTCCTGGCGATCATGGTGTTGCCGATCGTCACCTCGCTCTCCCGCGAGGTGTTCCTCCAGACCCCGACGGCCAACGAGGAGGCCGCCCTCGCGCTGGGCGCCACCCGGTGGGAGATGATCCGCACCGCGGTCCTGCCCTACGGCCGGCCCGGCATCCTCGCCGCGGTGATGCTCGGTCTCGGTCGCGCGCTCGGCGAGACCATCGCCCTCGCGATGACCCTCGGCATCACCTTCAACATCTCGTTCAACCTGATCGAGAGCGGCGGCAACAGCATCGCCGCCAACATCGCCAACACGTTCGGCGAGGCGAACGAGACGGGTCGGGGCGCGCTGATCGCCTCCGGCCTCGTCCTCTTCGCCATCACGCTGATCGTCAACATCACGGCCCGCGCGATCATCTACCGCCGCCGCGAGTTCACGGAGTCGGCCGCATGACCACCACCCTCACCTCGCACCGTCCCCGCCCGCCGGCCCAGCCGCCGACGCTGCGGGCCCGGCGGCTGCCGAAGTGGCTGCCGCCGGCCGTCGCGCTGGGCGCGCTGCTGGTCGCCGCCGCGATCGTGTACGGCGCCGGCATCGGCGGGCCCGTGCTCGTCGTGGTGGTCGGCGCGCTGCTCTACCTGGTCGGGCTCTTCGCCGCCGCGAACGCGGTGGAGGGCCGCCGGTCGGCGCGCAACCGCACCTGGAGCGCTTTGATCCACTCGGCGTTCGTACTGGCCGTCCTGCCGCTGGCCTCGGTCGTCTGGACCCTGGTCACCAAGGGCCTGGAACGGTTCGACGTCAACTTCTTCCTCACCTCGATGAACAACATCGGCGCCCGCGATCCCCAGGGCGGCGCCTACCACGCCATCGTCGGCACCCTGATCCAGGTCGGGATCGCCGCGCTGATCACCATCCCGATCGGCATCCTCTGCGCGATCTACGTCGTCGAGTACGGTCGCGGCCGGTTCGCCTTCGCCATCCGGTTCTTCGTGGACGTCATGACCGGCATCCCGTCCATCGTCTCCGGTCTGTTCGTCCTCGCGTTCTGGGTGCTGGTCGTCTCGCCGTACTTCAGCTCCACCGGCCGGCCGGGCTTCTCCGGGTTCGCCGCCGCACTGGCGCTCAGCGTGCTGATGCTCCCGACGGTGGTCCGCTCCACCGAGGAGATGCTGCGCCTGGTCCCGGCGCCGCTGCGGGAGGGCGCGTACGCCCTCGGCGTGCCGAAGTGGAAGACCATCCTGCGGGTGGTGCTGCCGACGGCGCTGCCCGGCATCGTCACCGGCGTCATGCTCGCCATCGCCCGGGCCGCCGGCGAGACCGCCCCGGTGCTGCTCGTCGCCGGCGGTGGCGCAGCGATCAACTTCAACCCCTTCGAGAACAACCAGTCGTCGCTGGCCCTCTTCGTCTACCAGCAGGCCGGTGACGCGTCACGGTACGCGCCGGCGCGGGCGTGGACCGCGGCGCTGACCCTGGTCGCCCTCGTACTCGTCCTGACCGTCGCAGCGAAGTTGCTGGCCCGTCGCAACCGGCTCGGCCGATGAACCCCGGAGGTACCACCACCATGGCCAAGCGCATCGACGCCGCCAACGTCACCGCCTACTACGGCGCCTTCAAGGCGATCGAGAACATCAACATCACCGTCGAACCGAAGACGGTCACCGCCCTGATCGGCCCGTCCGGCTGCGGCAAGTCGACCTTCCTGCGCTCGATCAACCGGATGCACGAGGTGCTGCCGGGCGCCCGGGTCGAGGGCAGCCTCACCATCGACGGTCAGGACATCTACCACCGCGACGTCGACGTGACGGCCGTCCGCCGTACCATCGGCATGGTCTTCCAGCGCCCCAACCCGTTCCCCACCATGAGCATCTTCGAGAACGTGGTGGCCGGCCTGCGACTCAACGGGGTGAAGAAGAAGTCCATTCTCGACGAGGCCGCCGAGAAGGCGCTGCGCTCGGCGAACCTCTGGGACGAGGTGAAGGACCGGCTCGGCAAGCCGGGCGCCGGTCTCTCCGGCGGCCAGCAGCAGCGGCTCTGCATCGCCCGGACCATCGCGGTCGAGCCGCAGGTGGTGCTGATGGACGAGCCCTGCTCGGCGCTGGACCCGATCTCCACGCTGGCCATCGAGGACCTGATGTTCCAGCTCAAGGACAAGTTCACCATCATCATCGTCACGCACAACATGCAGCAGGCCGCTCGGGTGTCGGACCGGACCGCCTTCTTCTCCATCGAGAAGACCGGCGACCCGGGCCGGCTCATCGAGTACGACAACACTCAGAAGATCTTCAGCAACCCCAGCCAGAAGAAGACCGAGGACTACATCACCGGCCGCTTCGGCTGAGCCCGGTCTGCGCCGCACCGTTTGCGGCATGTCGCGGCTTCCCGGCCTCGGGACACCGCAGCATGCCGCAAACGACAGCCCTGCCATCGGAGCCGGCCCGTCGGGGCGGGCGCGCCGGGTCAGCGGAGCTTGGCGAAGAACTCGCGGATGTCCGCCACCAGCAGGTCGGGGGCGTCCTGGGTGGCGAAGTGGCTGCCCCGGTCGTAGGTGTGCCAGGAGACGATGGTGGCGTGGTCGCGCTCGGCCAGGGTACGCACCGACTGGAAATCCCAGGCGAAGTTCGCCAGCCCGAGCGGCACGCTGGTCGGTGCGAGGCGTTCGGTGCCACGCCCGTTGACCTTCTGCGTGGGATGCACCGCCGCCGCGTCCTCGTAGTAGAAGCGCGCGGCCGAGGCGGCCGTGTTGGTCAACCAGTAGATCATCACATTGGTCAGCACGAAGTCCGGGTCGAGGAACTCGCCGAGGATCTGGGCACTCCAGCCGAGCTGCCCCACCGGGGAGTCGGCCAGCGCGTGCGCGACGTTCTGCGGCTCGGTGGACTGGAGTTTGTCGTACGCGCCGCGGTTGCGCACGAACCACTCACCGAAGGCGAGACTGCCCCGCTCCTGCTCGGTCAGCCTGTCCAGCTCGCCCGGGTCACCGGAGGGGAACGAGAAGACCTGGGTGACGTGCACCCCGATCACGTGCTCCGGGTCGACCCGGCCGACCTCCGGTGAGACGCACGAGCCGGAGTCGTTGCCGACCGTGCCGTAGCGGTCGTACCCGAGCCGGCGCATCAGCTCCGCCCAGGCCCGGGCCACCCGGAACCGGTTCCAGCCCCGTTCCCGGGTCGGCCCGGAGAAGCCGAACCCGGGCAGCGACGGGATCACCAGGTGGAACGCGTCGGCCGGGTCACCACCGTGCGCCCGTGGGTCGGTCAGCGGCCCGATCACGTCCAGCCACTCCACCGGGCTGGTCGGCCAGCCGTGGGTGAGGATCAGCCCGGTGGCGTCCGGCTCGGGCGAGCGGACGTGCAGGAAGTGGACGTTCTGGCCGTCGATCTCGGTGGTGAACTGCGGGTAGGCGTTGAGCTTCGCCTCCCACTCCCGCCAGTCGTACGTGGTGCGCCACCGCTCGACGAGCCGCTTCACGTAGCCCAGCGGGACGCCGTACTCCCAGCCGGGCGGGACCGGGCCGGCCGGGGCGGCACCGGGGGCAGCGGGCAGTTCCTCGGCCCAGCGGGTGCGGGCCAGCCGGTCGGCCAGGTCGTCCAGGTCGGCCTGGGGGATGTCGATGCGGAACGGGACGATCGCGGTGTGCTCAGCCATGCTCCGAGCGTAGAGATCGAATAGGAAGGCTCCGTTCCTGATTCGCTGGCATTCTCGACAGCATGTTGGAGACCTCGGCGCGGCTGCTGCGCCTGCTGTCGCTGTTGCAGACCGCCCGCGACCGGACCGGGCCCGAACTGGCCGAACGACTCAACGTCAGCACCCGTACCGTGCGCAACGACATCGACCGGTTGCGCAACCTGGGCTACCCGGTGCACGGCACCCGGGGCGCGGTGGGCGGCTACCGGCTCGGCGCAGGCGCGGCCCTGCCTCCGCTGCTGCTCGACGACGAGGAGGCGGTTGCGGTCGCCGTCGGGCTGCGCACCGCCGCCGGCGGCAGCGTCGCCGGGATCGAGGAGACATCGCTGCGGGCCCTGGCCAAGCTGGAACAGGTGCTGCCGGCCCGGCTGCGCCGCCGGGTGGCCGCGCTCGGCGCGTACACCGTGCGGGTGCCGCACGACGAGCCCGGCCCCACCGTGGACACCGACATCCTCAGCCTGCTCAGCTCCGCCTGCCGCGACCGGGAACGGCTCCGCTTCGACCACGCCCGGCACGACGGCACCACCGGCCGGCGGGACGTCGAGCCGTACCGGCTGGTCACCTGGGGTCGGCGCTGGTACCTGGTGGCCTTCGACCCGCAGCGGGACGACTGGCGGACCTTCCGGGTGGACCGGATCACCCCGCGCACCCCGACCGGCCCCCGCTTCACGCCCCGCAAGCCGCCCGAGGACGTCGTGGACCGGGTCCGGCGCGGGGTGTCGTCCGCCGCCTGGCGGCACCGGGCACGGATCCTCGTACACGCCCCTGCCGAGGTGGTGACCGCCCGGATCAACCCGGCCGTGGGCACCGTCGAGCCGGTCGACTCCGACCGCTGCCTGCTGCACACCGGCGCCGACCGGTTGGAGACCATCGCCGTCTGGCTCGGCCTGCTCGACGCCGATCTCACCGTCGAAGACCCGCCCGAGTTGCGCGCCCTGCTGCGTACCCTCGGCGAGCGCTACCTGCGCGCGGCCGGCTGACCCTGATCTGCCGCCGCACAATGTGCGGCTGTCCCGTGGCTTCCCAACCTCCGCAACATGCCGCAAACGACATCCGGCCACCGCGCATCGGACCCCCGGGGCGGCACCGACACCGGCACCGTGATCGGGTCTGCCCGTGCCCGGGCGTGATCACCGGCATCAGGCCAGGACGAAGCGGGGTCCGCCGGCCGCGGTGTCGTCGAGTCGAGGCGTGACCGGAATGGTCGCGTCGCGGGTGGCCGCCGCGCGGGCCACCCCTGGCAGGTCACCGGCGGCGGCGACCTGGGCCAGGGTGACCAGGGTCGGCGGCAGCATGGCCAGCTCACCGGCCTCCGCCCGGGCCAGGGCGTCCGCCGGGCGGATCCACATGGTGTGGTCGGCCTCGCCGGAGACGTCCCGGGTCCGCTGGCCCTCCGGCAGCAGGGCCACGAAGAAGTACGTGTCGAAGCGACGCGGCTCGAACTCCGGTGTGATCCACCGGCTCCACGGCAGCAGCAGGTCGGACCGGAGCGTCAGACGCCGGTCGGCGAGCAGTTCGGCGAAGCCCACCCGATGGGCCGCCAGGTCCTGCCGGGCGGCCTCCCAGTCGTCGTCGCCGACGTCACCGACCACCGTCGCGGCGTCCGGACCGGCCAGCAGCACGCCGGCCTCCTCGAAGACCTCCCGGGCCGCCGCGCAGACCACCGCCTGGGCGGCCTGCGGCGACAGCCCCAGCCGGGCACCCCAACCGGCCGGCGACGGACCGGCCCAGTCCAGGTGCGCCGTAGAGTCGGAGCCGTCCACGCCGCCGCCGGGGAAGGCGTACACCCCGCCGAAGGCCATCGCGGCGAGCCGACGCAGGACGTACACCTCGAAGCCGGCATCGGCCGGACGCAGCAGCAGCACGGTGGCGGCGACCCGGGGCACCGCCGGGACGCCGCCCTCGGCGCGGAACCGGCGGGCGTGCTCCACCAGGGCGGGCGGTGCCGGGAAGCCGTCGACGATCATTCCGTGAGCCTAGTTCCCGGCCGGTGGATGATCCTGCCGCCGGGGAACCGACCCGGGATAGCGTGGCCGCCATGACGCGTTGGGGAATCCTGGCCACCGGAAACATCGCCGCCCGTTTCGCCGAGGACCTGCGGCTGGTTCCGGGGGCCGAACTGGTCGCGGTCGGCTCGCGCACGCCGGAGAGCGCCGAACGGTTCGCCGCCCGGCACGAGATCCCCCGGTGGTACGGCTCGTGGACGGAACTGGCCGCCGACGACGGGGTGGACGTCATCTACGTGGCGACCCCGCACGCCGCCCATTACGAGGCCACCCGGGTCTGCCTGGACGCGGGGCGGGCGGTGCTGGTGGAGAAGCCGTTCACCCTGGACCTGCCGACCACGACCGAGCTGGTCGAGACGGCCCGCGCCCGCGGGGTCTTCCTGATGGAGGCCATGTGGATGCGGACCAACCCGCTCATCCTGCGGGTGCTCGAACTGGTCGCCGACGGGGCGATCGGTGAGCCGACCGGCGTCCGGGCGGACTTCGGGCTGGCCGGGCCGTTCCCGCCCGAGCACCGGTTGCGGGCCCGGGCGCTGGGCGGCGGGGCGCTGTTGGACCTCGGGGTCTACCCGGTGAGCCTGGCGCACCTGCTGTTCGGCGTGCCGCAGCACGTGCGGGCCTGGGCCAAGCTCAGCCCGGAGGACGTGGACGAGAACACCGGCATCGTGCTCGGTTACGACTCGGGCGTGGTCGCCACGCTGAGCTGCGGGCTGGTGGGCCCGTCGGGAGTGACCGCCTCGATCATCGGCAGCTGCGGCCGGATCGACCTGCCGGAGCCGTTCTTCCGGCCGGGCTCGGCGGTGCTGCACCGGGTCGGGGCGGAACCGGAGACCCTTCCCGCCGAGTTGGTCGGCGGCGGCTACCAGGACGAGGCCGCCGAGGTGCAGCGCTGCCTCGCCGCAGGGCTGACCGAGAGCCCGTTGGTGCCGCACTCGGCGACGCTGGAGGTGATGGCGCTGCTGGACGACATCCGGGAGCAGATCGGCGTGCACTACTCCTGACGCCGCGCGCGCTCCACCGCGACCGGCGGCGACTGGGCTCGCGGGAACGCGACGGGCCCCGCCTCCGGCTGGTGGCGGGGCCCGGACGACGGCCGGTCAGCTGAACATCGGACGGACCAGGAAGTACATCAGCGCGCCGATGGTGCCGGCGGCCGGGAAGGTCAGGATCCAGGCGCCGATGATGTTGCCAGCCACGCCCCACCGGACGGCGGAGAGCCGTTTGGTGGCGCCGACGCCCATGATCGCCGAGGTGATGGTGTGGGTGGTGGAGATCGGGGCGCCGAGGACCAGGGCGTTGAAGTAGAGCACCGAGCTGGCCACGGTCTCCGCCGCGAAGCCCTCCGGCGGGCCCAGGTCGATGATCTTCCGACCGAGGGTACGGATGATCCGCCAACCACCGGCGTACGTGCCGGCGGCGAGGACGGCCGCCGAGGTCCAGAACGCCCACTCGGGGATGAACGTCGCGTCCTTCTGGTAGCCGCCGACGTAGAGCGCGAGCACCACGATGCCGATGGTCTTGGCGGCGTCCTGCATGCCGTGGCCGACCGACATGGCGGCGGCGGACGCGGTCTGCGCCCACCGGAAGCCCCGGTTCAGCTTGCCCGGGTGCCCCTTCCGGAAGATCCACTGCACGGCGATCATGACGATGTAGCCGAGCAGGAAGCCAACCATGGGCGACAGCACCATCGGGATGACGACGCTCTCGCCGATGCCGCTCCACAGCACCGTGCCGGAGGCGGCGATGGTCGAGCCGACCAGACCGCCGATCAGTGCGTGCGACGAGGACGACGGCAGACCGAAGTACCAGGTGATCAGGTTCCAGACGATCGCGCCGATGACACCGGCGAAGACGATGCCCAGGCTGGCCTGACCGGTGGGGAGCTTGACCAGGCCGCTGCCGACGGTCTTGGCCACCTCGGCGCCGAAGTGCGCGCCGATGAAGTTGCCGACCGCCGCCATGGCCAGGGCCACCCGGGGGGTCAGCGCGCGGGTGGAGATGCTGGTGGCGATCGCGTTGGCGGCGTCGTGGAAGCCGTTGGTGTAGTCGAACACCAGGGCCACCCCGATCACCGCCAGTACGGCGATGAGTTCGGGAGTCACCGGATCAGGACTCCTTGACGGCGATGGTCTCGACGGTGTTCGCCACGTGCTCGAAGGCGTCGCAGGCGGCCTCCAGCTCGTCGGCGACCTCCTTCATCTTCAGCACCGTCAACGCGTCGTACTCGCCGGAGAAGAGGCGGACCAGCAGCATCCGGTACGCCTGGTCGCCGTCGTTCTCCAGCCGGTTGCACTCGATCCAGTAGTCCTCGAGGTCCTTCATCGACCGCAGCCGGGGCATGGCCTCGGCGGTCAGCTTCGCCTGCTGGTCGAGGACGTTGACCATCTCGTGCATCTCGCGGGGCAGCGAGGGAAGCTTGGTCAGGCCGTAGAGGTAGAGCAGGTTGCCGACCGCCTCGAGGTGGTCCATCACGTCGTCGAGCAACGAACCGAGCCGGTAGATGTCCTCCCGGTCGAACGGCGTGATGAAGGTCGAGTTGATCTTCTTGTACAGCTCGTGGGTGATCTGGTCGCTGTCGTGCTCGACCTCGGTCAGCCGCTCGCTCACCGACTGCACCTCCACGTCGGGTAGCGCCAGCTCGTTGAGCAGCGTGGTGCCCTTCACCAGATTGTGCGCCGCCCTGGTGAAGAGCTCGTAGAAGGCGCCCTCGTTCGGGCGGAAGGAAAACTTCACAGCACGGACCTCGTCGTATCGGTGGAAGGTGGCCACGCCCCAGGGGCGCCTGCTCCGGGAATGCTAGGTACCCCGCCGGACCCGGTGTCAGCCGGCCCACCCCCGGCCAGACCCGCTTCACCACTAGTTCACCTGCTGTTAACCTCGCTCCGCTCCGACGGCTGCGGCGACCCGCCGTCGCGCAGCCGCCGCAGCTCCCGCTCGACGTCGAAGTCGGCAGCCGGATACCCCAGATGCAACGCCGCGAACGTTTCCGACAGCAGGTGGGCCAGCGCCCAGTCGCGGTACCACTTGCGGTCCGCCGGGATGACGAACCACGGCGCGTCACCCGTGCCGCACCGGCCCAACGCCTCGGCGTACGCGGCCTGGTAGTCGGCCCAGCGAGCCCGGGCCTCCAGGTCACTCGGGTCGTACTTCCAGTGCTTCGTCGGATCGGTCAACCGCTCCGCCAGCCGCTCCCCCTGCTCCGCGGGCGAGATGTGCAGCATCACCTTGACCAGGGTTACCCCGGCATCGACCAGTTCCCGCTCGAAGGCGTTGATCTCGTCGTACCGGGCCCGCCAGGTGGTCTCCGGCACCAGCCGGTCGACCCGGGCCACCAGCACGTCCTCGTAGTGCGAGCGGTTGAAGACGCCGACGAAGCCGGGCGGCGGCAACGCACGCCGGATCCGCCACAGGAAGTCGTGCCGCAACTCCTCCCCGGTCGGCGGGCCGAACGAGCGGATGTGCAGCCCGAGCGGGTTCATCGCCCCCGCCACCCGCTTCACCGCGCCGTCCTTGCCGCCGCAGTCCATCGCCTGGAGCACCACCAGCACCCGCCCCGGC
>NZ_SMKF01000105.1 GCF_004348325.1 Micromonospora sp. KC213 | reverse complement strand
GAGATGGCGTAGGCCAGCATTCCGGGCTGAGGCAGCGTGTGTCCCGTACTCGAGATGCTGATTCCCTCGACAGCAGTACCGTATCGGGTACGTGTCCAGTTCGGCTGCGGATAGTCGGTATACGACGGGGTCTGGCTCAGATTGGCCAGGTTGGTCCACTGCTTGATCTCTTCGCCGAAGTTGTTGTAGTGCAGCGTCGTATCCGTCGCCCCGTGCCACAGTTGCATCCGCGGGTACCGTCCGGTGTAGCCCGGGTACATGGCACGGGCGGTGTCCCCCCACTGTTGCGCCGTTCTGACGACGTTGCCCCCGGCGCACCGACTGTTCCACAGTGAGCCGTCAGTGGTGGCAAAACAACCGGCCGGTACCCCGGAAAACGCCGAACCGGCCGCGAAGACGTCCGGATACTCGGCGGCCAGGACGTTGGTCATCATGGCTCCGGAGGAGAAGCCGCTGACCACGATGCGGGACGGATCGACGTCGTACCGGGTCCGCGCCCAACCGACCATCGACATGATGCCCGTGGAGTCGCTGCCGCCGTCGCGCCGCAACGCCTGTGGGGTCGACACGTCGAAGCAACGTCCGCTGCGGGTGGCCTCCGGTACGACGATGACGTACCCGTACCGGTCCGCCGCGGTCACAAAATCGCGTCCGTTGCCGTTGACAATCGCTGACGCCGACCCGGAGCAGTAGTGGACCAACAGCAGTAGAGCCGGCCGCGATGCCAGCCTGTCCGGCGCGTACACGTACATGTTGAGATTTGTGGGGTTACTGCCAAAGTTGAAGACCTGAGTCAGCGTGGCGGCCGACGCCGGTTGGGACGTCACAAGGGTGACGCCGAGGGCGGCCAGTACCGCTGCGACTGCCGCGGCAAGTAATCGTTTCACGAGCCCTCCTTGCGCCGGTGCGGCAAGGTTCTGTGTGCTGGTCAGGCCGCGCTGATGGCCCATGTGCCGTTCGTTGCCACTGTTGCAGGACGTTTTACCGGCGCGACGCATTGTTGCGCGGGGCGGAGCCGGCAGTGGGCATGAGACGTATTCGAAACGTATGTCGTATGACCTCTACTGTCAAGAGATGGACTATTTTCAATGTAAAGGCCCTGGCGGGGGCTTTCTGGATACCCCGCATCGACCGGGCGCGAGGCCATGGCGAGGACCCGGGCACGCAGGCGTCGCGCCAGCCGGCGGCTGTCCGGCATCGGCCACCGGGCAGAATCGTGCGGTGCCCGTCCACCGGATCACCGACCCCGACGACGCCCGGATCGCCGACTACCGCGCGCTGACCGACGTCGAGCTGCGTACCCGTTGGGAGCCGCCGCACGGCCTGTTCATCGCCGAGGGGGAGCTGGTGCTGCGCCGGGCGCTGCGGGCGGGCTACCCGGCCCGGTCGTTCCTGGTCGACGCCAAGCGGGCCGACCAGCTCGCCGACCTCGACACCGGTGACGCCCCGGTGTACGCGGCCACCCCGGACGTGCTGGAGCAGGCCACCGGCTTCCACGTGCACCGGGGGGTGCTCGCCTCGTTCCGGCGCAAGCCGCTGCCGAGCGCGGACGAGGTGCTGGCCGCCGCCCGCCGGGTGGTGATCCTGGAGGACGTCAACAACCACACCAACCTCGGCGCGGTGTTCCGGGGGGCCGCCGCGCTCGGCATCGACGCGGTGCTGCTCTCGCCGTCCTGCGCCGATCCGCTCTACCGGCGCAGCGTGCGGGTCAGCATGGGAGAGGTCTTCGCGGTGCCGTACGCCAAGCTCGACCGCTGGCCCGCGGGCCTCGACCAGGTGCGGGGGGCGGGCTTCACCGTGCTCGCCATGACACCGGCTCCGGACGCCGTACCGATCCAGCGGTTGACTGCGGCGCAGCGCGAGCGGGCGGCGCTGCTGTTGGGCGCCGAGGGCCCCGGCCTCACCGCGGCGGCCCAGTCCGCCAGCGACGTGCGGGTGGTCATCCCGATGCGGCGCGGAGTGGACTCGCTGAACGTGGCCGCCGCCGCGGCGGTGGCGTTCTGGGAACTGGGTCGCGACGACCCACCGTCCGGCGGCGGGTAGTTGCCCGCCCGTTCGGGCACTCCGGGTTGCATGACCATGCGCCCTGATGAATAATCTTCCCCGTGTCCAAGGTTCTCACCTCCCTGCCCATCGGCGAACGTGTCGGCATCGCCTTCTCCGGCGGCCTCGACACCTCGGTCGCGGTCGCGTGGATGCGCGACAAGGGCGCCGTTCCCTGCGCCTACACCGCCGACATCGGCCAGTACGACGAGCCCGACATCGCCTCGGTGCCCGGTCGCGCGCTCAGCTACGGCGCCGAGGTCGCCCGACTGGTCGACTGCCGCGCCGCCCTGGTCGAGGAGGGCCTGGCGGCGCTGACCTGCGGGGCGTTCCACATCCGCTCGGGCGGGCGGGCGTACTTCAACACCACCCCGCTCGGCCGGGCCGTGACCGGGACCCTGCTGGTGCGGGCGATGATCGCCGACGACGTCCAGATCTGGGGCGACGGGTCGACCTTCAAGGGCAACGACATCGAGCGGTTCTACCGGTACGGCCTGCTGGCCAACCCGCAGCTGCGGATCTACAAGCCGTGGCTCGACACCGACTTCGTCACCGAACTGGGTGGGCGCAAGGAGATGTCGGAGTGGCTGCTCGAACGCGGCCTGCCGTACCGGGACAGCACCGAGAAGGCGTACTCGACCGACGCCAACATCTGGGGCGCCACGCACGAGGCGAAAACCCTCGAACACCTCGACACCGGCATCGAGACGGTCAACCCGATCATGGGGGTCCGGTTCTGGGACCCGTCGGTGGAGATCCCGACGGAGGACGTCACGATCGGCTTCGAGCAGGGACGCCCGGTGACGATCAACGGCAAGGAATTCGGCAGCCCCGTCGACCTGGTGCTGGAGGCCAACGCCATCGGCGGCCGGCACGGCCTGGGCATGTCGGACCAGATCGAGAACCGGATCATCGAGGCCAAGAGCCGGGGCATCTACGAGGCGCCCGGCATGGCGCTGCTGCACGCCGCGTACGAACGGCTGGTCAACGCCATCCACAACGAGGACACCCTGGCGAACTACCACAACGAGGGTCGCCGCCTGGGTCGGCTGATGTACGAGGGGCGCTGGCTGGACCCGCAGGCGCTGATGCTGCGCGAGTCGTTGCAGCGCTGGGTCGGCACGGCGGTCACCGGCGAGGTGACGTTGCGGCTGCGCCGGGGCGAGGACTACTCGATCCTGGACACCAGCGGCCCCGCGTTCAGCTACCACCCGGACAAGCTGTCGATGGAGCGTACCGAGGACTCGGCGTTCGGCCCGTCGGACCGGATCGGCCAGCTCACCATGCGCAACCTGGACATCGCCGACTCACGGGCGAAGCTGGAGCAGTACGCCACCCTCGGCATGGTCGGCGGCGCGACCCCCCAGCGGATGGTCGGCGCGGCACAGGCAGCGTCGACCGGGCTGATCGGTGCGATGCCACAGGGCGGCGCGGAAGCCATCGCGTCCCGCGGCATCGCCCCCGGCGAGGACGAGGCACTCGACCGCGCCGCGATGGAGTTCGGCGTCGACTGATTCCGATCGGGAATTGGCTGGCTGGCCTGACCGGGTGGGTCGGCTGGTAACTGGTGTGCTGTCGGTGTGGCAGATGACGTGAGGCGTACGGCGCCGCGCATGACGGTTCAGGCGCGACGCCTCGTGCGGCGTTACGGGATCGGATCGGCCACGGTCCGGCCGTGTCGCTTCCGACCGTAGTCCCGCATTCACCAGAATGTCAGCTACACGGTTCGCTCTCGCCGGGTGGGGCCGTGCCCGGGTCGCATCCTGAGCGGCCCCGTCCCGCCGAAGGAGGCCGACGTGCGTATCCCCTGGTACCGGTGCCCGATCACCGTCCTGCCGGCTCTGCCGAGGCGCGAGCCGGGGACCCATCTGCCGGAGTGGCTGCGCCAGCCGACCCGTCCGAGGCCGGCGCCGGCGCCGGGCCTGCCCGGTCGACTGACCCTGGCCCGGCAGTGGTGGACCGGCCGGCGGTCCGGGTGAGGAAAACCTGACCGACTCGGCTTCGCCGCCGGCCGGTTCAGGCGCGGGGTGACGGAGGGTAGCGTGTCGCCCGTGTTCCCTACCGTCCGTGAGGTGCTCGCGCTGGACCCGGTTCGGCACGGTGCCCCGCGTCTGGTGGCCGGGAACGCCGGCCTGGACCGGCCGGTGCGCTGGGTGCACGTGGCCGAGGTACCGGACATCGCCAGCCTGCTCGGCGGTGGGGAACTGGTGCTCACCACCGGCATCGGACTGCCCGCCGACGACGCCGGGCTGCGCGCGTTCATCGCGGACCTGGCCGGCGTCGGCGTCTCCGGCCTGGTGGTGGAGCTGGGCCGGCGCTACGGCACGGGGGTGCCCCGGGTGATGGCGGTGGCGGCCGAGCGACGCGGATTGCCCCTGGTCGAGCTGCGGCGAGCCACCCCGTTCGTACGGATCACCGAGGCGGTGCACGCACTGATCGTCGACGCCCAGCTCCACGAGCTGCGCGCCACCGAGGAGATCCACCAACGGTTCACCGAGCTTTCCGTCGACGGCGCCGACCCCGCCGAGGTGGTACGCCAGGCCGCCGAGCTGTCCGGATGTCCCGTGGTGCTGGAGAACCTGTCCCGGCAGGTCCTCGCGTACGACCCGGCGGGGGAGAACGCCGATCTGCTGCTGGACGGCTGGGAGCAGCACTCCCGGCGGATCCGCCCGGCCGGGCGGACCGCGTACGACGTGGACAGCGGCTGGCTGGTGACCACCGTCGGCGCCCGGGGGCAGGACTGGGGGCGGCTGCTGCTGCGTTGGCCGGGCCGCGGCGACCTGGGCGCGGGCACTGCCCGCCCGGGCAGCGCCCCGCCCACCCGGCTGACCATCCTGGTGGAACGGGCCGCCTCCGCGCTGGCGTTGGGCCGGCTGATCAGGCGCGACGCCGAAGGGCTGGAACGTCAGCTGCACCGAACCCTGCTCACCGCGCTGCTGGACCACTCCCGCCCGGTGGACGAGGTCGCGCTGCGGGCCCGGGCGCTCGGCGTCACCCTCCAGCGGCGGCACCTGGTCGGGGTGGTGGTGCGGCACCGCCGGGACGACCCGGCGGACGGGGGCCCGGCGGACGCCGCCTGGTCGGCGATGGACCCGCCGCAGGCCGGCCCGGCCCGGTTGCGGGATCTGGCCGAGGCGGTCGGCCACGCCCTGCGGGAGGCGAAGCTGACCGCCCTGACCAGCGCGGTCGACGACCAGGCGGTGGGTGCGCTGCTCGCCCTGCCGGACGCCGCGGCCGAGGACGCCGCCCTCGCCGCATTCGCCGCCGCGCTGCGCCGTGTCCGCCTCAACACCCCGGCGTGGCGAGGGGCGGGCGTCGACGAGGTAATCATCGCGGCGGGGTCCGGCGTGGACAGTCTGCGGGAGGCGCGCCGGTCGTTGATCGAGGCCCTGCAGGTCGCCGACACGGCCCGGTGGGACCGTCGTGACCTACCGGTGTTCCGGCTGCCGCACGTCGGTCTGGCCGGACTGCTGCACCTGCTGCGCGACGAGCCCCGGGTGCAGACCTTCGTCGAGCGGCAACTCGGCGCTCTGCTCGCCCACGACGCCCGGCATCCGCGGGACCCGCTGCTCGGCACCCTGCGCGCGTACCTCGACCAGGGCCGCAACAAGTCAGCGGCGGCCACGGCGGTGCACCTGTCCCGGCCGGCGTTCTACGAACGGCTGGCCCGCATCGGTCACATCCTCGACGCCGACCTGGACTCGGTCGACACCTGCCTGTCGCTGCACGTCGCCCTGCTGGCCCTGGACGCCATCCGCGTCCCCTGACCACCCACCCCCGCCGGCGCCTGCGCGATCATGAAGCTCGCTGCTGCTGCCCGGCGTGTCGCGTCCGTCAACGTCATGATCGACGGACCGGACCGGACCGGACCGGACCGGGGATCAGGTCAGGGTTTCGAGGGCTTTGTGGTAGGCGGGGGGGACGTGGTTCGGGCCGCCAGGGGTGAAGACGTCGGAATCGGCGGCCGTGGACCAGGCGCTCCCGGGCACCGCGTCGACCAGGGCGCGCACGACCGGGGCGTCGCGCCACTGGTCCTGGCCGGCCAGCAGCCCGAGCGCCACCACCGACTCCTCCACCTCGCCGACGCACTCGAACGGCTTGTGCCCGTCCACGCCGAGCAGTTCCCGGTAGCCCGGAATCTGGGCGGTGTCGGCCAGCAGGTCGCCGCCGAAGATGCGCACCACCCGTTCCCGGGGCATGAAGGGCGCCATGGCCAGGAAGACGAACCGGCACTTGGGGCAGTCGCGGCACCACCGCTCGCTGGCGTCGCGCAGCTTGAACGCGGCATTACAGCTGGTGACCACCGCGTCGTACCGGTCGATGGCGGCGAAGAGCCGGGCGATGTGCAGCTCCGACAGCGAGCGCAGCAGCGAGAAGTACGGCTCGGTGAGGCCGGCGTGCTCGGCCAGCGCCGCCCGCAGCAGCCCTTCCGCCTCGACTCCCTTGGACCACTGGTGGTTGATCTCGTGCCCGTTCCAGACCAGGTTCGGATCCGAGGCGGAGCGCTCGTTGGACATCACCACCGGACCGAGGCCGTGCAGCACGGCGGTGGCGACCGCGATCAGCGAGTTGATCGCGGTGACCGGGATGTGGCCGTTGCGCGCGCCGGCCGCGTTCAGGTCGAACAGCACCGGGTCGAGCCGCCGCCGGGCCGCCAGCGCGGGCAGGCCGGACGCCTCGTTCACCGAGACGATCACGTGGTTCGGGTTGACCGAGAACGGCACCGGCTCGAACCCGGCGCGGCGCAGTGCCTCCAGGGTGACGATGGAGTCCTTACCGCCGCCGACGGCCGACAGCGGCCGGCGGTCGGAGTCGTCGTACACCCGGGGTGGGGCGACCTCGCCGGCCGGCACCTCCGGACGCAGCTGGAGCACGTGCGGCAGCTGGTTGCGGTAGGCGTACTCGGCCAGGCCCTTGGTGTAGACGGCGGTGACCAGCTCGGCGGCGGCCGTGCCCAGCGGCGCCGGCAGCACCAGCCGGGGTGGCGCTGCGGCCTTGTAGTAGCTGACCCCGGCGACGACGTGCAGCAGTTCCAGCACCCGGCCCAGGGTCGCCACGGTCTCGTCCGACGGCGGGTCGGCCGGCAACGGCAGCGTGATCACCTCGGTGAACCGCTGCTCGCCGTCCGGGCCGGTGAGCGCGTAGTCGAACAACGCCTCGCCGGTGGCGAGATCGATCGAGTAGGACGGGAAGGTGAAGGCGTCCATCCGCCGGAGCTGCTCGTTGGGCACACGCCATACTAGGCCCTGGTTCGTCCGGCCGTGCCCGGCTGCGCCGGACCGTGCCCGCCACGGAAGTCGAGACGCCTTGAGGAGAGCCCGTGCGCCTGTCTGACCTGCGCGGACGTAGAGTCGCCGTCTGGGGGGCCGGCCGGGAGGGCCGGGCCGCCGTGACCGCCGTCGCCGCGCACGGCCCGGCCGACCTGGTCGCCGTCGACGACAGCGCGTCTTTCCTCAGCCTGCCCTGGGAGGGCCCGCTCGCCGAGGCCGCGCCGCTGGTCACCGGCGAGGAGGGCTTCGCCCAGCTGCTCGCCGCCGACGTCGTGGTCCGCTCTCCGGGTGTGCCCTCCACCCACCCGTGGATGGTCGAGCTGCGTCGGCGCGGGATCACCGTCACCCAGGGCACCGCGCTGTGGATGGCCGACCACGCCGACCGGACCGTCGGGGTCACCGGCAGCAAGGGCAAGAGCACCACCGCCAGCCTGGTCAGCCACCTGCTGGCGGCAGTCGACCGGCCCAACGTCCTCGGCGGCAACATCGGGGTGCCCACCCTCGACCTGCCCGAGGCCGACCTGTACGTGTTGGAACTCTCCAGTTACCAGTGCAGCGACCTGACCGACTCACCCCGGGTCGCGGCGGTCACCGCCCTGTTCCCCGAACACCTGGACGCGCACGGCGGCGAGGCGGAGTACTACCGCGACAAGCTGAACCTGCTCGCGTACGGGCCACAGACCGTGGTGGTCAACGGCAGCGATCCGCGGCTGGCCGTGGAACTGGGGAACCGCCCGGCGGTACGGGCCGGGCTGCCGGACAGCGCGCACCTGGCCGCCGGCCCCGACGGCACCGCCTGGTTCCACCTGGCCGACCGGCCGCTGTTCCCGCGTGCCGCGCTGAGGTTGGTCGGCCGGCACAACGAGGGCAATCTCTGTGTGGCGCTCGCCGTGCTCGACGCGCTCGGCGTCGACGTGGTCGCTCGGCGGGACGCCCTGGCCGGCGCGGTCGCCCAGTTCCGAGGGCTGGCTCACCGGCTCACCGAGATCGTCGACCCGTCCGGGTTGACCTTCGTCGACGACACCCTCGCCACCAGCCCGTACGCGGCCATGCACGCGATCGACGCGTACGAGGGCAGGCCGTTGACGGTCATCGTCGGCGGTGCCGACCGGGGCCTGGACTACACGCCGCTGGCCGAGCACCTCGCCGAGCGGGAGATCACCGTGATCGGCATCCCGGACAGTGGCCCCCGCATCGTCGAGGCGCTGGCCGGCCTGTCCAAGGGGCGTACCGAGACGGTGGACGACCTGGTCGACGCCGTGCGGCTGGCCCGGGAGGTGACCCCGCCGGGTGGGGTGGTGCTGCTGTCGCCCGCCGCGCCCAGCTACGGCCGGTTCCGCAACTTCGAACACCGCTCGGAGGTCTTCGCCCAGGCGGTCCGGGACACCGCGGCCGGCTGACCCGGACCGGTCGCGTCCAACCCGGCAACGGGGCCGGACCGGACGGACGGTGTGGAGACCGGGGCCGGACCGGACGGTGTGGGGACGGCCGGCGTCGGGTCGCTCCGGAACAGGACAGGCCGCAGGGCCGGCCCCTGGGGTCAGGCCGGGGCGCGGTGCTGGCCGGCGGGCCGGTCGGTGGGTTCCGACCCCGGCGTGGCCGGTGGTGCGGTGTGGTCGCGCCGGACGATGTCCAGGCCGTGGTCGCCCTCGGGCGCCGGTGCCGGTGTCGGGGCCGGTGGCCGGGTGTCGCGCGACCCCTTGGCCGGTGTCCAGGCGAAGGCGAGGCTGCCGCCGACCAGTGCCAGCAGCATCCCCACCCCGAAACCGCCGAGGTTGGAGGTCAGCCAGGAGGCCAGGGCGAGGATGAGGGTGAGCAGGGCGTAGAAGATTCGCTGCTGCGGGGTGGCGAGCAGCAGCACCCCGCAGAGCACCAGGATGGTCGGCACCAGGTACGCGGCCAGCCCCTGCGGCCCGACCTTCAGCACCACGCCCAGCGGGGCGCGCAGCGTCACCAGCATCTCCACCCCGGCGAGGATGATCAGCACCCCGGCGATGAGGGGGCGGCTGCGCCGCCAGTGGCGCCAGCGGCCCCCGGCCCGGCGGGTGTCCGCCGGGCCCGGGTGCGGTCGGTGCGTCGTCATCTCAGCAGCCGTCGGGGGTGAAACTCATCCGCAGGTCCGGCAGCGTGAAGACGGCGGCCGTGGTGGCGTAGTTGTTCTGCCGCAGGTTGGTGATGGTCACCGTCTCGGACTGCTGGGAGAAGACCCCCGGGGCGCCGGTGACGCCGGGCACCCGGGACAGCGTGCTGGCGTCCTGGCCGACGTCGATGTTCTTGAACGAGGCGTGGCCGGCGACCTCGTCGCCGTCCACGATCAGGGTACGTGCGGTGACCGGGGTGCCCTTGCCGCCGGCGGTGATCTTGAGGAACGTGCCGCCGAGATTGATGCTCTGGCAGAGGTTGGTCAGCTCGGCCCTGTCGATCGCCGACACCATCACCAGGACCTGACCGCCGGTTTCGCCCTGGTTGGGGCTGTCCGGGATCATCTCGTCGATGGTGGCGAACTGCTCGAACCCGGTGCCGTGGAGCCGGTCCGCGGTCACCGTGAACGGCATGCCGGAGATCGCGAACTGGACGCCGAGCGCACCCTGGGCGGTGGCCAGCACCATGCCGATGGCGCCCACTCCGGTGACGCCGAGCGTGGCGGCGAAGCGGCGCCAGCGTACGCCGCTGCGGGGGACCGGTGCGGTGTCCACAGTCTCCTCCGACATGGCTGCTCCCTCTGCGAGTCTCAATCAACGGTGACGATGCGATCGCTTCTTCCGGAGTGTCGCGAAGGAGCGATCCGGGTGCGCCGACGTCAATGTCCGAGTCGACGCACGCCGAAGTTACCGCCGGGTAAAAGGCAGGTCAACGCCATGCCCTCCACTCGTGTTACACGCGATCTGCGAAATCCCGCAAAGGTTAGAAACCGCAGCGGTTTTCGACCGATCAGGACTGCGGCCGATCCACCGGGGCGCAGGGCGCGGTCACGCTGACCCCCGCGTCGGCCTCGGTGGACCGGGCGGCCCGTGCCGCGGCCTCCGTCCCGATGAACGGAGCGGTGACGGCATAGGTCAACACCGGCAGCAGTTCCGGCAGGTGCGCGGTGCGCTCCTGGGCCACCGCGGCCCGGATGGTGGCCTGCACACCGCCGACCACCATGGTCACCAGCAGGTCGTACTCGGCGGCGCTGAGCGCCGGGCCCGGGCTCTCGGTGGGGAAGAAGCGGCGGAAGCTCTCCGGCAGTCGGTCGCGTTCCCGGCGGGCGTCCGGGCCGGCGGCCTCGATCTCCACCAACGCCATCCGGGCGAACGCCGGCACGCTGGCCAGCACCTCCAGCAGCGTACGCAGGGCGGCGCGGGCGGCGTCCTGCCACCGGGGGCCGGCATCGGCGTAGGCGTCCTCCATCAGGCGCAGCACGACGGCGATGCCGTGCCGGTAGGTGGCCAGGAAGGCGTCCTCCTTGCCGGCGAACAGGTCGTAGAAGGCGGGCCGGGTGACGCCGGCCGCCCGGCAGATGTCGGTGACCCGGGCGCTGTCGTACCCCTTCGACGCCACCTCGTGGACCAGGCCGTCGAAGAGGCGGTCCCGCTGGGTGGCGGCGACCGCCTCGGCGGGGACCCGGCGCGGCCCGCGCTTGATGGCCCGGTCCGGATCGCGTCCGGGGCGCGCTCCCGGTAGCGGGGTGGACACCGGGTGCGGTGCGTGCGACGGGGCCAACCTATCTGCCTCTCTGGATGCGTTGACTTTACGACTTCCCGGGGTTTATAACTTTCCCACGCTCAGTTCAGGGTCGGTCACCAGTCGTCGTCCCGACAGGACGGCCTGGTCGGGTGTCGCCGAAGGGGGCTCGATGGTTGTCATTATGGCCGACCGTCGGCGTCCTCCCCAGGCCGGAAGGTCGCAGGTGACGCGGCACCGCCGCGGAGTCATACCCGGCCACTGACCGACCGGCCGGGTCGACGGCGATCCGTCCCCCATCCACCACGGCCCGCACGGTCGATCCCCCCGGCCGTGCGTCACCCCGGTCCGCCACCATCACGCCGGTCCGGGCGATCCATCCCCACCACCGCTCCGGGAAGGAACCCCATGTCCAGGCTCCGCCGCCGCACTGTGGCCGTTGTCGCCACCGCCCTGCTGGTCAGCCTCGCCGGCACGTCCCCCGCCGCCGCCGCGTCCCTCGACGACACCGTCCTCACCCACGGGGCCGTCGGCGGCGCCGCCGTCGCCGTCGGTGACGTCGTCCAGGCCGGCCTCGCCACCGCAACCACCGCGAACTTCTACTCCACCGCCACCGGCACCACCGGCGTGAAGTGCGCCGCCTCCACGTTCAGCGCCACCGTGCTGACCAACCCGGCCGCGCCCGGCGTCGCCACGGAGAGCCTCGACGCGCAGAGCTTCAGCAGCTGCACCAGCAACGTGTTCGGCACGCTGCGGGTGAACCGGGTGAGCGTCGACAACCTGCCCTACAGCACCAGCGTGGACAGCGCCGGCACGGTGACCATCAGCGGCGGCGCGGCCGGCCCCATCCAGAGCACCGTCGTGCTCGCCACCCTGCTCGGCACGGTCACCTGCGTCTACCAGGCGACCGGCAACAGCATCACCGGGGTGTCCTCGAACGCCACCACCTCGATCAGCTTCGCCAACCAGCCCTTCACGAAGGTCGCCGGGCCGGCCACCTGCTTCGGCTCCGCGTACTTCTCGGCGACGTACGCGCCGGTGCGGGACGTCAGCCAGGCCGACAGCCCGATCGTCTACGTCAACTGACTCCCCCTCCCCGAGGCCGGTGCCGGGCACTCCACCCGGCACCGGCCCGACCACGCCCGATCGCGGGTCGTCCTCGGCCGACCCGTTGCCGGAGCACCGGTCAGTCCGGGTGACCGGGTCGAACCGGGCCCGCCCGTCCGGACCTGAGCAGCCGCAGCAACCCCGCCCCGGCCAGGTACGCCACCAGCGCCACCACCGGCACCCCGAGGGGTTCCGGGGCTTCCTTCGGCGTCTGCGCGTTGGACACCAGGGCGTAGACCACGGCGGCGAAACCGGCGGCGGCGAGCGCGCCGCGCGCGCCGGACCGGCCGGCGCGGTCCGGACGCCGGCCGGTGCGGGCCTCGATCGGTCCGAAGATCGCCACCAGCACGGCCAGCACGACCGTGAGCAGCAGCACCCAGGGCAGCCGCCAGGCCAGCCAGGCCGCCGAACCGGCCGGTGGGGTGGGCAGCAGCCCGACGGCGTCGAGCGCGCCGACCAGCAGGATCGCGGCGGTCAGGTGCCAGAGGAAGACGGTGAGCACCACGGCGTTCACCGCTACCACCACCGACCAGGGGCGGCGGCGGTGCAGCCACCGCTCGACCGGCCGGCGGGCCAGCACGATCAGCCCGAGCTGCGCGGTGGTCAGGGTGAGCAGCGCCAGGCTCGGTGGCGCGGCGTTGTCCAGTCGCTCGCCGGGCACGTTGAGCATCGCCAACGGGTACGGCCCGACGCTGGTCAGCAGCACCGTCGCGGCCAGACCGGCGAGCAGCATCGTCCACCCGGCCCGGCGGGACATCGGTAGGCGGGTCGTACGCGGACCGGTCCGTGCCGGCGACGCCGCGGTGGACCGCGGGCCATCGAGGGTGGCCGCCGAGCGGGCGTCGTACCAGGCGAAGCCGAGCTGGTGGACGGCGAGCCATCCGAAGACGTAGTTACCCAGCGCGTACCACTCGGAGCCCAACGCCCGCCCGACGTCCCCCGCCGCGACCAGCGCCGCCAGCGCCCCCGGCACGAGCAGGCCAAAGCGGCGGTGCAGCGCGTACGTCACCGGGGTCAGCGGCACCACCAGCAGGTAGGCGGCGAGGAACCACAGCGGGATGGTGGCGAACCAGACCACGGTGCGGACCAGGGTGGCCGCCACGCCGGCCAGCGAGGCGACCGCGGCTCCGCCGCAGAGCACCAGCACCAGCGCGGTGGTCGGGCGCAGCAGCCGCGCGGCGCGGTCCAGCAGCCAGTCGGTGGCGTTCCCGCCCCGCTCCCGGCGGGTGACCAGCGAGGCCGCGTTGGCGAACCCGCCCACCAGGAAGAAGATCGGCATAACCTGGGCCACCCAGGTCAGCGGGTACGCCCAGGGCAGGTCGGGCAGGGCCGAACGCCCGGTGGGACGGCCGGCGGCGTCCGTGCCGATGACGGTCACCGTCCAGTGCCCGAGCACCACCACCGTGATCGCCAGTGCGCGGAGCAGGTCGACGTAGCGCTCCCGCCCCGCCGGGGTGCGCTCGGCGAGCTGGCCCAGGCGGCGCATGAGGTGAGCCTAGGCCAGATCGGGATGCCTCGGTCACCGGTCGGCCCCGGTTCGCCCGACGGTGTGCGGTCGGTCGGTGTCGCCCGAAGCCGTGTCGCGCGGCTCGGCGTGCCAGGAGCGCCACAGCGCCGCGTACGCTCCACCGGCCCGCAGCAGGTCGTGGTGGCTGCCGATCTCGGTGATCCGACCGCCCTCCAGCACCGCCACCCGGTCGGCGTCGTGCGCGGTGTTCAGCCGGTGCGCGATCGCGATGACGGTACGCCCGGCGAGCACCGCCGCGAGCGCCCGCTCGGTACGCCGGGCGGTGGTCGGATCGAGGGCGGCGGTGGCCTCGTCGAGGATCAGCGTGTGCGGGTCGGCGAGCACCAGCCGGGCCAGCGCGAGCTGCTGGGCCTCGGCCGCGCCGAGCTGCCGGGCGCCGTCGCCGAGCAGGGTGTCCAGTCCGTCCGGCAGCGCGGCCGACCAGTCGGCGCCCACGGTGGCCAACGCCGCCCGCATTCGCTCGTCGGAGGCGTCCGGGGCGGCGAAGGCGAGATTGTCCCGCAGCGAGCCGATGAACACGTGGTGCTCCTGGGTGACCAGCGCGATCCGTCGCCGCCGCTCGGCCGGGTCCAGGTCGGTGACGAAGCAGCCGCCGACGCTGACCGATCCCCGCCGTGGCGCGTCGATCCCGGCGAGCAGCCGGGCCAGGGTGGACTTGCCGGCCCCCGAGGGGCCGACGACCGCCAGCCGCTCACCGGGGGCCACGTCGAGGTCGATGCCGTGCAGGACGTCCGGCCCGTCGGCGTACGAGAACCGGGCGCCACGGACGACCAGCCGCCCGCCGCCCGGCGGGAACGCCCCGCCGGGCGGCTCCGGCGGCACCAGGCCGACGCCGAGCACCCGGGCGTACGAGGCGAAGCCCCGCTGCGCCTGCTCGGTCCACTGCAACAGCCGGTCCAGCGGCTCGATCGCCTGTTGCAGGTAGAGCGTGGCGGCGACCACCGCGCCGAGCGCAACCGTCCCCGTGTGCAGCAGGTACCCGCCGACCAGCAGCACCGCGGCGACCGGCAGCGGATAGCTGGCCTCCACCGCCGTGAAGAACACGGTACGCAGCGCCAGCGTGGCCCGGCGGGCCTGCCACAGCCGGTCGATACGGGTGGTGCCGTGCGCGATCCGGTCGTCGGCGAGGCGCAGCGCCTCCACGGTGCGCGCACCGTCGGCCGTGGCGGTCAACGCCTCGGTCAGGTCGGCGGCAGCCGCGCCCTCGGCCAGGTAGGCGGGGCTCGCCCGGCGCAGGTACCAGCGGGTCACCACCCCGATCGACGGTAGTCCGACCAGCGCCGCCAGGCCGAGCAGCGGGTGCAGCAGGAAGATCGCCCCGAACAGCAGTGCCAACTGCACCGTGCAGATGACGATGGTGGGTACCACGTCCCGGACGGTGCTTCCGACGGTCGACACGTCGACCGAGCTGCGGGTGGCCAGGTCGCCGGCCCCGACCCGTTCGACGACGGAGACGGGCAGCCGCAGCGTGGACCGGACGAACTCCTCGCGCAGCTGCGCGACGGCCCGCTCACCGAACCGGTGCCCGGCGTACTGGGCGTACCGGGACAGCAACGCCTGCGCCACGACGGCGCCGACGATCGCCAGGGCCAGCCGGTCGACGGTGGCGACGCCGGCACCCGCGGCGACCCGGTCGATGATGACGCCGAGCAGCCACGGCGGGGCGAGCCGGGCGATCGCGGCGGCGGCGTGCAACACCAGCAGGAGCACCACCGTACGCCGATCCCGGCGCAGCAGGCGGCCCACGGCCCGGCGGACCGTGCCCCGATCGGCGACCGGCAGGCCGGTCACGGGTGGCCCCGGTACGGCTCGGCGGGTTCGTCGGCGCTGTCCCGATCGACCAGGGCCCGGTAGTCCGGGTCGCGGTGGAACAGATCGAGGTGGGTGCCGGTCGAGACGATCCGGCCGGCGCGCAGGTGGGCGACCGTGTCGGCCCGGCCGAGCAGCAGCGGTGAGGTGGCGAGCACCAGGGTGGTCCGGCCGGCCCGTGCGCTGCGTAGCCGCTCGGCGATCCGTGCCTCGGTGTGCGCGTCCACCGCCGAGGTCGGGTCGACGAGGATCAGCACCTCCGGTTCGGCCAGCAGCGCCCGCGCCAGGCGTACCCGCTGCCGCTGGCCGCCGGAGAGCATCCGGGCCCGGGCGTCGACCGGGGTGTCCAGACCTGCCGGCAGGGCGTCGACGACGTCTTCGGCCGACGCGGCCCGCAGCGCCTCGGTGATCCGCTCGTCGCCGGTTCCCGGCCGGGTACGCAGGACCTCCCGCAGGGTTCCGGCGAAGATGTACGACTCCTGCTCGGCGACCAGGATCCGGGCGCGGACCTCGTCCAGCGGGCGTCCGGACAGTGGCCGGCCGCCCCAGGTGACGTCGCTGACGACGTACCGGCCGAGCCGGTCGGCCAACGCGACGGCGTCGGCCGGGTCGTCGGCGGCGACCGCGGTCAGCCGGCCGGCGTGCACGGTCAGCCCGGTGACCGGGTCGTGCAGGTCGGCGGGGCGGGCCGGTGCCGGTTCGGGCCGGCGGGCGTCGGGGACGGTGCCGGGACCGCTCGCGCGTCCCGGGACGCCGCGCGACGGCCGCTGCCCGCCGCCGCGTGGTCCACCGACGTCGTCGGGGGTCAGGGTGAGCAGGTCGATGATCCGGCGGGCGGCGACCCGACCCCGGATGAACTGGTGGCTGCCCTCCAGCAGGAACCAGACCGGCACGATGAGGGTCGCCACGTACCCGTACACGGCGACCAGTTCCCCGACACTGATCTCGCCGGTCACCGTCATCCGGGCACCCAGCCACACCACCGCGGCGAGGAACAGCCCCGGAATGGCGAGTGTCGCCGCGTCGATCCAGCTGGCGACCGCGCCCACCCGGTACCCCTCGGCGCGCAGCTGCTGGGACCGGGCGGCGTACCGGCGGGCGAACAGGTCGCGGCCCCCGACCCCGGCGAGCACCCGCAGCCCGGCGACGATGTCGCCGCAGCGGGCGGTGAGGGCACCCTGGTGCTGCCGGTAGACCGACTCCGCCCCGTCCAGCCGGCGCAGCAGCGGACCGACGACCAGCCCGACCGCCGGCACGCCCACCAGCACGCAGAGCGCGAGGAGGGGGGAGATCGACCAGAGCACGACGGCCACGACCGCGTACGCGACGACCGCGCCGACGCCCGGCCCGGTCAACGTGAGCACCTGGGCCGTCCAGTCGATGTCGGAGCCGCCGACGGTGGCCACCTCGCCGGCGGCGGCCCGGCGTCGCAGCACCGCGCCGATCCGGGCGACCTGCCGCAGCACCAGGGCGGCCGAGCGGGCCTTCGCGTCCTCCCGGACGAAGGTCATCGTGCGGTGCCGCAGGATGCCGAGCCAGGACAGCCCGAGACCCGCGGCGACGATCGCCGCGACCCAGACGGTCAGGGCCGGCATGTCGCCGGCCCGCAGCCCGTCGTCCACCGCCCGCGAGACCAGGTACGGCCGGACGGAGAGCCCCACCATCCAGGCGGTGCCGAGCAGGCTGCCCCGCAGCACCCGCCAGGGCTGGCAGCGGACCAGCCACCACAGGTAGCGCAGTGGTCCGCCGAGGTTCGGTGAGCCGGGGTCGGGATGCGGAATCTGCGGAGGCACCGGCCCACGCTACCGACCTGTTCCGTGCCGCACCGTCCGGTTTCCGGGTGGCCGGACCCGGGCTTGCCCGGGCGGCGGCCGGTGCGGCCCTGGTGTGTCACAGGGGCGAGGCAGAATCGGCTTCGTGCTGGTGGCGGTGGTGGCGGACGAGCGGGGCGGGGGCGTGCTCCAGCCGCTCGACGGGGCCGGCCGCCCCGCCGGGCCGGCGCAGCGGGTCGCCGACCTGGCCGCCGCCGTCGCCGCCCGGGAGGCCGCCGGGCCTCCCCGCTGGGTCCTCGCCTCGACCGCGGCGCTGTATCCGATGCTGCTGCGCGCCGGGGTGCGGCTGGAGCGCTGCCACGACGTGGAGCTCACCGAGGCGTTGCTGCTCGGGCACGCGGGTCGCTGGGGCGAGCCCCGGTCGCTCGCCGCCGCGTACGCCCGACTGACCGGGGCCGCCGTCCCGGCCGACCCGCCACCCCGGCCGCCGGCCCCGCCGGGGCACGGCCAGGGCGCGCTCTTCGACGCCGTCCCCGGGCCGGCGGGCCCGGGCGTCGCGGCGTTGACCCGGGTGTACGCCGACCAGCTCGCCCGGGTCGCGGCCACCGCGCATCCCGGCCGGTTCCGGCTGCTGGTGGCCGCCGAGTCGGCCGGCGGGCTGATCGCGGTGGAGCTGGGCGCGGCGGGCCTGCCGTGGCGGGCCGACGTGCACGACGCCGTCCTCGCCGAGCTGCTCGGCGAGGGGTCTCCGGTGGGTGGGCCGCCCCGCCGGCTGGCCGAGCTGGCCGCCCGGATCGCCGAGGCGTTCGGCGTACGGCAGGTGCACGCCGACTCGCCGGCGGAGTTGTTGCGGGCGTTCGCCCGGGCCGGGGTGGAGTTGCCCAACACCCGGGCCTGGGTGTTGCGCGGCGTCGACCACCCGGCGGTGCCGCTGGTGCTGGAGTACAAGGAGCTCTACCGGATCTGGACGGCGCACGGCCGGGCCTGGCGGGACGCCTGGGTCCGTGACGGCCGCTTCCATCCCGAGTACGTGCCGAGCGGGGTCGTCTCCGGCCGTTGGGCCACCCGGGGCGGGGGAGCGTTGCAGATCCCGAAGGTGATCCGTCGGGCGGTGGTGGCCGACCCGGGCTGGCGGTTCGTGGTCGCCGACGCCGGCCAGTTGGAGCCGAGGGTGCTCGCGGCGGTTTCCGGTGACGCCCGGCTCGCCACGGCGGGCGCGGCCGGTGACCTCTACGCCGCCCTGGCCGAGGACGCCTTCGGGGGTGACCGGGCCCGGGCCAAGGTGGCCCTGCTGGGGGCGATGTACGGCCAGACCGGCGGGATGGCCGTTCCCGCCCTCGCGGTGCTCCGGCGGCACTATCCGATCGCCTTCGGCTATGTGGAGGCGGCGGCCCGCACCGGTGAGGCGGGCGGTCTGGTGCGGTCGTGGCTGGGGCGTACCTGCCCGCCGGGGACGGTGGGCTTCGCCGACGGCGAGGGCGTCGACCGGGAACCGGACGCCGACCCGCAGTCGCCCCGGGCCCGGGCGGCCCGGTCCCGTGGCCGGTTCACCCGTAACTTCGTCATCCAGGCCACCGCCGCCGAATGGGCCGCCACCCTGCTCGCCACGCTCCGCGGCGAGCTGGCTGGAAGCGGGGCCGAGCTGGTCTTCTTCCAGCACGACGAGGTGATCGTGCACTGTCCCGCCGGGCAGGCTGGCGCGGTGGCCGAGGCGGTGACCCGGTCCGGCGCGCGGGCGTCGGCGCTGCTGTTCGGCGACAGCCCGGTCCGGTTCCCGTTGGATCTGTCGGTCGTCGACTGTTACGCCGACGCGGCGTGATGGGCCTGGCCCGCTGCGGCGTGGCCGGTCCGCTTCGGTGGGGCCGCCCGCCGACGGTGGCCGGGGGTGCCTGCTTGTCCCGTCCTGACCCCGGCAGCGGAAATCATTCTGGAATGTGGCGATTTGCCCCGCTACCCGGTGCCGGGGGTCGTCGTTGGGTCCGGTGTGCGCAACGGACCGGGCAGCCCTGCTCGGTCCGTCTTCACGATGGAGGTGGCACCGCTGAACCGGATCGCAGGCATGATCATCGCGGCGGGTGGGGGACGCCGGATCGGCGGCCCGGAAGCCCTGCTCCACCAGGGGGAGCGGCCCCTGGTGGACCGGATGGTCGACACGATGACCGAGGCGGGCTGCGAGCAGATCGTGGTCGTCCTGGGCGCCGCCGCCGACCAGGTGCGCCAGAGCGCCGACCTGTCCCGGGCAACCGTGGTGGTCAACCGGGCCTGGGGCACCGGGGTCGGATCATCCATCCGGGCCGGTCTGGCCGCACTCACCGACGAGGAGATCGAGGCGGTGGTGGTGGTCCCGGTGGACATGCCCGGTCTGACCGCCGCGGCGGTACGCCGAGTCGCCGCGCTGCCGTACCCGGATGTGCTGGTCTGCGCCACCTACGACGGGTTGCGCGGCTACCCGATGCTCTTCGGCCGCCGGCACTGGTCCGGCATCGCGACGCTGGCCAGCGCGGACGTCGGGGCGCGGCCGTACCTGCTGGCGCACAAGGACCAGATCGTCGACATCTCCTGCGACTCGGTGGCCGACGGCAGCCGGGTGGACACCCCGGAACTGATGGCGCTCTACGGCCTGACCGTCCCGCCGCAGCGGCTCGGCGCCTGACCGGCGCCGTCAGCCCTCGATGTTGAACCGTTGCAGCACCGACGGTGCCAGCAGCCCCATCGCCGCCAGTACGGAGAGCACGGTCAGTGCGGTCCGCAGCACCACCACCTCGGCCTTGCTGCCGGTCCGCAGCGCGATGCTGTTCGGCAGGCCGACCATCATCCACATTCGGCGTTTGATCGGGATCGGCCAGAGGATCGGCACCCCCGCCTTGGTGATCATGTCGCCAAGGATGTGCACGAAACAACCCACCCCGACGGCCAGCCCGATCATCGGATAGCCCCGGTCGCCGGGCAGGTTGGCGAAGGTGTACCAGGCGGCGGCGGCCGAGGCGAGCGTGACGATCACCCAGCCGGCCCGCTCCGCCCACCGGTCGAACAGGCCGCGCAGGGCCAGCCCGATCATGAAGAACAGGATGCCCACCACCGCCCACTTGCCGTACGCGGTGCACAGCGCGGTGGTGCCCCATCCGACCAGGACGGTGAACGGGATGGTGTGGGTCAGCGTCCGGTGGCCGTTGTTGCGGCGGGGATCGCGACTGAGCTTGGTGGCGTAGTAGACGCCCAGCGAGACCTTCTCCATCACCTCGGCGAGGAACAGGGAGAAGACGCCGAAGGTGCGGGCCACGGTCGCGCCGCCCTGGTTGCGGGTGACCTTGCCGGAGAGATCCAGGTCGGGGAAGAGGGCCCCGCCGGCGCAGACCGCGGTGCCCACCGCCAGCGCCAGCGGCGACTGCTGGTAGTCCGCGAACTGGTCCAGCGCCCACGAGCCGGTCAGCCACACCGCCGCGCCCGACAGCGCGTGGGACGGTCCCATCATGGCGTCTCGCCCTCCCCAGGTTCTTGATCGAGAAACTACGCCACTGTGTCAGAGCCACCGCCGACGGGGCAATCGCCGTGCGGTCCACAGGGGAGTACGGTTCGCGTCCCGTCAGGTGGGGGAGCCGACGTCGGCAGCGGGGTGGAGGCGGCGCCGTGCCACGGCCATCTGCCGGGCGGCGGCGGCCCAGTCCAGGTCCGCCTCGCTCCAGGTCAGGATCCAGCCGCTCGCCCCGGCCAGCGCCAGCGCCACCACCACCAGCCCCCACCGCCGTGGGATGCGGCGGGTCCAGTGCGGGGTCGCGCTGGTTGGACCGTCCTCGGT
>NZ_SMKF01000104.1 GCF_004348325.1 Micromonospora sp. KC213 | reverse complement strand
GTCGTGGTGGGCGGGGTGCTCGGCCCGCCGCCGAACTCGACGTCGCTGCACAGGTAGTACGACTGGTCCGCGTGGCTGGCCTGCCAGATGGTGTAGACGATGTGCCGGCCGGTGCGGCCCGGCGCGTCGGCCGGGATCTGGATGGACACGCCCTGGCTTTCGCGGGTCCACCGGGAGGCGGGGGTGTTGCCGATCTGGCCGACCAGTTCCAGGTCGCTCCAGGCCAGCGGCTTGGACAGGGCGTTGAATCCCTGCCTGGTCACGTACACCCGGATGTAGTCGGCGCCGTGGCTGGCCTGGTCCCAGAGCTTGACCCGGAAGTTGGTGGCGACGGTGGTGGTTTTCCATGCCCCGACGGCGTCCAGTGAGTTGTACCGGCCGTCGCCGGTGCGGCCGGCGCTGCACAGTTGGCCGTCGGGGATGGCGCCCTGGTGGTTGCCGGCGACGCCCTCGCGGTACAGGCCGTTCCAGTTCCACATGGCCGAGGTGTTGTGCTGCCAGGCCTGCCAGCACATCGGGTCCTCGGTGGCCATCCGGGGATTCTGGAAGTCGTTGCCCCACCGCTGCCAACAGCCGTAGTTGCGGGACGCGGGGTCGACGACGGATCCGTGGGCGGCGGCCGGATCGGCCAGGGTGGTCAGCAGCAGTACGGCGACCGTGCCGACGGTGGACAGCCACGTCGCCAGGTGGACGCGACGCGAGCGGATGATGGTGGACACAGAGCCCTCCAGGGGAAGAGGTCGGACGACGACGCCCGGACGACCGGGAGTTGCCCCGCTCCCGTGCCGGCACGTGTGGCTCCCGCTGCGGCTCTGTGGGACAGACTCCCACAGGCATCGAGACTGGTCAATTGATGGGTGTCTGGCTGTCGGCCTCGCCGGTCTTCGTCCGGAACCGGCGGCTCCTGGCTCTGCTTGAGCGCGTCCGCGAAGGGGTCGGCGGGCGCGTTGGCAAGTTGCATTCGGCAATTCCGGCGGCCGGAATTCGCAATTTTGCCGCAGTCGCCTACGGGGTCGGTGGTGGAGTCGGCCGTGCAGTTGATGTCCTGTCGAATCCGGTGGTGCCGGCATCGCCTCGGAAGTTCTGCCGCAAAAAGCAGACCTCATCCCGACGGCACCGAGTCGGCCTCGCGGCGGGGAGGGTCGTGCCGGGGTCACGGCAATGGGCGGAACGTGTGATTTTTATTCCCCGTATGGCCGGGTTGGTCGCTCGTCAAACCTCGCTGTCGGGTAACCGACAGAATGCGCTCCGTTACCTTGCCTCGTGTGTGGCAGGTGGGGCGGATGGTGCCCGGGGCGGTGCCGAAGGTCTGTCGCCAGCGCCACGAGGTGGCTCCTAATGCGCATCTGCGAGACTGCTCGCGTTGCCGTACCTACCATGCAAAATCCAACGAGGTGCCGCATCTCCGGCACGGCCGAAAGTGTTTCGCTACCATTCTCCGGGGCTGACGTCAATGTTGTTTGCGCAACAACCAGCGCACTTTTCCGGCGGTGCACCAAATTGGCGTACATCGCTCTCTGAGCAGTGGTCCATGATGGACCACGACTCGGTCGTCTCCACATCGGAGGTCAGTAGATGGTCCCCACCGGACCTGCGCGCCGCGCCACCCGACTCGTCCTCGCCGGGCTGACCGCACTCGCGGTCGTGCTGGGTACCCAGGCCCCCGTCCATGCTCGACCCGCGCCCGTGCCGAGCCAGCCCTTCACCGCACCAGGAAAGGCCGCCGACCAGAAGCAGGCCCGGCCCGGCCCGCTGCCCACCCGGTCCGGCACCGTCCGGGTCACCGCGCCCCGGCCGACCGCGAGCAGCAGCGGCGTCGGCACCCAGGCGGCCAACGACCGCGTCGCGCTCCGGGCGCTGATCGTGGCCACCAATCCGGAGGACTTCGGCGTACCCACGCTCAAGACCACTCTCGACCGGGTCGGCGCCGCGTACGACGTCCTCTACACCGCCACCGAGACGGTCACCCCCAGCACCCTCGTCCGCCCCGACGGCGTCGGCAGGTACAACGCGATCCTGCTCACCAACAGCATGCAGCTCTACCCGTCCGGCGGTGCCTACCTCAGTGGCCTGACCCCCACCGAGTGGAACACCCTCTGGGCCTACGAGCGCAACTTCCGGGTCCGGCAGGCTGCCCTCTACACCAGTCACGGAACCTGGCCGGAGGACTACTGCCTCACCTCCAAGGGCGAGGCCGCGGTCGGTGAGACGCCACTGCCCGTCTCGCTCACCAGCGCCGGCGCGGCGGTCTTCGACTACCTTGCCAGCACCGCCCAGATCCCCGTGACGCACTCGTACGTCTACCGCACCGCGATCAAGGCCGGCTGCAACGCCGAGGCACTGATGACCAACGGCTCCGACGTGCTCGCCGTGCGCACCACCTCCACCGACGGTCGGGAGCGGATGGCCCTGACCTTCACCTCGAACCAGCACCTGCTCCACTCCGACCTGCTGGTCTACGGCCTGTTCCGGTGGACGAGCAAGGGCCTGTACTTCGGTGAGCGGAAGCACCACCTCAACGTCGACATCGACGACTGGTTCAACGCCTCGGACCACTACCACGAGGACGGCACGGTCGAGTACACCCCCGGCTACCAGGTCACCGGACACGACGCGGTCAACCTCGCCGCGCGGCAGACCGCGCTGCGGGCCGCGCACCCGAAGGCGGCCGGCTTCACCTTCAACATCGCCTACAACGGTGCCGACATCGATCCGTTCGCCGGTGACGCGTGCAGCCCCGACGGCGACGCCACCACGCTGACCGCCACCACGAAGTGCCTCAAGAACAGCTTCCGGTGGATCAACCACACGTTGAACCACCCCGAACTCAACCAGACCGACTACACCACGACGTACAACGAGATCAACGACAACCGGACGGCGGGCGCCTCGATCGGGCTCAACGTGCCCACCAGCGCCCTGAAGACCCCCGAGTACTCCGGCCTCGGTGTCTACAACGACGACCCGGACAACGACACCGGCCCGCCCACCGACCACGGCCTGGAGGCGTCCAACCCGGCGCTGCTGCAGGCCGCGGCGGATCTCGGCATCGACGTCCTGGCCGGCAACATGTCCTTCGCCAGCCACGTTCCCGCGCACCTCAACGCCGGCAGGATGCACCCGCTGAACCCGGGCATCCTGGTCATGCCGTGCTGGCCGACGAACATCGCGTACCACACCACCACCCCGGCCGAGCAGACCCACTTCTACAACTCCTTCTACGGCCCCAACGGGCACTTCCCCTACTGGCCCACCGACCGCACCTACGCCCAGGTGCTCGACTACGAGACCGGCGTGGCGCTGCAACACGTGGCATCCGGGTCGATCTACCCGCACACCTTCCACATCGCGAACGTGCGCGACTACGGATCCGGCAGGACCCTGGTCACCGACTGGGTGGAGGAGGTCGTGAACAAGTACGACTCCTACTACTCGGTGCCGCTGCTCAACTCGGCCTGGCCGGACATCGCCGCGTACGGCAGGGCGCGTACCGCCCACTTCGCCGCGCTCGGCGCCGGTGTCGAGGCGGTCTACGACCGCAGCGCCGGCACCATCTCGGTGACCTCGCCGGCGGCCGGCACCGTGCGGCTGGGTGGCGTGACCGCGGCCACCGCGGGTGCCACCGCGTACGGCAGCGACGTCAGCGTCCCGGTGACGCTCGCCGCGGGCACCACCGTGACGTTCGACGCCGCTCCCCGCCCATGACCTCCGGCGGCGACACCCGGTGACGAGAAGCTGAACGGGGGCACCCGGTGAGGATCGCACTGGTCTCGGAAGGCACGTACCCCTATGCGATGGGCGGCGTGAGTGTCTGGTGCGAGCAGCTCATCCGTGGAATGCCGGAGTACCGGTGGGAGGTCGTGGCGCTCACCGTCGACGGCAGCGAGAAACCGGTCTTCGACCGGCCGGCGAACCTGGACCGGGTGCACTCGATCCCGCTGTGGGGCGGACGGCCGCCGGGCCGCCGCCCCCGGCGCGGGATACCGCTGCCGTCCGGACGGCCCGGTGCCGGATTCATCGAGTCGTACGAGGTGTTCCTGCGGGCGCTGGTCACCCCGCTGGAGTCGACGCTCTCCCCGGCCGGCGAGGTCAACCGCAGCACCTTCCTGCTGGCCCTGCGGGGCATGTTCGAGTACGCGGCCACTGGCGGTGACCTGAGCGCGGGCCTGCTGTCCAACCAGGCCCTGGGGATGATGCTGGACGCCTGGCACGCCCTGCGGGCCGACGAGATCGGGCCGGCGCTCACCGTCGCCGACGCGCTGGAGGCGGCCTGGCTCATCTCGCACATGCTGCGCCCCCTGAGCGCGCCGCCGGTCCGGGCCGACATCGTGCACTCGTCGATGAACGGCCTCGCCGCGCTGGTCGCCATGACGGCGGCGTGGTCCCACGGCACCCCGTCGGTGCTCTCCGAACACGGCATCTACCTGCGGGAACGCTACATCTCGTACCTGCACGACACCGCGCCGCACGCGGTGCGGGTGCTGGTGCTGAGCTTCTTCCGTTCCCTGGCCGGTGCGGCGTACCTGGTCACCGACGCGCTGGCGCCGCACTCGCAGTACAACCGGCGCTGGCAGTTGCACAACGGCGCCGATCCCGAGCGGATGTGGACGATGTACAACGGCGTCGACCCGGACGACTTCCCTCCGGCGGTCGGCGAACCGGAACTGCCCACCATCTCGTTCATGGGTCGCATCGACCCGCTGAAGGACCTGCACACCCTGATCCGCGCGTTCGCTCTGGTCCGCGCCGAGATCCCGGCGGCGAGGCTGCGCATCTTCGGCGGCACGCCAGCGGCCAACCAGGTCTACCACGCAAGCTGCCAGGCACTGATCGACGAACTCGGGCTGACCGGGCACGCCACGCTGGAGGGTCGGGTCGGCAGCGCGGTCGAGGCGTACCACGCCGGCAGCCTGGTCGCGCTGACCAGCATCTCCGAGGGCTTCCCCTACACGGTGGTGGAGGCGATGGCCTGCGGACGGCCGACGGTGTGCACCAACGTCGGAGGCGTCGCCGAGGCGGTCGGCGACACCGGGATCGTCGTCGCGCCACGCGACGTCGCCGCGGTGGCCGCCGCCTGCGTGCGGCTGCTCAACGACCGGGAACTGCGGCTGCGGCTCGGTGCGGTCGCCCGGGCCCGGGTCCTGGAGCGGTTCACGCTGCAACGCTCGCTGCAGGCCTACCGTGACATCTACCAACGGCTCACCGTGCCCCTGGCGGCGTCCCCGCCCCGGCGGCATCTGCGGGGCCAGGCCCAGGGCCGGGTCACCGTCCCGAACCAGGCGATCCGGCCCGGTGTGGCGGCCGTTCCGGCCCGGGTGCCCCGCCAGCGCGGACCCGAGCAGCACTCCTGGGCGGCCGCGGTGCCCGTCCCGCCCGGTGGGCCCGGCCGAGCCGAAGGCCCGGCGGAGCACCCCGGCGGAGTCGGCACGCTGCGATCGGTCGGCGATCCGCGATGACCCTCCTCAGCGACGACGACACCGGACCCGTCTGCGCCCCAGCGGCCCCCGCCGACGAGCCCGAACGCACCATCCTGCTGCCCAGGATCTCCACCGACCCGGTCGACGAGCTGGTCGAGCGGGTCCGGCCCCGGCTGGGCCGGGCGGTCGACGCGCTCCAGGTCGCCGCCGCGCTGGAGGCCGACGGGCACACCGACCGGACCGCACAGGTCGAGTACGGCTACCGCGACGTCTTCACCCTCGCCACCGAGGTCTTCCAGCGGATGGGGCCGCCGTTGCCGGAACCCGACGAGGCCGCCGTCGCGGTGGTGACCGGTGGCCGGTGGGCCGGCCTGCGGCCGGTCCTGCACGGGCCGCTCTACCTGCTGCCCAGCGCCGCCTTCCCGGCCGTGCTGATGGCCGTCGGGCGGCCGGGTCTGGTGCTCGGGATGGTTCTCGCCGGAACCGTCGGCTGGATCTGGTCGGGCGTGGCCGCGTACCTCGCCTACCGGCTGCTCGGTCACGGCCGGCCGCGCGCGGCGAGCCGGGTGCTGCGCTGGGCTGCGCTGACCGGGCTCCTGCTCGGGGTGGTACTCGGTGTCGCGGTGCTGCCGCTGGGCGGACTGCCGCTGGCCGTGATGATGGTCCTCCAGGTGTCGTACCAACTGGCCAGCACGCTGCTGATCTTCTACCGGCGGGAGGCGTGGCTGGCCGCGGCGATGATCCCGGCCGTCCTGTTCGGCACGGCCTATCTGCTCGTGGGCGGTGCGGCCCAGCGGTGGGCTGTGCTCGCGGCGGCCGGCTCCGTGCTGGCGGCGCTCGCCATCGCCCTGTGGGCGGCCCGGCCGACCGGCGACGCCGAGGAACCGACGCCGCCGACCGGGCTGCGTGCCCAGACACCCGCGCTGCTGGGCATCGCCGGCTACGGGCTCTGCGCGGCGGCGCTGCTGTTCCACGCGCAGGCGCCGTACCTGCTGACCCGGTTGGACATCGTGGCGGCCGCGGTGCCGTTGCTGCTGTCCATGGGGTACGTCGAGTGGCGCACCGGCCGGTTCTGGCCGGACATGGTCGCGCTGTCCCGGCGGGCCCGCCGGCCGGGGGAGTTCGTGGCCGGGGTGTGGCGCACCATCGGCCGGGAGTTCACGGCCTGCCTCGCGGTGCCGGCCCTGCTGGGCGCGGCGCTGCTGGCCGGCCTGGCCCAGGTGGGACTGCTCTCGGCCGCCGGAGCGGTGATGACAGCCGCGCACGTCGCGCTGGCCGGCGCCTACTACCTGGCCTTCCTCCTGGCCGGACGGGGCCGCTACGGCTGGCTGTGCCTGTCCATGGCGGTGGTGATCGCGCTGCACATCGGAGTGGGCGCGCTGCTCGGTGTGGCGCCGTTGCTCGGGCAGGGCGGCTCCGCCCTCGCCGACACCTCGCTCTACCTGGGCAGCGTCGTGCTGCTCCAGGCGCTGTTCGCGCTCGGTCTGCTTCCGGTCATCGGGCAGATCCGGCACTACCGGTAGTTCATCCGAGACCATTGGGGAGGTCTGGTTGCACGCGGTGATCCTTGCCGGCGGCAAGGGGGTTCGGTTGCGGCCGTACACGACGGCGCTGCCGAAACCCCTGATGCCGATCGGCGACAGCCACTCGATCCTGCAGATCGTGCTCGACCAACTCGCCTCGCGCGGGTTCACCTCGGTGACCCTGGCGATCAACCATCTCGGCCCGCTGATTCGGGCCTACGTCGGAGACGGACGCCGGTGGGGCATCGCCGTCGACTACGTCGAGGAGGAACGGCCGCTGTCCACGGTCGGTCCGTTGTTCGGGCTCAAGGACCGGCTGCCCGACGAGTTCCTGGTGATGAACAGCGACGTCCTCACCAACCTGGACTACGCCGACCTGCTGCGCGCCCACACGCTCTCCGGGGCGGGACTGACGTTGGCGACCTCCGAGCGGGTGCACCGGATCGACTTCGGGGTACTCGACGTTGACGCCGGGCACATCGTCGGATTCCGGGAAAAGCCGACCCTGCGCTACCCGGTCAGCATGGGTGTGTACGCGATGTCGCGTAAAACGCTCGCACCGTACCCGCCCGGGCTCTCCTTCGGCTTCGACCAGCTGGTGCTGGATCTGCTGGCGGCGGGGCAGCGTCCGGCGTCGTACCCGTTCGACGGGTTCTGGCTGGACATCGGGCGACCCGAGGACTACGACGAGGCGAACCGGGCGTTCGCGCAGCTCAAACCGATTCTGCTGCCGGCGCCCCGGACGCCCGCCGACCCGGTGGCGGTCGACCCGGTCGCCACCGAGCGGGCCGGCACGGCACCGGCGGGAGGGCGGGCGTGACCCGGGTGCTGCTGTTCGGGGCGTCCGGCTTCATCGGTACGCACGTGCGTCGCGCACTGGAGTCGGACCCGCGGATCACCGAGGTGGAGTGCCCCGGCCGGGCCACCTACGACCTGCTGCACGGCACCCCGGAAGGGCTGGCGGCGTTGCTGCGCACGAGCGCTCCGGACGTCGTCGTCACCTGCGTGGGTGCCCTGGCCGGTTCCGTCGGGCAGTTGGTCGCGGCGAACACCGTGGTCGCGGCGAAGCTGCTCGACGCCGCCGCCACGGCAGCCCCCCGGGCCCGGCTGGTCCGGCTCGGCTCCGCCGGCGAGTACGGCGTCGTGCCGAAGGGGGTTGCGGTCACCGAGGAACAGCCGACGCGGCCGGTCAGCGCCTACGGTGTCAGCCACCTGGCCGCGACCCGGCTGTTCCAGCTCGCCGGCGAGTCCGGGCAGGCCGATGCGGTGTCGCTGCGGGTCTTCAACCCGATCGGCCCCGGCATGTCGGAGGAGAACCTGCTCGGCCGGGCGGCGGCGCGCATCCGCCACGCGGTGGCCGGTGGCGTCCCGGAGATCACCCTGGGTCCGCTGTCGGCGTACCGGGACTTCGTCGACGTGCGGGACGTGGCCGCACTGGTCGTCGCCGTGTCGCTCGCACCGCAGCTGCGGTACCGGGTGTTCAATGTCGGCAGTGGTCGGACGGTCACTGCGCGTGATGCCATCGAGTTGCTGGCCGCCATGGCCGGGTACGGCGGCCGGATCCGGGAAACCGGCACCGGGCCGCAACGCTCGACCGCGGTCGACTGGATCCAGGCCGACGTCAGCCGGGCACGCCGGGAGTTGGGCTGGGCACCGGGCCGCGACCTGGCCACGTCGATGAAGGACATCCTGGCCGCCGAGGAGGCGCGATGAAGCACGGTCCCTGCTGCGGCGGAGAGCCCCGGCGACGGTGGCCGATGGCCACCCGGGCCGGGGCGACCATGCTGGTGATGACCGTGGTGGGCGGGCTCGTCGCCTGCGGGTCGCAGACCGGACCGCAGGCGAAACCCACCCCCGGCACCGCCACCGCCTCCGGGCCGGGTGCCAGCGCCCCCGCCCCGGGCGGCACCGTCGGCTCCGGGGCACGGCCGAGCCACCCGGCCACCGGCGCGCCGGGCGGCGGCGTCCGCACACCGCCACCGCCCAGGACGGTCACCTCCCTGGCCTACCAACTGCAGGGGTACGCCGATGGCCGGCTCGACGCGCTGGCCCGCGAGCCCCACCAACTCGCCGTCATCGATCTGGCGAGGGACGCGCACACCGACTGGTTCACCGCCGCCGAGATCACCGCGCTGCGTCGTAGCGGCAAACGGGTGCTGGCGTACTTCGAGATCGGCAGCCTGGAGAACTTCCGCCCGGAGTATCCGGTCATCCGCCGCACCGCCCCGGACCTGTTGGCCAACGAGTGGACCCAGTGGCCGGGCGAGTACTTCGTGCAGTACTGGGACGCCCGCTGGTGGGACCGGGTGGTGCGACCCCGGGTGGACCAGGCGCTACGCGCCGGCTTCGACGGGGTCTACCTGGACACCCCGCTGGCCTACGAGGAGATCTCGTTGACCCACACCCGGGGCCGGGATCGGGCGCGGCTCGCCGCCGACATGGTCGCGCTGATCGCCCGAATCAGCACGTACGCCAAGGCCCGCCGTCCCGGCTTCCTGATCGTCCCGCAGAACTCGCCGGAACTTCGCGAGCAGCCGGGCTACACCGCCGCCATCGACGGCATCGGGATGGAGGAGCTCTTCTACCTGGCGACGGACGAGCCGTGCACCCGGGACTGGTGCGCGACGAACCTGGCGCACACCCGGGCGCTGCGCGACGCGGGCAAGTTCGTACTCGCCATCGACTACGCCGTACGGGCCGAGAACGTGCGGGCGGCCTGCCGCCGGTACCGCGCGGAACGGTTCGCCGGCACCGTCACCGTCCGGGAAGTCGACCGGCTCACCGCCCCCTGCGGCTGAGCCGCGCCGTCGTGGGCGGCCGGCCGCCCACGACGGACGGTCCGCCGTCGCGCGGGCCACCCCTCCAGCAGAAAGGACGAGACGAATGCGCACAAAGGTCGGGGTCGTCGGCCTGGGCTACGTGGGGCTCACGCTCACCGTCGCGCTCGCCGAGAAGGGCTTCACCGTCTACGGCGCGGACGTGTCCCCAGCGGTCCTGGTGTCGCTGTCCCGGGGCCGGCCGCACATCTTCGAGCCCGGCGTCGAGGAGATTCTCGCCGCCCACGTCGGCCGGGACATCCACGTCGCCGCCGAACTGCCCCGCGACACCGTCGACGTGGCGGTGATCAGCGTGTCGACGCCGGTCGACAACATCACCCACCGACCGAACCTGGCGAACCTGGCCGCCGCCGCCCGCGCGGTCGCCGCCACCTGCCGTCCGGACACGCTGGTCGTGGTGCGCAGCACGGTGCCGGTGGGCGCCAGCCGCCGGGTGGTGCTGCCGGAGCTGCGGGCCGCCTGGGGTGAGCAGGTCCGGCTGGTGATGGCGCCGGAACGCACCATCCAGGGCCAGGCGCTGCGGGAACTCGTCGAGCTGCCCCAGGTGGTCGGCGGTCTGGACGCCGCCAGCCTCGCCGCCGGGGTCGAGTTCTTCGGCGGCCTGGCGCAGACCCTCGTCCCGGTCAGCGGCCTGGAGACCGCCGAGCTGGTGAAGCTCTCCAACAACTGCCACACCGACCTGATCTACTCCTTCGGCAACGAGGTCGCGCTCATCGCCGAACGGCACGGCCTCGACCCGCTGGAGGTGATCAGGGCAGCCAACGTCGACTATCCGCGTCCGGACCTCGCCAAACCGGGATACGTCGGCGGCGGCTGCCTCTCCAAGGACCCGTACATCATGATCGACAGTGCGGGCGACCGCGCGCCGTTCCTCGTCGGCCAGGCCCGGCAGCTCAACGAGTACCTGCCGGTGCACGTGGCGGAGACCGTGGTGCGGATGCTGGTGCAGGCGCGCGGGCACAGCCGGGGGGCGCGGCTGGCGGTGCTCGGGTGGGCGTACAAGGGCTGGCCGCCCACCGACGACATGCGCGGCACCCCGATCGCCACCATGATGCGGGTCTTCTCCGCTGCCGGCGTCACCGTCCTCGGCCACGACCCGATGGTGACCGACGACGTCATCCGCCAGTACGGGGGCGAGCCGGTCGGGGTGGACAAGGCGTTCACCGACGCCGACGCCGTTCTGATCATCAACGACCACCCGGACTACCGGGCGATCCGGATCCCGGAACTGCTCGGCGAGGGCCGGCCGGCGTTCATCTACGACTCGTGGCGGGTGCTCGACGCCGACGCGGTCACCGCCGCCGGGATCCGCTACGCCGGCCTCGGTTACCTTCCGCCCGCCCCGGAACCCGCACCCGCCGCGGCGTCCGCCACCCCGACGGCGTCCGCCACCCCGACGGCTTCCGGCGTGCCGGCGGCGTCCGCCACCGTCGCCGGGCCGGCCCTCGCCGGGGAGGTGGCGCGGGCATGAGGGTGCTCCTGCTCGGCGGGGCCGGCTTCATCGGCCTGCACCTCGCCCGCCGCCTGGTGTCCGACGGGCACCAGGTGACGATTGTCGACGACTTCTCGCGCGGCCGCGACGACGCCGACCTCGACCGGCTGCGCGGCGAACCGGCCGTGCGGGTGGTCTCCGCCGACCTGACCGCCCCGGACACCTGGGCCACCCTGCCGTCGGGCTGGGACCAGATCTACCTGCTCGCCGCCGTGGTCGGCGTGCGTAACGTGGAGCAGGACCCGGCCCGGGTGGTCCGGACCAACACCCTGGTCGCACTGCACCTGCTCGACTGGGTCGCCCCCGGCGAGCGGGTCTTCTTCGCCTCCACCAGCGAGGTCTACGCCGGCGGGGTGACCGCCGGGTGGGTGCCGGTGCCGACGCCGGAGAGCGTGCCGACCACCATCTCCGACATCACCGCGCCCCGGTTCGCCTACGCGGCCAGCAAACTCCTCGGCGAGGCCGCCTTCCTGCACACCGCCCGGGCCCGGGGCTTCGACACGGTGGTCGGCCGCTTCCACAACGTGTACGGCCCGCGGATGGGCGCCGACCACGTCATCCCGGAGATGTCCCTGCGCGCGCTGCGCGGCGTCGACCCGTTCCCCGTGCCCGGCGCCGACCAGTACCGGGCGTTCTGCCACGTGGACGACGCGGTCGAGGCCATGCTGCGGCTGATGGCCAACCCGGCCGCGGCAGGGCAGATCGTGCACATCGGCAACGACCGGGAGGAAACCAACATCGGCGACCTGGCCAAGCTGGTCCTCACCGTGGCCGGGGTGAGCCCGGTCATCGAGGCGGCGCCGGCACCGCCCGGTTCGGTCGCCCGCCGCTGCCCGGACCTGTCCCTCCTGCGGGCGCTGACCGGCTACGAACCGGCCGTCAGCCTGGAACAGGGTGTACGGAGCACCTTCTCCTGGTACCGGGAACACGGGGGGCGGTGATGAGCCGGCGCCCCATCTGCTTCTACTACGGCGACGGGCGGCTCGCCGACCTCGCCGGTTACCTGCGGGTGGTCCTGCAACCGGGCTTCTACCGGCCCGCCGAGCTGCGGCACCTCGCGCAGCAGGGCGTGCAGACCCTCGGCTACCTGTCACTGTCGGAGGACCAGGGCCCGCCCGCGCCCTGGCAGCGCCAGGAACGCAACCCCGACTGGGGCGGGGCGTTCGTCCACGTCGACCATCCGCTGTGGGTGGCGCACGTTGTCGGTGCGGCCAAGGCGGCGATCGCCGGTGGCTTCGCCGGGCTCTTCCTGGACACGCTCAACGTCGAGCTGACCTACCCCGAGGACGTGCCGCACCTGCTCACCCTGATCGCCGCCGTACGAGAGGAAGCCAGGCCAGCGTACCTGCTGGCCAACCGCGGGTTCGGCATGCTGCCCCGGCTGGCCGAACTCGTCGACGGCATCGTCTTCGAGTCCTTCTCGGCCCGCTGGACCGACGACGGCTACGCCCCGTGGCCGCCGGACGTGCTGGAGTTCCACGCCCAGATCGCCGAGCAACTGCTCCGGCTGGAGCTGGACCTGTACAGCCTGGACTACGCCGACAGCCCGGGGTTGAGCGACTTCGCCGAACGCCGTGCCCGCCAGTTCGGTCTCCAGTCCTTCGTCAGCGACCGCGCACTGTCTCGTACCTGACCCCGCTGCCTGCCCGTCGAGCCCACCTGCCACCGCCCGGCTCGGCGGGCAGGCGCGGCCCGGAGGACCAGCCGGCGCAGGCGGTGCGGGCCTCAGCCGCGTCCCGGCGCCGAGGCCGCGTCGGACACCTCCGGACGGTCCGTGCGGTCGGCGCGGATCCGGTCGATGTGCGCGGCGAGTTCGTCGGTGAGCAGCAGGTCCCGGCGGATCTCGTCGTGCGGGTACGCGACCCGGCCCACCATGTGCGCCGCGACCGGGGCGGTGGCCAGCTGGAAGACCCCGACGAGCACGAGCGTGGTGATGTCCACCCCGGTACGCAGTCGCAGCGCGCACCCGAGCAGGACGAGCAGCAGCCCGAGGACCTGGGGCTTGGCCGCCGCGTGCATCCGGGAGAGCAGGTCCGGGAAGCGGATGAGGGCGACGCCGGCGGCGAGGCTGAGCAGCGCGCCGGCGATGAGGCAGCCGGCGGCGACGATGTCGAGAACGGCGTCGAGGGTCATTCCGGATCTCTCCGTACGGCGAAGCGGGCGACGCTCACCGAACCCACGAACCCGAGCACGGCGAGGACGACCAGTACGGGCAGGGCGGTGGCGTCGCGGCTGTAGGCGGCCTCGGTGGCGATGGCGGCGACGATGATGGCCAGCAGGACGTCGGTGGCGACGGCCCGGTCGAGGATCGACGGCCCGCGGATGATGCGCACGAGGGTGAGCCCGCTGGCCACGGTGAGCAACGCGGTGACGGTGACGGCGACGACGGTCACGTCGGTGTTCCTTCCAGGCGGGTCGGCTCCGGTGGGCCGGCGGGGTCGGCCCCCGTCACGCGGCGTCGTTCCTCGGACGAACCGATGGCGGCGACGATCCGCGCTTCGAGGTCCAGCACGTCGCGGCGGAACCGCTGCACCTCGTCGAGGGTGCGGACCCCGAGGACGTGGACGTACAGGGTGCCGGTCCGCCGGTCGGCTTCGAGGATGAGACTCCCGGGCACGAGGGACAACGCCTCGGCGGTGAGGGTGAGGTTGAGGTCGGTGTTCACCCGCAGCGGCACGGCGATGATCGCGCTGCGTGGCGTGTGCCCGAACCGTAGCGCCAGCCAGGCGATCTGGACGGAGGCGACCACGAGGTCCCGGAGAAACCGCGACCAGAAGCGGGCCAGCGGTACCGGACGGATCCGGCCGGCGAAGGTCACCGGCGGCAACGGGAAGACCGTCAGCAGCACGACGGCGACCAGCAGGCCACCGATCAGGTTAGCCCAGGTGAAGCTGCCCCACAACAACACCCAGACCAGGACCAGGCCGGTCACGGCGACGAGCTGGTTGCGTCGTCGGGCTCGGCGGGTCAGCGGTGGGTTGGTCGGCTCGGCGGGGCTCGCCGGGGTCATCGGGGCACCGGTCACGGGGCACCGTCCGGAAACACGGCCTCGACGTACGGGGTGCGGCGCAGCAGGTCGTCGGCGGCGTCGGTGCTGAGCGCGAACAGTGGCCCGGCCGCCACGGTCAACGCCAGCCCGAGCCCGACCAGTACGGCGGTGGGCGCGATCATCAGCCGGGGCAGTACGGCGACCGCGTGGGGAGCGTCGTCGGGCGGCTGCTCGGCGCCGGCGGTACCGGCCGCCCGGGCGGCGTCGCCCGGAGCGGGCATGTCCGGGTGCGGCGCGCGCCAGAAGGCGAGATTCCACACCCGGGCGATGGCGTAGAGGGTGAGCAGGCTGGTCAGCAGGCCACCGGCGACGAGCGTCCAGGCCAGTGGCCCGCCGTCTGCCACGCCGGCCTGGACCAGGCCGAGCTTGCCCAGGAACCCGGAGAACGGCGGGATGCCGGCCAGGTTCAGGGCGGGTACGAAGAACAGCACCGCCAGCAGCGGCGACACACGCGCCAACCCGCCGAGGCGGTCCAGCGCGGTGCTGCCGCCCCGCCGCTCGACCAGGCCGGCGGCGAGGAACAGGGTGGTCTGGATGGTGATGTGGTGCACCACGTAGAAGATCGCCGCGGACAGGCCGAGCGAGGTGGTCAGGCCGACGCCGAACAGCATGTAGCCGATGTGACTGACCAGGGTGAACGACAGCAGCCGCTTGATGTCCGACTGGGCCACCGCACCGAGGATGCCGACCACCATGGTCAGCGCCGCGGCCACCAGCAGCAGGTCGGCGGTGCGGCCACCGGGAAACAGCAGCGTCTCGGTGCGGATGATCGCGTACACGCCGACCTTGGTGAGCAGGCCGGCGAAGACGGCGGTGACCGGAGCCGGCGCGGTCGGGTAGCTGTCCGGTAGCCAGGCCGACAGCGGGAACACCGCGGCCTTGATACCGAAGGCCAGCAGCAGCATGGCCTGCAGGACCAGCCGCAGGTCGTCCGGCAGGGCGTCGAGGCGGTCGACGAGCTGGGCCAGGTTGAGGGTGCCGGTCGAGGCGTAGACCAGGCCGATGGCCACCAGGAAGATCAGCGACGAGAGCAGGCTCACCACGACGTACGTGGTGCCGGCCCGGATCCGCGTCTCGGTGCTGCCGAGGGTCAGCAGCACGTAGCTGGCGACCAGCAGGATCTCGAAACCGACGTAGAGGTTGAACAGGTCACCGGAGAGGAACGCGTTGCACACGCCGGCGGTCAGCACCAGGTAGGTGGGGTGGTAGACCGACAGGGGCGTCTCCTCGTTGCCGTCGGCCATGCCCTGCCCGATGGAGTACACCAGCACGCAGAGGGTGACCGCCGCCGAGACGACGAGCATCAGCGCGGCGAGCTGGTCGGCGACCAGCACGATGCCCAGCGGCGCGACCCAGCCGCCGACCTCGACGACCAGTGGCCCGTGCAGCGACGACCGCACCAGCAGCGTGCCGGCGACCGCCACGGTGGCGGTGAGGACGGTGAGGCTGACCCACCGCTGGGCGTACGGCCGGCCGGCGAGCAGCAGGGTCAGGGCGGCGCCGAGCAGCGGCATCACCACCGGCAACGGGACGAGCCAGGTCATGCGCGTCCTCCCGGCGCGCCGGTGGCGGCCACCTGCTCTTCGGCGGGGTCCGACGCCGGGTCGTCGTCCCCGGCCTCGACGTCCGCGGTGCCGGGGCCCTTGTCGCGGTCGGCCAGCTCGACGATGCGGCGGTCCTCGACGTCGTCCTGCACCTCGTCGTGTCCGTTCAGGTGCCAGCTACGGTAGGCCAGGGCCAGCAGGAACGCGGTCATGCCGAGGGTGATGACGATGGCGGTCAGCACCATCGCCTGGGGAAGTGGGTCGGCCATGTCCTGCTCGGCGGTGGTGCCGACGATCGGCGCGCCACCGGAGCGGCCCCCGGTGAGCAGGAGCAGGTTGGCTCCGTTGCCGAGCAGGATGACGCCCATCAGTACCCGGGTGAGGCTGCGTTCCAGCAGCAACGTGACCCCGGCGGCGACGAGGACGCCGACGACCAGGACGTAGCTCAGGTTCGGGCTCACACCAACTCCTCCGTCCGGTGGCCGGCCGGTTCGCTCTCCCGCTGGTCGGTCTCCTGCTGGCGGTCCATCTCCGCGCCGAGGCTGCGCAGGATGTCCAGGACGAGGCCGACCACGATCAGGTAGACGCCGACGTCGAAGAAGACCGACGTGACGAAGTGGACATGCCCCAGGACGGGCACGTGGAAGTCGAGCAGGGCGCTCTGCAGGAACTCGCCGCCCAGCACCATCGCGGCGAGGCCGGTGCCGACCGCGACGAACAGCCCGGCGCCGAGCACCAGGCCGGCGTCCACCGGGGCCGCCCCGTTGAGTTCGGTACGCCCGCCCGCCAGGTACCGCACGGCCAGCCCGAGACCGGCGACCAGCCCGGCGGCGAAGCCGCCGCCGGGGGCGTTGTGGCCGGAGAAGAGCAGGTAGATCGAGAAGAGCACGATGGCGTGGAACAGCAGGCGGGTCACGACCTGGAGGATGACCGACTGCTGTCGTGCGGTGGCCCCGCTGGTGAGCCAGCGCGGTCGCACCGACTCGCTGCGGCCGACCCCCGGAATGCCGCTGCGCAGGTCCAGGTCCCGGGAGTGGCGGAAGATCAGGCTGGCCACCCCGGTGGCGGCCACCACCAGCACCGCGATCTCGCCCATGGTGTCCCAGGCCCGGATGTCCACCAGCGTCACGTTGACCACGTTCTTGCCGCCGCCGTAGGAGACGGCCTCGGCGGGGAAGCCGACCGAGATCGGGGTGGCCACCCGGGCCCCCGCCGCGACGTACGCCATTCCGGCCGCGACCACACCCACGACGACGCCCAGCGCGATCCGGCCCCGCCGGCCGGCCCGGGTGGGCCGCTCGGAGAACGTGGCGGGCAGCCGGCGCAGCACCAGCACGACCATGACGATCGTGACGGTCTCCACCAGGAACTGGGTCAGCGCCAGATCGGGGGCGCCGTGCAGGATGAACAACAGTGCGGTGCCGTAACCGGTCACGCCGACCAGGATCATCGCGGTCAGTCGGCGCCGGGCACGGGCGGCGGCCACCGCGGAGACGACGACCACGGCGGCGGCGACGGCCTGCAGGGGGGTGTCCCAGAGGTGGAACCGCCGGGGCCACGGCACGCCGGCCAGTAGTGCCCCGCCCGGCAGGACGACCAGCACCAGCAGGATGACCCCCAGGTAGAACGGAAGGGAGCCGCGCTGGGTGGCGCCGGTGAGTTCCACCGCCGCCCGGTCGACGCCGCGGGCGAGCCGGTCGTGGACGGTGGCGCCGTCGAAGGGCAGCCGGACCAGGCGCGGTTGCCGCCGGTGCAGCAGCAGAAACACCCCGACACCGGCGGCGATCGCCAGGACGGAGAGGCCGAGCGCGGGAGTCAGCCCATGCCAGAGCGCGAGATGGTAGCCGGGCCCCGCGCCGGGATACAGGTCCGCGTACGGGGCGAGCACCCGGTCCACCGCCGGAGCGAGGGCGCCCGCCGCCAGGCCGGCGACGGCGAGCACCGCGGCCGGCCCGAGGAGCGGCCACCCGACCGGTCCGGGCCGGGCCGGCGGTACGTCGGGCTTCACGGTGAACGCGCCCCAGAGGAAACGCAGCGTGTACGCGACGGTCAGGGTCGAGCCGACCAGCACCCCGCCGAGCACCACCAGTTCGGTCGTGCCGCCGTGCAGGAACGCCTCGACCGCCGCCTCCTTGGCGACGAACCCGGCCATCGGTGGCAAACCGGCCATCGAGGCGGCGGCGAGCCCGGCCACCGCCGTCAGCGCCGGCGCCCGCCGGCCCAGCCCACTGAGTTCGCGCAGGTCCCGGGTGCCGGCGACGTGGTCGACGACGCCGACCACGAGGAAAAGGGTGGCCTTGAACATGGCGTGGGCCAGCACCATCGCCACGCCGGCCAACGCGGTGTCCCGGCCGCCGGCGCCCAGGATCACCATCAGCAGGCCGAGCTGGCTGACCGTGCCGTAGGCGAGCAGCAGCTTCAGGTCGACCTGCCGCAGCGCCGCCCAGCCGCCGAGCAGCAGCGTCACCAGGCCACCGGCCAGCAGCACGGGCCGCCACGGCGTGGCTTCGGCCACCGCCGGCCCCAGCAGCGCGACGAGGAACACCCCCGCCTTCACCATCGCCGCGGCGTGCAGGTACGCGCTGACCGGCGTCGGCGCCGCCATCGCCCCCGGCAGCCAGAAACTGAACGGGAAGATCGCCGACTTGCTCAGCGCGCCGAGCAGCACCAGCACCAGGGCGACCGTGAGGTAGCCGCCGTCGGGCAGGTTGTCGGCGACCTCGGACCACCGGTACGTGCCGGCGTGCTGCCCGAGCATCACGAACCCGGCGAGCATCGCCAGCCCGCCCAGGGTGGTCACCAGCAGCGCCCGCATCGCCGCGTGCCGGCTGGCCCGCCGCGTCGGGTCGCTGCCGATCAGCAGGTACGAGAAGACGGTCGTCAGCTCCCAGAACACGTACAGCAGCAGCAGGTCGTCGGAGACCACCAGGCCGAGCATCGCCCCCGCGAACGCGACGAACACGGCCGCGAAGCGGCCGAGCCCCGGATCGTCGGAACGGAAGTAGTGCGCGGCGTACACCAGCACCAGGGCGCCGACCCCGCCGACGAGCAGCACCATCAACCAGGACAGCGTCCCCATCCGCAGGGCGATGTCCAGGCCGAGCTGCGGAACCCAGGTGACCGTCTCGACGACCGGCGTGCCGGAGCGAACCGTGCCGGTCTGGGTCAACGCCCAGCCCAGGGCGGCGGCGGGGACGCACGCCAGCAGGTGCAGCGCGCGCCGCCCCCAGAGACGTACCAGCGCCGGAGCGACCACGGCTGCAAGCGCATGGACAGCCACCAGTGCCAGCACACACCCTCCCCGGAGATCGACAGCTGGTGGCCCCAACCGTAGCCGCAGGAGGCGTCGCCGGCATCTCGCGTGACCGGCGTCGATGTGCCACGGGTGACCTGTCGTACCGGCGGCAGGCCCGTCCGGGCGGCGGTGGCGCGCGTGGGCGGACCGCGGCGGGTAGCGTGCACCTGTGCAACCACCCTCCGGTGCACGACCGGTCGAGATCGGCGGATGCCGGATCGAGCGCCTGCTGGGCGCGGGCGCGTTCGCCACCGTGTGGCTCGGGTTCGACCCCGCTCTGCGGGACTGGGTCGCGATCAAGGTGCTGGCTGAGAACTGGGCCAACGACCTGCGGATCCGGGAACGGTTCAGCCTGGAGGCGCGGCTGCTGCGGCAGGTGGACAGCCCACGGCTGATTCGGGTGCACACGGTGGGCGAGCTCGCCGACGGACGACCGTACATCGTCATGGAGTGGGCCACCGGCGGTAGCCTGCGCGACCTGCTGGAGGCGGGGGACGTCTACGCCGACACGGCCTTGCGCATCCTGTGCCAGGTGGCCGCCGCGGTCGCCGATCTGCACAGCCGGGGCATCGTGCACCGGGACCTGACGCCGGGCAACGTGCTGCTGTGCCTGCCGCGGCCCGGCGACACCACTGCCGCCACCGCCGGCGGACCCGCGCCGCCGGACCCGCCCGCCGTACCCGCCGCCGACGCGGATGCCTGGTCGGGCGGACGAATCGTGGTCGCCGACCTCGGCCTGGCCAAGGCGATGGCCGCCGCGTCCGGGCTGACCGCCCGCGCCGGCACCCCCGGCTACATGGCCCCCGAGCAGGACGACCCGTCGTCGACCGTCGACGAGCGGGCCGACGTGTACGGGCTGGGCCGGCTCGGCCTGCGGCTGTTCGGCTCGGCCGGGCCGTCGGCGGGCGTGGCCGCCGTCCTGACCCGGGCCACCGCACCGGCGCCGGCCGACCGGTACCGCGACGCGGACGCGTTCGCGCGGGCGCTGGCCGAGGCGGTCACCTCCGGTGACCGACCGGAGCGCCGCCGCCGGCGGCGGGGACGTCACCGGCGGGTGGCCCTCGCGCTGGTCCTGGCCGCTGTCACGGCGGCCGGGGTGGTGGCGGTCGACGTCTGGCGGGACCGTCCGGTCGGGGTGGCCACCGACGCCAGCGGGCGGATCAGCGTACGGCTGCCGCCCGGCTGGCGGGCGGAGGGCGCCGGCTGGGCGGGCCGCCCCGCGTCCCGCGGCGGCCTGGCACCGGCCATGGTGATCTCACCCGACCCGGGGCACTGGGTCACCGACCCCGAGGTGCCCGGCGCGTTCATCGGCCTGTCCGACACCCGGGAGGCGGCCACCGACCCGGCCGCTTTCCTCGCCGGACACACCCACCCGCGGTGCCGCGCCGACCCGGTGCGGACCGCCCGCCGGGCCGACCTGGAGTGGACCATCGCCCGGTACGCCGGATGCCCGGCCGGCAAACCGGTCATCGTCGAGGCTGCCGCCCTGCTCACCGGCGGTGCCACGCTCGCGTACGTGCAGGTGACCCCGCCGGACGGGGCGAGCGTGACCTTCGTCGACGACCTGCTGGACTCGATGGCGCTGCGGGCGGGATGACCGCCCGCGACGCGAAACCGGTCAGCGGACGACGACCCGGATCGTGTGTGCGCTCGGATACGTCAGGGTGATCGACACCGTGCCGGTCTCGACCAGCTGGCAGTTGTAGATGCCGGCCTCGTAGCGGCAGACCGCCAAGCCGGGCGGCGTCGCGGTCAGCTCCTCCGGGCCGACGTTGCGAACACGCAGCACCCCGCCGACCGCGATACACAGCGACCGGGGCCGGTCGGCGGTGTCGGCGCCGTCGATCTCGTACACCACGGGGCCGAGACAGGCCGAGGTGGTACGCGGTGGTGTCGTCGGGCGGGTCGTCCTGGTGGGGGC
>NZ_SMKF01000103.1 GCF_004348325.1 Micromonospora sp. KC213 | reverse complement strand
GGGCAGCGTCGGGCAGGGCACGACGGCCCCGGGCGCGGGGACCGTCGGCGCGGCGCCCGCCGGGACCGGTGCCCCGGCGACCAGGAGTGCGGCGACGGCGGCTGCCAGGACCTCGGCTCTCATGGAGAGGCACCATACCCAGACGGCAGGCCACCGCCGGGCAGGCCGGGCCCACGGTCGATGTCGCCGGGTGAGATCCGGCGCAGAAAACGCCTGCCCGCATTGAACGATCTTCCGACCGTCCCCGTATCCATGGCCGTCGGGACGGACCGGGCCACTGCCAATGCCGGGGCGACGGGCACCGGGCCTCCCACACCCCCACCGCACCACCGGGCCGCCTCATGGACGCGACGCGTCGACGGCCCGGCGGAGACCAGAGGAGAGGTACATGACCAGGCCTACGCGGAAGAACGCGGTCCTCAAGCTCGGCGGAGTGGGCGCCCTAGCGGCGCTGCTGCTGGCCGGAGGGCTGCAGCTCGCCTCCGCCGGCGAGAACAGCGGCACGGGCGTCGCCCAGACCGTCAACTGCCCGACCGTACGCGACAAGCTGCCCGCGATCCCGGCCGCGGCGGCTGCCAACGTGGAGCGGGAACTGGTCAACCTGGACGAGGAGATCGCCCGGCAGAACGAGCGCCTGGCGAAGCAGGCGGCCAACCCGCAGGGCGGCCCCAACTTCATCAACAACGCGATTCTCGGTCCACTGAAGAGCAAGCGCGTCGCGGTGCTGGACCGCATCGAGATTTCCTTCAACCGGGTCGGTGCCCCCCGCCCCGACCTGGACAGCCTCGCCACCTGCACGCTGAACGCCCGGGGTGTCGCCAGCGCCCTCAACAGCTCGGTGAAGGCCACCGCCGGCAAGGCCGCCGCCGGTACGGTCGCCGCCGCCCAGACGGTGAACTGCCCGACGCCGCAGATCCCGGCCGTCCCGGCCCAGGCCGCCGCGAACGTCCAGGCCGAACTGGCCCAGCTCGACAAGCAGATCAGCGAGGCCAACGCCCGCCTGGCCCAGCAGGCAGCCAACCCGCAGGGCGGAGCGAACTTCATCCGCAACGCCATCCTCGGCCCGCTGGCCGACAAGCGGAAGGCCGCCCTGGACCGCATCGAGATCGCCTTCAACCGGGTCGGCGCCACCCGCCCGAACCTCGACAGCTTCGCCACCTGCGGCCTGAACGCCGCCGGGGCGGGCAACGCCGGCAACAACGGCGGTGCCGCGAACACCGGTAACGCCGGCAATGGCAACGCCGGTGCCGGCAACGCAAACCGTGCCCAGACGGTGAACTGCCCGACCCCGCAGATCCCGGCCGTCCCGGCCCAGGCCGCCGCGAACGTCCAGGCCGAACTGGCCCAGCTCGACAAGCAGATCAGCGAGGCCAACGCCCGCCTGGCCCAGCAGGCAGCCAACCCGCAGGGCGGAGCGAACTTCATCCGCAACGCCATCCTCGGCCCGCTGGCCGACAAGCGGAAGGCCGCCCTGGACCGCATCGAGATCGCCTTCAACCGGGTCGGCGCCACCCGCCCGAACCTCGACAGCTTCGCCACCTGCGGCCTGAACTGAATCCTCGCGCCACCTGTGACGGCCCGGCGGGTTTTCCCGCCGGGCCGTCGCGCGCTGGTCGAGCGGGCCGGGAAGACGGCCACCTCAGCCCCCCGCTCAACCGGCCCGCGCCCGGTCTGCTCCGGCTCAGTTGGCCCGCGCCGAGTTTGCCGGGGACTCTGCCGGACTGGCCGGAGACGCGGATTCACCGGCTTCGAGGGAGGCCGCGGCCTGGCCGGTGGCGGCGAGGTAGCCGTAGAACTCGGCCGAGGCGCGCAGCCGGCGCAGGCTGCGCTGGTGCAGGTCCTGCTCCCGCCGGGCCAGTTCGGCCCTCACCCGCTGCGGCCGGCCGGTGGTACGCATCTCGTCGAGGACCGCCGCGATGATCTCGAACGGGTAGCCGCCTCGGCGCAGCAGCGCCACCACCTGCGCGGCGCGTAGCTCGGCCGCGTCGTACACCCGGTAGCCGGTGCCCGGCGCCCGCACCGGCCGCAGCAGGCCGCGCTGCTCCCAGAGCCGTAGCTGGGAGGTGCGGACGCCGACCAGGTCGGCGACCTCCCCGATCCGCGCACCGTGACGCGGCGCCGCCACCGCCGGGCTGGCCACCACCGTCTCGAAGGCGCCGAGCACTTTACGGATCTCCGCCCGCTCCCGATCCAGTTCGGCGTGGCCAGCGTCGAGCGCGGCAAGGGCCGCCGCCCACTCCCCCCGGTGCACCGCGGCCATCACCTCCCGGGTACGTGCCCAGCCGTGCCCCTCGGCCATTCGCCGCAGCACGGCGAGGGCGTGCACGTGCACGTCGGTGAGCACCCGGTAGCCGCTCCCGGTCCGGGTGGCCGGGGGCAGCACCCCCTCGTCGAGGTAGTTGCGCACCTGCTGGGTGGAGATTCCGGCAGTGGCCGCGACATCGACCACCCGCCACCGACCGATTCGCACGCAGCCACCGTACCGCTTACCGGAGGGTTTGAGACTTTCCGCCCCATCAAGGGTGTTGGCCTGCGTCGCCTGCCAGCGAACTCTACACAGGTACTTCAATGAGAAAATGGAAGGCATGCAGCAACCAGCGCGATCCGCCGCCGACAATCACGACGTCATCGAGGTACGGGGTGCCCGGGAGAACAACCTCACCGGGGTCTCGGTCGACATTCCGAAGCGACGGCTCACCGTGTTCACCGGGGTCTCCGGCTCCGGGAAGTCATCCCTGGTCTTCGGCACCATCGCGGCCGAGTCGCGCCGCCTGATCAACGAGACCTACAGCGCCTTCCTCCAGTCCTTCATGCCGAACCTGTCCCGCCCGGACGTGGACTCGTTGCGGAATCTGACCCCGGCGATCGTGGTCGACCAGGAACGAATGGGGGCGAACTCCCGCTCGACGGTCGGCACCGCCACCGACGCGTACGCGATGCTGCGCATCGTGTTCAGCCGCCTCGGCACCCCGCACGTCGGCGGCGCCGGCGCGTTCAGCTTCAACCTCGCCGAGGGGATGTGCCCGACCTGCGAGGGGCTGGGCCGGGTGTCCGACCTGGACGTGCACGCGATGGTCGACGTGGAACGCTCCCTCAACGACGGGGCGATCCTGGTGCCGAACTTCGCCGTCGACACCTGGTACTGGCAGACCATCGTCGGCTCCGGCCTGTTCGACCCGGACCTCAAGCTCCAGGACTTCACACCGCAGCAGTGGCAGGACTTCCTGCACAAGCCGGCGACGAAGATAAAGGTGGGTAGCACCAACCTGACGTACGAGGGGCTGGCCGTCAAGGTGCGCCGGCTCTACCTGGCCAAGGACCGCGAGTCGATGCAGCCGCACATCCGCGCCTTCGTGGACCGGGCGGTCACCTTCACCACCTGCGCGGACTGCAACGGCGCCCGGCTCAACGCCGCCGCCCTGTCGTCCCGGATCGCCGGCCGTAACATCGCCGACTGTTCCGCCATGCAGATCAGTGACCTGGCCGAGTTCGTCCGCGGCGTCGACGACCCTTCGGTGGCGCCGCTGGTCGCCAACCTGCGCGAGACGCTGGAGTCGCTGGTGGAGATCGGGCTCGGCTACCTCAGCCTCGACCGGGAGTCGGCCACCCTCTCCGGCGGCGAGGCGCAGCGGGTGAAGATGGTCCGGCACCTGGGCTCCAGTCTCTCCGACATCACGTACGTGTTCGACGAGCCAACGGTCGGGCTGCACCCGCACGACATCGCCCGGATGAACGGTCTGCTGCTGCGGCTGCGCGACAAGGGCAACACGGTGCTGGTGGTGGAACACAAGCCGGAAACCATCGCGATCGCCGATTACGTGGTCGACCTCGGGCCCGGTGCGGGCGGGGCGGGCGGGCAGATCTGCTACGCCGGCGACGTCGCCGGACTGCGCCACTCGGACACCCTGACCGGCCGCCACCTGGACCACCGCGTCACACTGCGCGACCCGGTCCGCCAGCCGACGGGCCACCTGCCGATCCGCGGTGCCGACCTGCACAACCTGCGTGACGTCGACGTGGACATCCCGCTCGGGGTGCTGACCGTGGTGACCGGCGTCGCCGGCTCGGGCAAGAGTTCACTGATCCACGGCTCGCTGCCCGGGCGGGACGGGGTGGTCGTGGTGGACCAGTCCCCCATCCGCGGCTCCCGCCGCAGCAACCCGGCCACCTACACCGGGCTGCTCGACCCGATCCGGACGGCCTTCGCCAAGGCCAACGGGGTGAAGGCGGCGCTGTTCAGCGCCAACTCCGAGGGAGCCTGCCCGACCTGCAAGGGGATCGGCCTGGTCTACACCGACCTGGCGATGATGGCCGGCGTCGCCAGCGTCTGCGAGCAGTGCGAGGGCCGGCGGTACACCGACGAGGTGCTCACGTACACCCTGCGGGGCAAGAACATCAGCCAGGTCCTCGCCATGTCGGTCGCCGAGGCACGGGAGTTCTTCCCCGGCGGGCAGGCCCGGGCCGTGCTCAACCGGCTCGCCGACGTCGGGCTGGGCTACCTGAGTCTGGGACAGCCGTTGAGCACCCTCTCCGGCGGCGAACGGCAGCGACTCAAGCTGGCCATCAACATGGCCGAGAAGTACGGCACCTACGTGCTCGACGAGCCCACCACCGGCCTGCACCTGGCCGACGTGGACCAGCTACTCGCGCTGCTGGACCGGCTGGTCGACGCCGGCAACACGGTCATCGTCATCGAGCACCACCAGGCGGTGATGGCGCACGCGGACTGGATCATCGATCTCGGGCCGGGCGCGGGGCACGACGGTGGACGGATCGTCTTCACCGGCACCCCGGCGGACCTGGTCGCGCACGGCGACACCCTCACCGCCCGCCACCTGCGGGAGTACGTGACCCGCTGAGCCCGCCGCCCGCCTGCCGGCGGCGGCCCGGGTGCCGCCGCCCGCTGAGCGCTGGTGCCGGTGGCCGGGTCCGCGCCCGCTGCCGCCGCCCGCCGGTGGCGGCAGCGGCCCGCTGCCGGTGGGTGCTCCGGGCACGTGCCACGGACGGCTGCCGATGGATGCTGCGGGGCGGTGTCGCGGACGGGGCCGCCCGCGATCGGGCGTGTCAGGGCAGCCGGCGCAGCCAGCCGCGCTGCCACGGGGTTTCCACGGCGCGCGGATGGTACCGCGTGCGGACCCACGCCACCGCCTCCGCCGACGGCAGGCCGTCGAGGATCGCGAGAGCCGCCAGAGCGGTGCCGGTCCGGCCGATTCCACCCCGGCAGGCAACCTCCACCCGCTCCCCACCGTGTGCCCGCCGCAACCCCTCACGGAGTGCGTCGAGGGCGTCGGCGCGATTCACCGGCAGCCAGAAATCTGGCCAGCGGATCCGCCGGTACGGCCACGTCGGTGTGGTGCCCGGGGCCAACAAGAGTGCGAAGTCGGCGGGCGACGCCGGCGGCTCACCGACGCGCCGCCCGCGCACCGCCGCGCCGCTCGGCAACACGACCACTCCACGGTTGTCGGACCAGCCCATCCGGGGATTCTGGCACGGTCGACACAGACAGCGCCGCCCCCGGCCCGGACGGGTCGGGGGCGGCGCTGGGGTGTCGGTGTGCAGGTCGCCTCTCGGCGAGTGGCGCGACGCGGCTCCAGCCGAACGGTGTTCCGCGACGGCAATTTAGGTGAGGCCCGGGGACACTGGACACACCGACACCCGACTCAACACACTACCCCGCCCCGGCTCTTCCACAACCCATCGTGAAACTGCTGTTGATCATGAGGTTGGCGGTGGTGTTCATCGTTGTCCGGCCGGTCAACCTCATGATCAGCCGGGAAGGTGCACGGGCCGGCACCCCCGGGTGGGGGTGCCGGCCAGCGTGCTGTGGGTGGGTCAGCTGTTCCAGTGTTGGGCGACGAGGTCGGCGGCCTGCTGTTCCCACTGCGCGTAGTGGTCCGGGTAGGCCGACACCTGCACGGTCTGCGCGGCTCGGGTCAGCGGCATGTCCCGCCAGCCGTCGACCTGCTTCAGGCCCTTGAGGAACGCGGTGGTCGCGTACTCGGGGTCGGTGATCTGCTCCACCGTGCCCCAGCCCGAGGACGGACGCTGCTGGAACAGCCCCTGCGAGTCGTGGTCGTTGCGGTCACCCAGGTGGCCCAGGTTCTCCAGCTTCGACTCCTGCAACGCGGTCCCGACCGCGACCACGGCGGCCCGCTCGTCCATGCCGGCCTTCTTCGTCGCGGCGATGATCGCCCTGACGTTGCCGACCTGCTCGCCGGAGAGCTCGATGCGCGACTGCTCGCCCTGCACACCATGCGGAACCAGCTTGTCCACGACCGGCTTGTCGGCCCGCACCGCGACCTGCACCACCGGCACAGCAGCACGGGCATCGGCGACCGGACCGGCGAACACACCACCGGCGAACGCCAAACCAACAACACCCAGCACACTCTTACGCAAGATCGTGTTCATGGGGGTGACTCCTTCACACATCGACGCGCGGGCGCATGGGGGTGCGGCCAACACGCGCAGCGCCTCGAAAGGACGCTCAGAAAGTTCATGAGAGGGGGACCGGTGTCCGGCAGGCCGGGGGCCGTGGCGGCCTCGCTCGCGGCGCCGGGACCATGTGTAACGACCACCGGCCCGGCGTCATTCCGCCAACGGCGTCAAGCGCCGGGGCGTCGGGCCAGGCCGCGAGGGCTGCTGCGATCGTTCACAGGGTGTAACCACCCCCGCTCGGCCACGATTCCCCGCGCCGACCCGCCAACCGGATCGGGCTCGGCTCATCTCAGACCATAAACGGTCACCCGGGCCCATAGACCTCGGGAGTGCCTAGCGCGGCCACAGCTTGCGGCAAATCGGGCGTCCGAACCAGTACAGAACGCACGGACCCGGACGTGAGCGCGACGCGACCCAGCGGGCAGAGGAACCTGATCGCCCCCGGTCTCAGGCGACTCGGGACCGCACCTTGGCAGCGCAGGCGGACACCACGGACCGCGCGTCCAGCCCCAGGCTCTCGATCGCCACGAGCGCGGTGAAGACGACGTCGGCCAGTTCGGCGGCCACGTCATCGCGGGTGTGCGTGACGCCCTTGCGGGGGTTCTGGCCGAGTAGCCCGATCCACGCCGTGGCAACCTCGCCGGCCTCCTCGGTGAGCTTGAGCATCCGGCAGGTCAGCTCCGCCTGGCCGGTGCCGTTGGCCGCGTCCAGCCAGACACACGACGCGCGGGCGGCGTCCCAGATCAGCTCGTCCATGGCACCAGTGAACCGGACAGGGGTGACGATCCGCACCTGGGGGTCGACGCGACGACGCCGACCCGGTGGTGGCGACGATGCGGGAGATCCATGTCCGCTGCTGGACCAGCGCCGACGAGTACGGCCTGGCCGGCGACCACGTCGCCGGGGCGAACATCAACAACTTCCGGCGGGTGGCGTGCTGGCGCACGGTCTGGTCTGAACGCGGTCGTGCGGACGCCCGCCGGATGATCCGGCGGGCGTCCGTCCTCTTCTGCTCCGGGCCCTGCCCGGGACGGGGTCAGCGCGTCGACCCCGTACCGAAGCGGTGGCGCCGCCGCCAGGCGAGGCTGCCGAGCATGAGGACCACGCCGGCACCGACCAGACCACCGCCGACCTTCAGCGGAGTGCCGAGGCTGTCACCGGTGACGGGCAGGTTCGGCCGGCGGTGCGGCAGCACGGTGAGGGTCGCGCTGGCGGTACGACCGGTCGTGCGCCCGACCGCGGTGAAGGTGAGCCGACCCACGTCGGTCGGCCGGTAGGTGATGGTGAACCGGCCTCGCGCGTCCGTCCGCGCGGTGAGATGCCGCGGAGCGGGCTGGGGCTGCGGGCGGGCCACCGTCGTCATCGCGACGACGCTGCCGTCGCTGCGCCGGGCCGTTGCCGGACCGGGCACCGCGGCGGCGAGGGGCGCCACCGTGACGGTGATGTCGACGATCTCGTTACGACCGAAGTTACGGCCGGTGAGTACCACCGACTCGCCGATGACGATCGTCGCCCGGTTCAGCGTCAGCGACGCCGGCTGTGGCGGGTAGTCCGGTGGCGGCTGCTGGATGCCGTCCGCTGGCGGCTGCGGCTGCGCCGCCCCCGCCGCCGCCGGCGCTGCCACGACGGCCAGGCCGGCCGTGAGCGCCATGATGATGCGGGATAGCCGCATGATGCTCTCCTCCTACTGGTTGCAGCTTGGTGCGGGAACTACTTGGGTGGTCCACGGGGTGGCGGTCGGGGTGTGCCACAGCTCGGGCGTGCCTGCGTTGGTCCGCCCGGTCAGCAGGTCCATGTCGAGGGTCCGGGTCTTGCCCGGACCCACCTCCACGTTGGCGATGGCCACCTGCCGGCCCCGGTCGGTGCCGCTGCCCAGCGGGGCGTCGACCCCGTCGAGCCGGGCCGCCACCACCGCCCCACCCGCCGGGCTGTACACCGTCACGAGGGTGCGGGCGGTGTACGGGTTTCCGGCCTTGCCGAGGCCGAGCACGGCCTTGGTGAGCCCGGAACGTGGGGCCGACGAGTGCAGGTCGAACCGCAGGCGCAGCTCCCGCCGCCCGTCGGCCAGGCAGTTGCCGACGGTGAGCGTCGCCGAGGGCCGCAGGTAGTAGCCGAGCTTCGCGCCACTGCCGTCGTTGAGGAAGACGCCGACCGTCGGCGTCGTCTCCGTCTCCGGCAGGACGCCGCTGATCCGGTTGTCGACGAACTTCCGCTGTTCCTCGGATCGGGCACTCCAGAACAATATCCGACGTTCCCGTATAGAACGGTCGAATACGGATAAAAGCTCGCGAGGACTGGCACCCTTCCGCAACACCGAGTCGAACACGCGCGCGGCGGAGGCCGCGTAGAAGGCGTCCTGGTTCTCGAGATCCAGCGTCAGGTAACTGTCGGACAGCAGGATCCGCACGGCGTTCTGCGCGGTCAGGGTCGGATAGCCGGGCACGGCGACCGGGCCGGTCGCCTTCAGCAGGTAGGACAACGCCACCGGGTCCACCGCGAGGATTCCGTCGGCGGTCACGCCGGTGCGCCGCCGGACCATCTCGCGGTAGAGCTTCGCCGCGGTCGGGAAGTGCGGGGTGAGATTGACGTCGGCCGGGTAGATCCCGGGAAGGTCGGTGTAGAGGCGTCGGGTCTCCGTGCCGAGCGGGAGAACCGGCGGGGTGAACCGCTGCAGCTTCGCCGCCGTCCCCTGGGCCACCAGATCCAACCGGCCGTCACGGGCGCGCACCACGGCGTACGCGCCGAACATGCCACCCGTGGCGCGCAGCTCCGACAGGTTCTGGGAGACGATCAGGTAGGTGCGCTCGCCGTCCGCTCCGAAGAGCGTGGGTAGCAGGTCCGCTCCCTTGCTGACGCCGGAGAGCAGCCCGGCGAGTTTGTCGATCTCGGTACGGAGCCCGACGAGAGCGTCGCGCACCTCCGGCAACAGCCCGTCGGTGGGCACCGCCCGCAGTCCTGCACCGCTCTCGCGTACCGCCGCGTCGGCCGCCACGAGCCGCCGCGCGACGGTACGCAGCGCCGGCAGGTCGAGCCGGCCGTCCCGGGGCACGAGGGCGGCCACGTCGGAGCGGACGAGCGGCGGGAACGCCTCGCGGGCCAAATCGTCCACGGTGACCGCGATCCGCCGGAAGGCGGCCAGATCGTCCCCGGCGTACGGGACGGTGCCGGCCAGCCACCAGGCTGGCCCGGCCGTGGCCTCGCGCGCGGCGCCGCTCTGCTCCTGCAACGCGGCGAGCGTCCGCTGGGCCTGTCCGGTGTCCCCGGCGACGATCTGCGCGCTCAGTTCACGGGCCAGCCCCGCGGCGTTGAGCAGGTGCGTGCGCGCCTGCCAGCCCCGGAAGCCGACCCATCCACCGCCGGCGGCCAACAGTGAGCCGACCACGAGGGCGGCGAGCAGTGCCCGCCGTATCCGCGCCCTCGTCCGTCGCCGCAGCCGCCGTCGCCGACCCCGAGGAGACCCACTCTCCGCCACACCACTCTCCGCTCAAAACGGACACAATTGATGATTAGCCGCTTTTCTAACATGCGGTCCGGCGCAAAAGTGACGGTTTGCCTTACCGGGCGATATCGGGTGCAAAATCTGTCCAGGTGATCAACGACCGCGACGGCTGACCGCCACCTCACGCAGCAGCCCCTCGATCCGGTCCACCCCGGCGCGCAACGACATCTCCCGCTGGTAGACCTCCCGCCCCCGTTGGCCCATCTCGGCCCGGGCGGCAGCCGGGATGGTGGTGGCCAGCCAGAATCGGTCGGCGAGCGTCGCCCAGTCCTCCGGCGGGCAGGAAAGCCCGGCCCGGGCCCGTTCGACGAGTTCCGCGGTGTCCCCGCCGGCGGAGGCGACCACCGGTCGGGCGCAGGCCAGCGCGGCCTGGAGCTTGCCCGGCACGGTCCCGCGCAGCTCCGGCTGGTCGCGCAACATCACCAACTGGTAGTCGGCTGCCGCGTACAGCTCTGGCATGTCCAGTGGGGAGCGACGCTCCACGAAGCGGACGTTGGCCGCCCCCAGCTCGGCGGCGAGCCCCCGCACCCGCCGCTCCTGGGCGCCGGATCCCACCAGCACCAGGTCCATCCGGTCGTCCAGCGCCGCGGCGGCGCGGACGGCGGTCTCCAATCCCTGGCGTACCCCGATCGTCCCGGCGTGCATGACGACGCACCTGCCGTCACGGCGGATCAACCCCTGCGCCGCGCGGCTCGGCCGAATCGGCTGGAAGATCCGTTCGTCGGTCCAGTTGAGCACCATGCGCACCCGGTCCGGAGGCACCCCGTCGGCCAGCACGAGGTCGCGCATCGACGGTGCGGCGACGGCGACCGCGTCGGCCTCCCGGTGCAGCCGCCGCATGGTGGCGGCGAGACGGCCGGACCGGTCCGGTGGGCTGCCCTCGTCGGCCCACAGGTCCTGCACGTGCAGCACCACCGGCACCTGGCCGAGCATCCGTACCATCGCCGCGGCGGCGAACGCGGTCGCCGGGAGCTGGAAGACGTAGAGCACGTCCACGTCGGCCAGGTACCGGCGTCCGACGAGCGCCACACTGCCGGCGAACGACAGATAGCTGGCCATCCGGGCGCGGACGGAGGTCTCCCCACCCGCGTACCGGGGAACCCGCCGCACGGTGAGCCGCTCGCTGCGGGTCACGTGCCGCCACCGCTGCCGCCAGCCCGGATAGACATGCCCGCCCGGATAGTCGGGAAAGCCGGTCAGGACGCGCACCTCGTGGCCACGGGCGGCCAGTTCCTCGGCCAGGCTGCCGGGGATGAACGCCGGTTCGGGCGGGAAGTGGTACGACAGGATGCCGATCCTCACCGAGAGCACCCCCTCCGGGCGGTGCCGCCCTCGGCCCCGCCGAGGGCGGGGCCGAGGGCACCGGTGGCGGCGCTCATCGCGACAACCGGGTGAGTTCCTGTGTCCGGTCCTCCACCGGCACGGTCCCGGCCGGCCGGGCACGGTGCGTCGCGGCGGCCCGGTCCGCGGGGACCGCGGACGTGGTGGCGATCCGGTACGCCTCGTACTGGTACGCGTCCGCCCGAGCCACCTTGGTCATGTTGAGCACGCAGCCGAGCAGGCGCACCGAGACCGAGTGCAGCGCCCGAGCCGCGGCGGCGACCTGGTTGCGCGAGGTCCGTCCCTGCTGCGTGACCAGCAGCGCACCGTCGGCCTGCACAGCCACCACCACGCCGTCGGTCACCGCCAGCAGCGGCGCGGTGTCGATGATCACGATGTCGGCCGATTCCCGCAGGGCCAGCAGCAGGTCCGCCATCGCCTTGGAACCGAGCAGTTCGCTCGGGTTGGGCGGGGTCGAACCGCTGGGGAGCACCAGCAGCGACTTGTCGCCCCACCGCTGCACGACGTGGCCGACCTGCACGTCGCCCAGCAGCACGTCGGTGAGGCCGACGCCCCCGTCCAGACCGAGGTAGTCGGCGACCTTCGGCCGGCGCAGGTCGGCGTCGACCAACAGCACCCGCCATCCGGCCTCGGCCAACGCGATGGCCAGGTTGCAGGACAGGGTGGTCTTCCCTTCGCCCTGTAGCGCGCTGGTGACCGCGATGACCCGGGCCGGTTCGTGCACGTCGACGAAGCGCAGGTTGGTCCGGAGCTTGCGTACCGCCTCGGCCCGGGCCGAGGTGGCCGCCTCGCCCACGATGAGCGGCGCACCCTTCGCGCCGGCCTCGAAGGGGATCTCGCCGAGCAGCGGACTGCCGGTCACCCGTTGCAGCCCGGCGGCGTCGCGCATCCGGACGTCGACCAGCCCGCGCAGCACCGCCAGGCCGACACCGAGCAGCAGGCCGAGCAGAACCCCCACGGTGATGTTGCGGGTGGGCTGGGGCGTGACCGGAGCGGAGCTGACCCGGGGCCCGCCGATGACCTCGATCTTGATGGGTGCGGGCCGTCCCTCCGGCGGGGTCTCGACCTTGTGCACCAGCTCGACGAACTTCTTCGCCAGCGTCTCGGTGACCGTCAACGCCCGGGACTGGTCGGTGTCGGTGACGGTCGCCCGGAGCAGCACGGTACCCGTCTCGGTCGAGGTCTCGATCCGGCGCTGCAGGTCGTCGGCGGTGAGCCCGAGCGGCGTATCCGCCACCACGCTCTGCGCCAGCCGGTCGCTGCGCAGCAGGTCGGCGTACGACTTGACCCGCTGCTGAAGGAAGAGACCACCCTGGTAGGCGTCGGTGACGCCCTGGCTCGGAGTGGTGACGAAGAAGGTGACCGACGCCGTGTAGCGGGGCGGCGTTCGGATGGTGACCAACGCTGCCGAGCCCACCGCGACCATCAGCGTGATCAGCACGATCCACCAGTGTCGCCGAACCAGGCGCAGACAGGTGCCGACGTCCATCACGCCTCCTCTTCCGTTGGGACATGTGGCCCGAGAAACTGCACGAAATCCCCCTTGATGACACGAACGGCGTGCCAGGATCTATACGCCCAAGGATGTGACGAAGTGAATGTAGACGAACGAACGGCGTAACACCTGCCAATCACCCTATACAGAACAAAAAGCAGAGGACATTCATGGATCCTGCAACCCCACCAGCCAATGCCGGCACGCCACGACGTGACTGGGTGACCCGACGTGCCAAGGCCCTCTCTCTGCTAACGCTCGACACGGCGGCATGGTGCGCCGGTTTTCTGGTCGCCACCTGGGCGCGCTACGAGTTCGAGCTGACTCCCACCCAGTGCCTGCTCGCCCTGGGTACGGCGCTGGTCTGCGCGGTCGTGCACGCCAGCATCGAGCAGGTACGCTCCACCGCCCGGGGTCGACACCCGATCGGCAGCGCCGGAGAGGCGCGTGACCTCGCCGGCACCGCGCTGCTCGCCGCCGCCGTGCTGCTCGCCGCGCTGGCCGCGATGCCCGGGCGGCCGGTGCCAGCCAGCGTCCCGGTGACCGGCGGCGCCATCGCGCTGCTGCTGATGGCCGGCGGCCGGGTCGGCTACCGGTGGCGACGCGACCGCGACAACCGGCCGGTCCCGTCCGCCGACCGGACACTGGTCTACGGCGTGGACGCCGCCAGCGAGCGCCTGGTCCGGGTGCTCACCAGCGACCCCGGCTGCGGCTACCTGCCCGTCGGGCTGCTCGACGACGACCCCGACAAACAGGGTTTACGCCTGGATGGGCTACGGGTGCTCGGCGGCCGGGAGGCGATCGAGACGGCGGTACGGCGTACCCGCGCCACCACCGTCATCTTCTCCATCGACGGTTCCGACCCCAAGCTGGTGCGCGACGTACGCGCCCGCACGCTCCAGGCCGGCGCCGCCTTCAAGGTGCTCCCCCCGGTACGCGAGCTGCTGAACCGACCGGTCACCGCCACCGACGTGCGTGACCTGCAGATCACCGACCTGCTCGGGCGGGCTCAGCGGGTCGCCGAGCTGGCCTTCGAGCGCAACGGGCTGGCCGGACGGCGGGTCCTGGTCACCGGGGCGGGCGGCTCCATCGGCTCGGAGCTGTGCCGCCAGATCGCCCGCTGCGAGCCGGGCGAGCTGATGATGCTCGACCGGGACGAGTCCGCCCTGCACACCCTTCAGATGTCGCTGCACGGACGGGCCCTGCTCGACGGGCCCGAGCTGATCCTGGCCGACATCCGCGACGCCGACGGTATCGCCCGGATCGTCGCCGACCGGCAGCCCGACGTGGTGTTCCACGCCGCCGCCCTGAAGCACCTCACGCTGTTGCAGCGCCACCCGGGCGAGGCGATCCAGACGAACATCCTCGGCACCCTGAACGTCCTGGATGCCTGCCGCGACGTCAGCGAGTTCGTCAACATCTCCACCGACAAGGCGGCGAACCCGGTGAGCGTGCTCGGCTACTCCAAGCGGATCACCGAGCGGCTGACCGCGCACTACGCCGCGCAGTTCGGTGGACGGTTCCTCAGCGTCCGGTTCGGCAACGTGCTCAGCAGCCGCGGCTCGGTGCTCACCGCCTTCCAGGCGCAGGTCGCCGCGGGGTTGCCGATCACCGTGACCCACCCGGACGTGACCCGCTACTTCATGACCGTCCAGGAGGCCGTCCACCTCGTGCTCCAGGCGGCCACCATCGGACGCGGCGCCGAGGCGCTGGTACTCGACATGGGTGAACCAGTGCGCATCGCCGACGTGGCCCGCCGGCTCGCCGACGAGGCCGCCAAGCCGACCGAGATCGTGTTCACCGGTCTGCGCCCCGGCGAGAAGCTGCATGAGGACCTCTTCGGCGTCGACGAGGTCGACCTCCGACCGCTGCACCCGCTCATCTCCCACGTACGGGTTCCCCCGCTCGCCCCCGACGAGCTGCGCAAACTCGACCCCTACGCCGACACCGACGAGCTGATCAAGCGGATGGCGGCGTACTGCGAGAACCGGCCGCTGCCGGTGTCCCTGCTGCCCGCGCCCCGCTGAACCCGCACGGCTACGGCGTCGAGGGGCCACCACCGAACCCGCTCGGCGGTGGCCCCGAGGGGCCACCGCCGGGCCCGAGGACCGGCACGGGCGCGGCCAGCCCGGCCCAGAGCAGCCGGCGCAACAGGATGATCACGGCGGCGGTGACCAGCGCGTCCCAGCCGGAGTCGACCGCCAACCGCAGCAGGCCGGCGGCCACCAGCAGGTCCAACAGCACCCGCAGCGCCGCACGCCAGGATCGGGCGGTGACCAGCACGACCGCGCCGCAGAGCAGGGCCAGCCCGGTCACCGTGCCGGTAGGGGTGATCACGTCGTCCGCTCCGGGGCCGCCTCGCCGACCTGCCGCTGTTCCTGGGTGATCTCCCGGCGCAGGAAGTAGTTCAACGCGGTCCGGATGGCGGCGACAGCCGCCAGTCGCGCGATCTGGTCGAAAGACGGCGAGAACGCGGTGCGCAGGATGTCCGCGGCCAGCTGGAACTCCAGCCCCAGGGTGAGGAAGCGGCCCAGCGACAGCCGGATCGGGGTGAGGACCGCGGCGCCGCGGCGGCGTACTCCCTCGGCCACGAACCGCAGCGCCGCCCAGCCCGCCCCCACGACGATGACCAGCGCACCCGCGGCCTCCACCAGGGTGACCGCCACCCGGTCACCCTGGCGCAGGAGTTCACCGAGGTCCACCCCGGGCCGTTACCCCGACCCGGCAGGGGTAGTCGTGGCTCACAGCTGCCCGACGGCGTCGAGGATCAGCCAGAGACCACAGATGGCGAAGAGGACCGTGGCCCCGTACCGGATGGTCCGCTCCGGCAGATGCCGGCCCAACATCCGGCCGACCAGGATGGCGAGCGCGTCGGCGGCCACCATGCCCAGCGTCGAGCCGAGCCAGGTGCCGAACCAGCCGTACGTGGTGGCCAGGGTGATGGTCGCCAGCATGGTCTTGTCCCCCAACTCGGCGAGGAAGAACGCGACGCCGACCGCGAGCACCGCCGACCGGCCGCCCTTCTCGGCCTTGCGCCTCTCCTTTTCGGTGAGTCTGTCCCCGCGCAGGGTCCACACGCCGAAGCCGAGGAAGGCCACTCCCGCGATCAGCGAGATCCAGCCGGTGGGCAGGGCCGCGTTCAGGCCCGCGCCGATCGCCACCGAGGCCAGGTGCACGAGGGCGGTGGCCACGGTGATGCCGATCAGCACCGGGACCGGCTTGAACCGGGTGGCGAAGGTGAGCGCCATCAGCTGGGACTTGTCGCCCAGCTCGGCGACGAAGATGACACCGAAACTGACAGCCAGTGCGACCAGAAAACCGTCCATGGAAACCTTCCCGATCAGGCCGGGAGGAGGTATGGGGCACCCTCGACCCGGCTGTGACAGCCTGAGTCGAAGGTCTCGCCCGCCCCGGATGGGGCCGCGTGGCCGGATGCGGAAGGCACCAGTGTGTCGACCACGACATTGGGGGCTACTCCCCTTCGCGCCCACCACCCTAGCCGACCGCGCCGGACAGCCGCCGGCGCCCCCGCAGCGTCACCGCCTCGACGGGTGGCTCAGGTGGCGCGGCCCAGGGTGACACCGAACAGGCCGTCCGGGTCGGTCCAGGAGCGCTCGGTGGTGAACCCGGCCGCCGCCAACTCCGCCGTGATCCGCTCCGGGCGGAACTTCGCCGAGATCTCGGTGCGCAGTTCCTCGCCCTCGGCGAAGGCCACATCCAGGTCGAGCACCCGGACCCGCATCGGACGCCGGGCCCGCAGCCGCATCTCGATCCACTCCTGGTCGGCGTCCCAGAGCGCCACGTGGGTGAACGCCTCCGGCACGAAGTCGGCCCCCAGCTTCCGGTTGACCACCCGCAGCACGTTGCGGTTGAACTCGGCGGTCACCCCGGCGGCGTCGTCGTAGGCGGGCACGAGCACCGAAGGATCCTTGACCAGGTCGGTGCCGACCAGCAACCAGTCCCCCTCCTCCAGCGCCCCGCGCATCGCGGCCAGGAAACCGGCCCGCTCGTCGGGCAGCAGGTTGCCGATGGTGCCGCCGAGGAAGACCACCAGCCGCCGGCCGCCCGGAGGCAGCCGGTCCAGGTGCCGGGTGAAGTCCCCGACGATGCCCCGCACCCGCAGCCCCGGGTGGTCCGCGGCGATCCGCGCGGTGGACCGACGCAGTGCGCTCACCGACACGTCCAGCGGCACGAAGCTACCCAAGCCGCCGTGCCGGGTGAACGCGTCCAGCAGCAGGCGGGTCTTCTCCGAGGATCCCGAGCCCAGTTCGATCAGCGTCTTCGCGCCGGTCAGCTCGGCGATGTCGGCGGCCCGTTCAGCCAGCACCGACCGCTCGGCCCGGGTCGGGTAGTACTCCGGCAGCCGGGTGATCTCCTCGAACAGCTCACTGCCCCGGGCGTCGTAGAACCACTTCGGCGGCAGCCACTTCGGGTCCGCGGTCAGCCCGGTCCGTACGTCCTCCCGCAGGCTGCGGTCGAGGTCCTGCTCCGTGAGGTAGATCTCCAGTGGCTCCGCGCTCATGGGTGTCCCCTTCCGTTGGCCGAGATGTCCTGACTCCACCCGGCCGTTACCCCCACGGCACGCGTCCGCACCACGGTCGGGGTCGCCACCACCAGTTGCCCGTCCGGCACCGGCTGCCAGGCCGGGTCGTCGTCGTACGGCTCGGAGGCCAACACCACCGCGCCGGAGGTGGCGCGCACCGACAACGCGTGCCCGATGGCGGTGGCCACCACGGTCCGGCCGTCGGTGAGCAGCACGTTCAGCCGGGAAGCGGGGGCGTGCTCCGCCACCTCGGTCACCGTCGCGGCGACCGCCTCGGCCGGGTCCGCGCCGGCCCGCAGCCGGTGCCGTAGCAGCGCCCACAGCAACGCGGAGTCCGTCGGCGCGTCGAGGGTGAGCAGGTCACGCACCGGCAGGGCGGCGGCGAGCGGCACCACCGAGTCCGGCCAACCCCGGACCACCCCGTTGTGGCTGAACAGCCAGCGGCCCTCGGCGAACGGCGCCGCCGCGCCCTCCTGCACCGCCATGCCGACGGTGGCGGAGCGGACGGCGGCCAGCACCGCCCCGGCGGTGGTGACCTCGGCCAGCGCCGGCAGGGTGCGGTCACCCCAGATCGGCCGGGCCCGGCGGTAGCACACCGGATCGTGCCCGCCCGGATACCAGCCGACGCCGAAGCCGTCGGCGTTGATCGTCCCGCCGCCGCGCATGTCCCGCGGCTGCCACGACTGCCGCACCAGGGAGTACGGCGGGTCGAACAGTAGGGCCCGCAGGTTGACCGGTGGCCCCAGGTAGGCAAGGTGTCGACACATCAGCGTGCGCCCTCGTTCACCCGTGCGCCTCCTCGGGCCGGGCGTCCCGGGCGCAGCGGAAGCCGCTGAAGATCTGCCGCCGGATCGGGTAGTCCCAGTTGCGGAAGGTGCCGCGGCAGGCCGACCGGTCGGTGCCGAACGAGCCACCGCGCAGCACCCGGTAGTCGTCGCCGAAGAAGACCTCGGAGTACTCCCGGTAGGGGAAGGCGGTGAAGCCGGGATGGCCACGGAAGCTGGTCGAGGTCCACTCCCAGACGTCGCCGATCAGCTGATGCACCCCGAGTGGGGACGCGCCGGCCGGGTACGCCCCCACCGGTGCCGGCCACAGGTGCCGTTGCCCCAGGTTCGCGTGCTCCGCGGTGGGATCCTGGTCGCCCCACGGGTACCGTCGGGACCGGCCGGTGACCGGATCCCAGCGGGCCGCCTTCTCCCACTCGGCCTCGGTGGGCAGCCGCCGGCCCGCCCAGGCGGCGAAGGCCTCCGCCTCGTGGAAGCAGACGTGCAGCACCGGCTCGTCGGCGCGCACCGGCGACCACCGGCCGAACCGCCGGTACGCCCAGCCGTTCCCGTCTCGCCGCCAGTGCAGGGGTGCGGTCAGCCCGGCCTCGGTGCGGTGCCGCCAGCCGGCCGCACTCCACCAGCGTGGGTCGTCGTACCCGCCGTCGGCGATGAACTCGGCGTACCGGCCGTTGCTGACCGGCGCCGCGTCGATGACGTACGCGGGCAGGTCGACGAGATGCGCGGGGCGCTCGTTGTCTAGCGCCCACGGGTCGGTGGAGGTGCCCATGGTGAACGGGCCGGCCGGCACCAGCACCTCCGTCCCGATCCGGGCCTGCGGCTCGGGTGGCGGTGGGGCGTCGAGCACGGCGGGGCCGGAGCGCAGCTGGTGGGTGGCGAGCATGGTCTCGTCGTGCTGCTGCTCGTGCTGCACGATCATCCCGAAGGCGAACCCGTCGGCGACCAGCGGCCCGTCGGTGAAGCGGACGTCGTCCAGCAGGTCGTACACCTTGTCGCGGACCGTGGCCAGGTAGGCGCGTGCCTCCGCCGGCCGCAGCAGCGGCAGCGACGGCCGGTCCCTGCGCGGCTGCTTGAACGCGTCGTACAGGTCGTCGATGTCTCGCCGGACGGGTTCCCGCCCGCCCACGTCGCGGACCAGCCACAGCTCCTCCTGGTTGCCGACGTGGGCCAGGTCCCAGACCAGCGGGGACATCAGCGGCGAGTGCTGGCGCATCAGCTCGTCCTCGTCGACCGCCTCGGTGAGCAGGGCGGTACGGGCCCGGGTGCGGTCGAGTTCCGTCGCGATACGGCTGCGCAGCCGTTCCGCCTCCGTGCCCGGTTGCTCGGTCGTGGTCACCGGTACCCCCTCTCCGCGGCGACGCGTCGCCGCCGTATTCCGCTACTCGTCTGCTCGTGGATCTCCGGTGGCAGGTCCAGTTCGGGCAGGACGCTCAGAGCCAGGTCCAGCAGGGCTGTGGCGGCGACCGCCACCGGCGGGTCGGCCAGTCCACGTCGGGCGGCGGCGTGCCAGCGGTCGGCCACCGGCGCGGCGACGGCGCGGGCCGCGCGGGCCGTCTCGGACCGGGCGAGCAACGCGGTCAGCACGGCCAACGGGATCCGCCAGTCGGCGCCGGGTTGGGCGTCCAGGTAACGCACCTCCAGGTAGCCGCGGGGCCGCACCGGCGGGAAGAGGGTGCTGACGTGGTACTCCAGGTCGTCCGTGGTGGGTGCTCGGGGCAGCGCCCCGTCGATCCAGTCGGCGAAGGTCACTCCCGCTGGTGGCGTCCAGTCCGCGCCGTCCTGCCGCAGGCAGAGCAGCGGGGCGGTCAGGACGTACCGGGTCCAGGCGGCGACCGGGTCCTCGTCGGGCCGGTCGGGCGACCAGACCGGCCGGGTGCGGTCCGGGTCGATCGCCAGCCAGGCCGCCATTCGCGCGGACGCCCACCCGGTGCGGCGCCCGGCGTGCCGGTCGGCGGTGGCGAAGGCGGCCACCAGTGGTGGACCGACGGCGTGCAGGGTGGCCCAGCGCAGCGCCAGGTCGGCCGGCTCTCCCGCGTCGAGGCAGACCTGCAGGCCGGCGGTGCTGTACATCATGGTCCGGCCGGCCGGGCCGCGGCGGTCGAAGACGCGGCGCATGGCGCGGTAGCGGTTGGTCTCGAGCACCGGGCGGGGTGCCCGCCACGGGTCGATGCCGGTGCGGCCGAGGACCAGGCCCGCCCGCGCCAGCAGGGCGGTCAGTTCGGCGATGTCGGCATCGGTGGCGAGAACCAGCGCGGCGAGCGAGGGGCGCGGCGCGGTGGACACCTCCACCTGCCCGCCGGGCTCCACGGTGACGGCGCTGCCGTGCCGGAGCGTGCGGGCGGGGCTGGTGCTGTCCAGGGTGACGGGGCTGTGCCGCCCCAGCGCCGCCCGTAGCCGCTCCCGGTCCACCGGTCGAGCGGGGTCGGCGGCGTCGTGCACGGTCCATTCCAGTTCGACGCCGGTGTGCACCGGTGGGCCGGTCTTGAAGCAGATCCGGCCGATGTGTGCCGCGGCGGAGCGCCGCTCCCGTAACACGGTCGTCCGTTCCAGCCCCGGCGACGTCACCACGAGATGTCCCCTTCCGACGCTCGGCCCGCACTCCGACCACGATGGACGGGCCGGTGCCGGACGGCCACCGTGGTCGCACCATGGTCTGCCGCACCGACCGTATCCGGCGACATCGGGAGGCCGAAACTTCTGTGAAGCCTTCTCGACCTAGTCGGTCGGGTCGACGGCGGTGGGCGACTCCGGCGCGGATTCGTCCCCGTCCAGCAGCCGCTGGCAGTACGCCTCCACCCGGTGCACCCCGCCGGCTGCCGCGACGAGGCCGGCGAAGGCCGGGGTGGCCAGGATCCTCTCCCGTTGCCGGGCCGACTTGGCCAGGTACGCGCGGCACCGCCCCCGCAAGCTGGGGTCGGTGGTTGGTGTGCCCGGGTCGGTGGAGGCACCCGGGGCACCTGGCGCCGGCGTTCCCGGCGTGGCCGGCGTCGTCGGCCGCACGGAGGCGCCGCCCGGGGCGGGCACGGTGGTGGCGCTGGGCACAGCGGTCGTGGGCCCAGTTCGACGCCGGTGTGCACCGGTGGGCCGGTCTTGAAGCAGATCCGGCCGATGTGTGCCGCGGCGGAGCGCCGCTCCCGTAACA
>NZ_SMKF01000102.1 GCF_004348325.1 Micromonospora sp. KC213 | reverse complement strand
GGGCGTACCCACCCGGCGCGGGGGCCTGCTGGGGCTGCTGCCCGGGCACCCCGGCGGCGTGTTGCCGGTTCCAGTTCGCCTCGGCCTCGAAGAGCTTCTCGAGCTCGCCGCGGTCGAGGAAGATCCCCCGGCACTCGCTGCACTGGTCGATGACGACTCCGCTGCGCTCGTACTGGCGCATGTCTGCGTGACACTTGGGACAGGTGAGCTGCATCGTTCGACCGTACCCCGTGGTGGCGAACTTCAGGCGGTGGCGATCAACGCTTGGGTGACCTCGTCGTCGGAGACCTCGTGGAAGTCGTCGTAGTAGGCGCCGACCGCCCCGAAGTCGGGCGGCCGTTGGGCGCAGACGACCTGGTCGGCCTCGGCGGCCAGCATCTCGTACGCCTCCTGCGAGCCGACCGGCACCGCGACGACGACCCGGCGGGCGCCGAGGTGGCGGGCGACCCGGACGGCGGCCCGGGCCGTGGCGCCGGTGGCCAGGCCGTCGTCGACGATCACGGCGGTACGCCCGGTCAGGTCCAGTGGTGGGCGGCCGGCCCGGTAGCGGGCCTCCCGCCGGTCCAGTTCGACCTGTTCCCGGCGCTGTACCTCGGCGACGTCGTCGGGGCCGAGCCGGGCGGCGACCGGATCGTTGAGCACCCGTATGCCGCTCGGCCCGAGCGCGCCGAAGGCGACCTCGGGGGCGAACGGCATGCCCAGTTTCCGGACCACCAGCACGTCCAGCGGGGCGCCGAGCCGGTCGGCGACGACCCGGGCCACCGGTACGCCACCGCGGACCAGCCCCAGCACGATGACGTCGGGCTGGCCGACGAGGCCGGTCAGTCGTTCGGCGAGTTGCCGGCCGGCGTCCTCACGATCGCGGTAGGTGCTCATGTTCCAGGTCTACGCCCTGGCGTGCGCCTCCGTCCGGGAAACGGGAACACGGGTGGGGGCGGACAGCAGCGCGGGGGCCCAGATCAGCAGGGCGAGCGGGTAGAGGAGGTACCCGAAGCGGGTGGAGGGCATCAGCAGGATCGCCGCGAGCAGGCCGTACCCGCAGATCAGCGCGGTTGCGGCGGCGGTGCGGGGCGGGCGGCGCAGCAGCCGGACGGCGATGGCCAGTCCGGCCGCGACGAGCAGCGCGGCGGCGACGGCTCGACCGGCCGGCAGGGTGGTCGCCACGAGGTGCCCGGGGAAGGGAGACTGGGCGGGGCTGGTGACCAGTCCGTGCCCGAGCGGGAACCGCAGTACGTTCTCCACCAGGGCGTCCCGGTCGACCAGCAGGGCGGGGAGCAGGGCGAGCACCGGCAGGCCGAACGCGCCGGCGGCGACCCGCAGACCGGAGCGTCGGGTCGCGCCCCAGAAGATCAGCACCAGGGCGACCGGCCAGGCGAAGAGCTTGAGTGCCCCGGCGAGCCCGACGGCGACGCCGGTGGCGACGGGTCGGCCGGCGGCGGCGAACGCCAGGGCGAGCAGGCAGAGCGCGAGGACCGGCAGGTCGTCGCCGCCGGTGGCGAGGGTGAGCGCGCAGACCGGCAGTACGGTGGCGGCCTGTACGCCGCGCAGCACGGCGGCCGGCGCCGGGCTTCCGGTGGCAAACCGCCGGGTGTCGCGCAGGGTGGCCACGGCCAGCGTCAACACCAGTGCGGTGACCAGCGCGAACCAGACCCGGGAGTCGGTCCACCAGGCGTCGGTGGCGGCTCGGGGCAGCCCGAACAGCGCCATTCCCGGCTGGTACGGCGTGTAGCCGAGCAGCCGTTCGTCGGCGGGAAGCGCCGCGATGGCGTCGTGGCCGAGGTACGGGGTGCCGGTCTCGGTCAGCCGGATCCCGGCGTGCTCGACCACCACCACCTCCTCCTGCGCCCGGTCGGTACGCCCGGCCGCCCGCTGCACGCTCTGCGCCACGAGGGGGAGCAGCGCGGTGGTCAGCCAGGCCAGCCCGGCGACCACCGACCGGGCCGCGGTGCCGGCCCAGGCCGGCCTGGCCCGGCGGACGAGGAGTTGACCGGCGACCAGCAGCGCGGCGAGCAGGTAGCCGACCGTGGCGATGCTTCCCCACGCGCGGTGCGGTGCCAGGGTGGAGGTGGCCGCGGTGGCCGCGGCGAAGCCGGCGGAGATGGCGTACAGGCCCAGGTCGAGGGCGAGGCCGCCGGCGGCGGAGTGCACCGTCCGCCAGGTGCGGGCGGCTCGGGAGGGGGCGGTCACGCGGGCAAGTGTGGCAGACCGGCGTTGCGGATCCGCGGGGGTGGACGGCGGCCGGCAGCGAGCCGGATGACGGTGCCGGTGTCGTGCAGCGGCGGGACGAGGACGCCCGGGCGGCCGCCCGGCCCGCGTTGCAGGGCGGCGAGGAGAGTGCCGGCGGGCAGCGGGCGGGCGAACAGGTGCCCCTGTCCGGCACCGCAGCCCAGCTCCCAGAGGGCGCGGCGTTGCGACTCGCTCTCCACGCCCTCGGCCACCACGGTCAGGTCGAGGCTGCGGCCCAGGTCGAGGGTGGAGCGGATCACCGCGGCGGCCTCCGGGGAGCTGTCCATCGCGGTGACGAAGCTCCGGTCGATCTTCAGCTCGTGCACGGGGATGCGGGAGAGCAGCGAGAGGGAGGAGTAACCGGTGCCGAAGTCGTCGAGGGCGAGCCGGACGCCGGCCTCGCGCAGCCGGTTGAGCACCTGGTCGACGACGTCGAGTTGGCTGAGGGTCAGCGTCTCGGTCAGTTCCAGCACGAGCCGTTCCGGCGGCAGGTCGTGGGCGCGTAGCCGGGCCAGGACCGCGCCGGGGAAGCGGGCGTCGAGCAGGCTGCGTGGGGACACGTTGACCGAGACCGGCACGTCGAAGCCGGCGGTACGCCAGGTGACGGCGGCCAGCAGGGCCTGGTCGAGGATCGCCTCGGCGAACGCCGGCAGCAGGCCGGAGCGTTCGACGGCGTCGATGAAGCGCAGCGGGTCGATCACGCCGTGCACGGGATGGTGCCAGCGGGCCAGGGCCTCCGCGCCGGTCACCGCGCCGCTGCCCAGCTCCACGATCGGCTGGAAGTTGACGGTGAACTCCTGGTCGGCGACCGCCCGGGGCAGTTCACCGCCGAGGGCGAGCCGGCCGAGGTCGGCGGTGTCCCGGGTGGGGACGTACGTGGCGATCCGCTGACCGGCCCGTTTGGCCTGGTACATCGCCACGTCCGCGCGGCGCAGCAGTTCCGGCATGCCGCCGCTGGCGGGGGCGGCTGCGATGCCGCCGCTGGCCTCCACGCTGATCCGCATCCCGTCCACCTCGAACGGCTCGTGCAGGACGCCGATCAGCGTTTCCGCCCGGTGCGCGGCGACGGCGGGGGCGGACAGGCCGCGCAGCAGCACGGCGAACTCGTCGCCGCCGAGGCGGGCCACCAGGTCGGTGTCCCGGGCGGCGTCGCGCAGCCGGTCGGCGACCTGGGTGAGCACCTGGTCCCCGGCGGCGTGCCCGAGCGTGTCGTTGACCTCCTTGAAGTGGTTGAGGTCGATCAGGACCAGCGCGGTGATCCCCTCGGCGTGCCGGGTGTTGAGCTGCTCGGTGCCGCTTTCCAGCAGGTGTCGGCGGTTGGCGAGGCCGGTGAGGGCGTCGTGGGTGGCGGCGTGCTCGTGTTCGGCGGCCACCCGGGCCAGTTCCGCGTACGCGCGGGCGTTGCGGACGGCGGTGCAGAGCGCGGAGGCGAACGTGCGCAGGGTGTACTGCTCGCGTTCGGAGAGCTGGACCGGCCCGTGGAAACGCAGTCGCAGGGTGCCGATGTCGGCGGTCCGGTCGTGCCCTTCGAGGCGGGCGGTGACCACCGCGCCGTCGATCGGGCTGGGTTCGCTGGCCGGTCCGTCGTACGTGATCACGCCGCTGGCACCGCGGATGGTCCGGCCCTCGTCGCCGAGCACGATCTCGACCTCGTCGGCGGAGAAGAGTTCGGCGGCCTGGGTCACCGCGATGGTGAGGACCTGGTCCAGCTCGACCACGTTGAGGGCGTCGGTGGTGCGGGCGAGGCGCTGCCAGGCCTGTTGCTCGGTGCGGGTGCGGATCCGGGTGGAGTACGCGAGGTGCAGGCTGAGCACCAGGGGTGGCACGGCGAGCAGCAGCTGGGGGTCGGCCCGGAGCAGGATCAGGGTGCAGGCGGCCACCACGAACCGCACCACGAAGCCGCCGATCCGCAGGTCGAGGTTGCTGCGGAACTGGCGGGAGATCCGGGTGCCCGAGGCGATGGCGATGACGGGTATGGCCAGCACGTCGTCCAGCAGGGCAGCGACCAGGTAGGCGACGGCGAGGAGGCCGACCTGTTGGGCGACGCCCATGGTGGGTGCCCAGTGCAGGGCCGCCAGCGTGGCGCCGGCCCCGGAGGCGAGGATGGTGTTCTTGCCGACCCCGAAGAACAACTTGATCGCGGGGAGGCGCCAGGAGGCCAGCGCGGCGCCGATGGGGGTGCAGAGCACGGCCCAGGGCAGGGGCGCGAGGGCCACGGTGAGCACGATGGCCATCTCGCTCCAGCTGATCAGGTGGGTGGTTGACCTGATGCGGATGCGGACCTTGACCGAGGTACCCATCGTGACCGTCAGGGCGAGCGCGAGCAGCACGGCCGCGTCGTCGATGGACCGGGGTGGGACGGAGACCACGGTGGCCCAGAGCGCGGCGAGGGTCGCGCAGGTCGCGAGAACGACGACGAGACCGACGAGCAGCCGGAGCTGCCGATCGGTCTCATTCTCGCGTCGCCTGGTAAGAGTCACACCACTCCCGGCTGACCGCCTCACCTCTGGCCGCAGCCTATCGCGCGGGGACCCAGAGGTCACAGGCCCGGAACTCAGCCCCACTCGCTGCCGCGCATGTCCTGCCTCCCTCGCCTCCGGGCACCCGCCTTATTTGCTGGCGATGTGCTGCTTCGTTGATGATTGGCAGCGTAAGTGAAGATGGCGATAATTAGGATGTGTATATGTAATTTCATTCAACATAAGCCAACAACGTGGCTATTCATGACTTTCCGTTTATCAGGTCTGTGCGGAGAGCGGTAAGGTCGTTCTTTTGCGTACCCACGCCGATGCGTCAGGTGTTCGTCTCGGTGCGTGAAAAATCCACTGGCAGTCCCAGTGTCGCGGCGGGGTGACCGCCACTCATCCGGGGTTCAGTTCGAGTCCTCCGTCGGATCAGGCGAGGGCCGGTGAGGGCCATCCGGGACGGAGCCCGGTGAAGGAATGGTGCCGGATCGCGACCGGCCACCCGAATCCGGCCCGGACTGTCGAACGAAAGTCGAACGCCCTCGTCGCATTCTTGGAAATATGGGCTATTGCTGGCTTGCGGTGCAGATCGCCGCGGCTGCTTCCCTGGTCGACGGTGCCGCCGTGCCCGCACCGGAGCGTCGTGCGCGGACCGGACGATAGGCTCGGCGCCGTGACCGAACCCGGGCAGCAGCTCACCCACGTCGACGCGGCGGGCGCGGCCCGCATGGTCGACGTCTCCGCCAAGCCGGTCTCCGGCCGGCTCGCCGTCGCCGCCGGCCGGCTGCGCACCACCGCCGCGGTGGTCGACCTGCTGCGCCGCGACGGACTGCCGAAGGGCGACGCCCTCGCGGTCGGCCGGCTCGCCGGCATCATGGGCGCCAAGCGCACCCCCGAGCTGATCCCGCTCTGCCACCCGATCGCCCTGCACGGCGTCGCGGTCGACCTCGAACTCACCGCCGACACCGTCGAGATCACGGCAACGGCGCGGACCGCCGACCGCACCGGGGTCGAGATGGAGGCGTTGACCGCCGTGGCCGTCGCCGGCCTCGCGCTGGTCGACATGGTCAAGGCGGTCGACCCGGCCGCCAGCGTGGAGGCCGTCCGGGTGCTCCGCAAGGAAGGCGGCAAGACCGGCGAGTGGGTCCGCCCGGTGGACCGGCCGTGATCCGGGCCCGGGTGGTGGTGGCCTCCAACCGGGCCGCCGCCGGCGTCTACGCCGACACCAGTGGACCGCTGCTGGTGGCGGGGCTGCGCGAGCTGGGCTGCGCCGTCGACGACCCGGTGGTGGTGCCCGACGGGGAGCCGGTGGGCGCGGCGCTGCGGGCCGCCCTCGCCGACGGCGTCGACGTGGTACTGACCAGCGGGGGTACCGGGATCACCCCGACCGACCGGACTCCGGACGTGACCCGGGCGCTGCTGGACTACGAGATCCCCGGCATCGCCGAGGCGATCCGCGCGCACAGCCGGGACCGCGTCCCCACGGCGGCGCTGTCCCGCGCGCTCGCCGGGGTGGCCGGTCGGATGCTGGTGGTCAACCTGCCCGGTTCGACCGGCGGGGCCAGGGACGGTCTCGCCGTGCTCGGACCGATCCTGGCCCACACCGTGGACCAGTTGCGCGGTGGCGACCACTGACAGTGAGGCGGGACGGCGTGGCGATAGGCTCGCCATGACGAAACGCGGAAACACCCCCGGGAAGGGAGGCCAGCCGGTGAGCACGGAAACCGCCGCCACGGCGGCGGAGGTGGCCGCGCCGCCGCCGGCCGACTGGGAACAGGCCCGCGCCCGGGTGTACGCGGCCGGCCGTGCCGCCGCGTTGCCCGTGGTCACCCGGCCGCTCGCCGACACCGACGGGCACACGCTCGCCGAACCGCTGACCACCCGGACCGACCTGCCCGCCTTTCCCACCTCCAGCGTGGACGGCTGGGCGGTGCGGGGTGCCGGCCCGTGGGACGTCGTCGGGCGGGCGCTGGCCGGGAACAGCCCGCCCCCGCTGACCGCCGACGGCACCACCGTCGAGATCGCCACCGGGGCGATGGTCCCGACGGGTACCACCGCGGTGCTGCGAATCGAGGAGTCGAGCCGTACGCCGGACGGGCGGGTCACCGGCATCCCACGGCCGAAGCCGGAGTGGCGGGAGCCGGGTGAGGAGGCGTACGCGGGTGAGGAACTGCTCCCTGCCGGTACCCCGGTCGACCCGGCGTTGGTCGGGCTGGCCGCCTCCTGCGGCCACGACCAGCTCCGGGTGCGCCGCCGGCCCCGGGCCGCGCTGCTGGTCTTCGGCGACGAACTGCTGACCGCCGGCCCGCCCGGTGCCGGGCGGGTGCGGGACGCGCTCGGCCCGGCGGTGCCGGCCTGGCTGCGTCGCTACGGCTGTGAGGTGCCCCCCGCCGACGTGGTCGGTCCGGTCGCGGACACGCTCCCCGCCCACGTGGCCGCGCTGCGTGGCGCACTCGACGCCGCCGACCTGGTCTGCACCACCGGCGGCACCATGCACGGCCCGGTCGACCACCTGCACCCGGCGCTCGCGGCCCTCGGCGCGGAGTACGTGGTGAACACCGTCGCGGTGCGTCCCGGCTTCCCGATGCTGCTGGCCCGGGTGACCGGTGCCGACGGCCGGGTCCGGTTCGTGGCCGGGCTGCCGGGCAACCCGCAGTCGGCGATCGTCGCCCTGGTCTCCCTGGTCGCGCCGTTGCTGGCCGGGCTGACCGGTCGACCCGTGCCGGCGTTGCCGTACGCCGCGCTCGCCGAGCCGGTGCCCGGCCGGGGCGCGTACACCCATCTGGCGCTGGTCCGGCTGGACCGGGCCGCCGGCACCGCCCACCCGGTGCGCCACGTCGGCTCGGCGATGCTGCGCGGGTTGGCCGGCGCGGACGGCTTCGCGGTGATCCGTCCCGGCACCAGCGGCGAGGTCGGCGCGCGGGTGCCGGTCGTGCCGCTGCCGCTGCTGCCGGGGGAGCGTGCGGGGTGAGCGCCGACGTGGCCGTGACCGTACTCGCCGTCACCGACCGGCCGTTGGACCTGGCCGCGCACGAGGCGGCGGTCGCCGACCGCCGGGCCGGTGCGGTGGTCTCCTTCCAGGGCGTCGTCCGCGATCACGACCACGGCCGGCCGGTCGTCCTGCTGGAGTACGAGGGGCATCCCAGCGCCGAGGCCGTGCTCCGCGAGGTCGCCGCCGAGATCGCGGCCGACCCCGCCGTCTACGCGGTCGCGGTCTCGCACCGGATCGGGCGGCTGGAGATCGGCGACGCCGCCCTGGTCGCCGCGGTCAGCACCGCGCACCGGGCGGCGGCCTTCGCCGCCTGCGCCCGGCTGGTCGACGAGGTCAAGGCGCGTCTGCCGATCTGGAAGCGGCAGGTCTTCGCCGACGGCACCGAGGAGTGGGTGAACTGCCCCTGACCGGATCCGGTCCGGTCGCCCCGGTCGGCCGGCGTGGTCAGCGACGTGCCGCACCGGCCGGGACGCGGGCCGTCCGGAGGGTGTAGAACGCCGGTTCGGCACCGGGCCGCCAGGGCAGCGCGGCCACCAGCACGATGAGCGCCAGCGCCAGTGAGTTCTCCATCAGCGCGCCGAACAGGCCGTCCTGGTAGTGCGACACCTCGGGGAGTTGGTGTTCGTACGGCCAGATGGGCGAGACCAGGAAGAGCAGGTAGAGGCCGGCGGCCGCGACGGCGTGCCGCAGGCCGGTCAGCGTCGGGTACCAGAGCGGCGGGCGCAGCCCGTTGACCGGCGGACCCTTGTACGCCGACGACTGCGCCGCCCGCAGCGCCAGGCCCCGGCTCGCCTCGTGCCGGCGTATCGCGGCGTCGGCGAGCACGATGACCGCCGGGACGACCCAGACCAGGTGGTGCGTCCAGGAGATCGGACTGATCACGTTGGCGGTCAGCCCGACGAGCGTGAAGGCGGTCAGTTCGTCGCCTTCGGCGCGGGCGGTGGTGGCCCGGGACAGCCCGAGCGCCAGGATCAGCACGGAGAACGACAGCCAGAGCAGGCCGGGCGTCTCGATGGAGTCGTACAGCCGGGCCAGCAGGCCGGCCAACGACTGGTTGGGGGTCATGTCGGCGGCGCCGACCCGCTCGGTCTGCCAGAGCACCCCGGCGAAGTACGCCCGGGACTCCGGACCGACCAGCGCGAAGGTGCCGAGGGTGACGCCGATGGTGGTGCCGACCGCGGTGGCCGCGACCCGCCACTGCCGGGTGACCAGCAGGTAGACGACGAACAGCGCGGGGGTCAACTTGACCGCGGTGGCCAGGCCGATGCCCACGCCGGCCCATGATCCGCTGTAGAGGAAACGCAGCAGGGCCCCGTCGGTGCGGCGGCCGTGGGTGCCCCGCCGGGAGCGCCAGCGCAACCCGACCAGATCGGCCATCACCAGTGCGAAGAGCAGCAGGTTGACCTGGCCGTAGCCGAGGGTTTCCCGGACCGGTTCGAGGGCGACGGACATCGCCGTGGCGATCCCGACGGCGAACCACAGCGACCAGCCGAGCCGGTCGACGATCGGGCGCAGCAGCGCGGCCAGCACCACCGCCAGTGCCGCGATGCTGCCCACCGCGTTGACCCAGCCGGCCGCCGCGACCGGCAGGTACGCCATCGGCAGCATCGCCAGGGCCGCGAAGGGCGGGTAGGTGAAACCGAGGGTGGTGGTGGGCGCGATGAAGTCGTAAAGATCGTGACCGCTGGCCCACCACACCACCGCGCCGTGGTAGATCTTCATGTCGAAGAAGTTGTACGGTCGACCGAACAGGCCGATGGCCAGCCATGCCGCGTACGCGACGGCGGTGACGATGCCGATCCGTACGACCGTCCTGCGCTCGATGCCGCGCGTAGCGCGGCGGACCGTGGCGAGGCGGTCCAGCCCTGAACCGACGATCGTCGGCATGGCGTGGCCACCCCCGTACCAAGGTCGTCCTACCCGTCCAGGTCCGGTACGGAGCCTAGAACGGCGCCTCACGTCAATGCCTCCCGCGTTATGCGACCGTGTCCGATCCCACACATGTTTGCGACATTTCCGCCGCGTTAACAGCAGTGGGGTGGTTCAGGAGATTCGCGGCCTTGCGGGGGTGGCGGCCGTATTGATGCAGGTCAGCCAGGGAGCTTGCGCGCCGCGGCGGCCGACCGGAGGGCGATGCGGGCCTCGCGGCGGGCCGTACGGACGGCACGCCGGACGGACCGGCGGGAATGACCGATGCGGTGACCCGCCCGCCAGCGCAGACCCGGCTTCCCCTCGGTGTCCGCGGCGGCCAGCAGCAGCCCGCCGAGGAGACCGAGATTCTTCAGGAAATGGATCTGGTGACTGGTCCGGGTCGCCGGGTCGTCGCTGTTCCAGAACGGATGCCCGGCGACCGTGGTGGGCACCAGGGTGCCGGCGAGCAGCAGGGCGGCGGGGCGGGTGAACCGGCCCGTGGCGAACATCAGGCCGGCGGCGAGTTGCACCGCCGCGTTGGCGCGGACCAGTGTCTCCGGGTCGCTCGGAAGTTGCGGGGCGGTCCGCTGGATCAGGGGGGCGACCCGGTCGGTGACCGGCTTGGCGACCGGGACGAGCCGCTCGGGATGTTGAAGGTTGCGGGCGCCGCTGGCCACGAAGATGCCGCTCAACATGACGCGGGCGAGGAAGCGCACGGGTTTCATGGGTCAGTCATACCCCGTCGGAGCGACGGCCACCCCGACAACCGCCGATCCGGATCGGCCCGGGTAACGCCACGCCGATCTGAGCGACCGTCGCTGATGGACCGGCGGAGGCGGGTAACGTCGCGCGGGTGACGACGCTGCGGTTGCGCCCCGAGGACCCGGCCGACACGTTCGCGGTCCGCCGGGTGCTGACCGCCGCGTTCGCCCGGCCGGACGGCACCACCCCGGGCGAGGTGACGCTCGTCGAGGAACTGCGGGGCAGCGCGGCGTGGATTCCCGAACTGGCCATGGTGGCCGAGTACGGCGGTGAGGTGGTCGGGTACGCGCTGTTGAGTCGCGTCCACGTCGCGTCCGACGCCGTCCGGTGGCCGGCGTTGGTGCTCGGGCCGGTCGGGGTGGCCCCGCACCGGCAGCGGGTCGGCCACGGCGCCGCCGTGGTGCAGGCCGCGCTGGACGCGGCCACCGAGTTGGGCGAGCGGCTGGTGGTGGTGCTCGGCGATCCGGCCTACTACCGACGGTTCGGGTTCGGTCCGGCGGACCGGCTGGGGTTGACCAGCCCGTGGTCCGGTCTCGGCGAGCCCTGGCAGGCGCTGGTGCTGCCGCCGGACGTCAGCGGCGAGCCGCCGCCCCCGTCGGGCGAGGTGGTCTTCCCGCCCCCCTGGTCCCGCGTCTGACCGTCGGCCGGACAGGGCGGGTCGCGGTCCGGTCGGCGTGGGCTGTGGTCAGGTCGGCTGGGTGCGCAGGTAGCGGCCGAAGTGCGGAACCGTGAAGGCGACCGTGCCCCGCTCGCCGGAGTAGATCAGTCCCTTCTTGATCAGCGCGTCCCGGGCGGGCGACAGGCTGGCCGGCTTGCGGCCGAGCGCGCGGGCGATTTCGGCGGTCGGCACCGCTGCGTCCATGTCGTCCCGACCGCCGCCGTCGTCCTCGCCCCGCACCAGCGACAGCGTCGCCATGGCCCGCATGTACTCGCGTTCGGCCGGGGTGGCCCGCTCGAAGCGGGAGCCGAAGAAGCCGACCGCCAGTTCGGCCTCCGCCTCGGGGGCGGCGACCCGCACGTCCGCCGTGGTGATCGGGGAGCGGGGCGCATGATCCCAGGTCGCCTTTCCGTACGCCTGGACGAAGTACGGGTATCCGCCGGACTTCTCGTAGAGCAGGTCGAGGGCCTTCTGCTCGTACTCGACTCCCTCCCGCGCCGCCGGCGCGCAGAGCGCCTGGTCGGCGGCGAGCCGGTCCAACCGGTCGATGCGTTGGTAGCGGAAGAGCCGTTCCGAGTACGACTTGGCCGCGCTGAGCACGGCCGGCAGGTGCGGCAGGCCGGCGCCGACCACGATCAGCGGGGCACCGAGTTGGGACAACTCGTGGCAGGCGGCGCAGAGCGCGGAGACATCCTCCGCGCCGAGGTCCTGCATCTCGTCGATGAAGACCGCGATCCCGGTGCCCACGTCGGCGGCGACCCCGGCCGCGTCGGTGAGCAGCTCGACAAGGTCGATCTCGATGTCGCCGGAGTCGGCCCGGCCGCTGCTCGCCGGTACGTCGATGCCGGGCTGCCAGCGGTCGCGCACCTTCGGGGCGGCCCCGCGGGCGGCCGGCACGGTGCGCTGCGCGAACGCTTTGAGCACGCCGAGGAAGGCGTCGATCCGGTCCGGGGCGCGGTGCCGGGGCGCCAGTTCCCGGACCGCCATGTGCAGGGCGGCGGCGATCGGGCGGCGTAGCGACTGGTCCGGCCGGGCCTCGATCTTGCCGGTGCCCCAGAGCCGGTTGATGGCCTGCGAGCGGAGCGTGTTGAGCAGCACCGTCTTACCGACGCCGCGCAGCCCGGTGAGCATCAGGCTGCGCTCGGGGCGGCCTCGGGCGATGCGTTCCAGGACCACGTCGAAGACGTCCAGTTCCCGCCCCCGCCCGGCGAGTTCGGGCGGACGCTGACCGGCGCCCGGGGCGTACGGGTTGCGGACGGGATCCACGCATCGCACAGTATCGAGCCGTCTAGCCGTGAACCTAGAGATGGCTAGAGGCGGCTATCGGCGTGTCTTCCGTCCTCGACCAAAAACTAGGGCTCTCTACCGTGGATGCTAGACAGCCCTAGTTTCGGCTACCGCGGAGGCGGTCAGCGCTTCCTCAGGCACAGGACGAAGTCCAACGAGTCCAGTTCGCTGTCGAAGAAGAACCAGTCGGTGTAGCCGGCCACCGCCCCGCACTTCGTCTCGGCGTCCTTCTCGCCGCTGGTCTCCCCGTCGAACCGGCGCAGCACCTCGTACGTCTGCGGGGTGCAGTCGGCGATGAGCAGCTTGGGCTTCCCACCAACCGGGCCGGTGTTTCGGACGCACTCACCGACCTTCACGAAACGCGGGTCCGCCGAGGAGGCCGGCGCGGGCGCAGTGGGCAACGCTCCCACCGGCCCCGGCACCGTGGCGTTCGTGGTCGGCCCGGCCTCGGCCGGCGACGCCCCGTCGTCCATTGCGCCTGCCCGGTACCACAGCACGGCCGTGCCCCCGAGCACGACGGCCGCCAGCACGGCCAGCACCGTCCGCAGCGCGCCACGCCGGCGCCTCGGGCGCGGCGGTGTCGGCCCGGCCAGGTACGCCGTCGGGCTGCCCGACTGGTACGGCACCGTCGGCGGCTGGTACCCGACGGTGGTCTGCCCGCCCGCCTGCCAGCCCTGGGTGCCGGGCGTCGCGCCCGACTGCCAATCCGGCGTGGCGGGCGTCTCGCCCCAACCGCTCCGGCGGGGCGGATCCGGCGTGGCGTCGTACGCGTCGCCGGGGCGTCGCCCGTCCCACGGCGGGGGCGCACCGTGGGGGGATCCGTAGTTCGCCATCCAGCCTCCTGCGTACTCCACCGCTGAGGAAGTTCGGTCACCCTCGTCGGACGCCGACACCTGGTCACCGTAGCGTGGCCCACCGATGGGCTCATCTTTCTCACGTACGCCGGCCGGACCAGCTCTGGTCTGGACCGCGCTGGCGCTGGTCTATGTCCTCTGGGGTTCCACCTACCTCGGCATCCGGATCGCCGTGGAGTCGTGGCCGCCATTCACCTCGGCCGCCCTTCGCTTCGCCGTGGCGGCGCTGGTGCTCGCCGCCGTCCTGCGACTGCGCCGGGGACCGGGTGCGTTGCGGGTGGATCGCCGGCAGTTCGGCTCGGCCGCGCTGATCGGCGTGCTGCTGCTGGCGGGCGGCAACGGGCTGGTGGTGCTCGCCGAGTCCGGTCCGCCCGCGACGGCCGTACCGTCGGGCATCGCGGCCCTGCTGGTCGCCACCGTCCCGCTGCTCGTGGCGCTGCTTCGTACGGCCACCGGCGACCGGCCCCGTGGGTGGACCATGGTCGGGGTGACCGTCGGTTTCCTCGGTCTGGTGCTGCTGGTGCTTCCCACCGGGGACACGGCAGCGGTGCCGCTGGCCGGGGCGCTCATCGTGGTCGCGGGGGCGGTCTGCTGGTCGGTCGGCTCGTTCCTCTCCGGGCGCCTGCGGATGCCCGCCGACCCCTTTGTCGCCACCGTGTACGAGATGGTCGCGGGGGCCGCCGCGCTGGCCGGGCTCGGTCTGGCCCGCAACGAGCTGCGCGGCTTCTCGCCGGGCGACGTGACCGGCCGGTCGTGGGCCGCGCTGGCGTACCTGATGGTCGCCGGCTCGCTGGTCGCCTTCACCGCGTACGTCTGGTTGCTGCACCACGCGCCGATCTCGCTGGTCGCCACGTACGCCTACGTGAACCCGGTGGTGGCGGTCGTGCTCGGCGCGCTGTTGGTCGCCGAGCCGGTCACCGCGCAGGTGCTGGTCGGCGGCGCGGTGATCGTGGCGGGGGTGGCGCTGGTGGTGAGCAGTGAGCGTCCCCGGCAACCGTCCGGGAAGGTCGCCGGGGCGGCGGGAAAGCCCGCGCGCCGGTAACCTCCCGCCCCGTGTCCGTCGGCCTGGTGACCGCCGCCGCGCTGCTCGGCGCTCTCGCCGGTGTGCTGTCCGGCCGTGCCATGCCGGTGGTCGCCCGGCGCTCTCCCGGCTCGGGCCCGCCGATCGCGCCGGGCCTGCTTGCTGCCGGTGCGGGTGATTCGCCCGGCTGCGCCGGCCGGTCGACGGGACGGATCCGGGCGGGTGCGGTGCCGGGTGCCGTCGGGGCAGTGGTCTTCGGTGGGCTGGCCGCCGTGCGTGGCCCCGACCCTGCCTTGCCCGGGTACCTGCTGATGGCGGCCGGTGGGTTGGTGCTCGCCCGGGTCGACCTCACCTGCCTGCGTCTGCCCGATCCGCTGGTGGCGGCCACCGCCCTGGCCGGCGGTGCCGGCCTGGTGGCCGCCGCGTCGACCGCCGGGACGCCGGCCCGGCTGTGGGCCGCGCTCGCCGGGGCGGTGCTCTCCTTCGCCGGGTACGCGCTGCTGGCCCTCCTGCCCGGCTCGCGGCTCGGCTACGGCGACGTGAAGCTCGCCGCCGTCCTCGGGCTGCCGCTCGGTTGGCTCGGCTGGCCGGCCCTCGGGCTCGGCCTGCTCCTCCCGCACCTCCTCCACGGGGTGGTGGTGCTCGGCCTGCTGGCCGCCCGCCGGGTCCGCCGGGACACCGCCCTTCCCTTCGGCCCGGCGCTGCTGGCCGGTGCCTGGCTCGCCGTGCTGCTCGGCTGAGCCCCGCTCGGCCATCGAAAGCCGCTGACGCCCCGCATTGCCGCAAACGGAGTGGATCATGTCGGCGGGCTGTCAGATGAGGCGCAGCTGGCGGTCCTTGGGTCGACGCGGTTCCGCCTCACCGAACCGTTCGAAGAGGCCCGGGTCGATCACGTCGAGGAAGGGCGACGGACGGCACTCGCGCTCCGCGCCGTGCCGCACCCGGCGGGCGGCGTGGCTGACATAGAGCCGGTCCTGGGCCCGGGTCAACCCCACGAAGAAGAGCCGCCGCTCCTCGGCGACCGCGTCGTCGTCCGGTTCGCTGCCCGGCCACCGCAACGGCAGCAGCCCGTCCTCCGCCCCGACCAGGAACACCACCGGGAACTCCAGACCCTTCGCCGCGTGCAGGGTCAGCAGGGTGACCGCCTCGGCGCGCGGGTCGAGGGCGTCCACCTCCGCGCCGGTGGCCAACTGGGACAGGAACAGCTCCAGGTCGTCGCCGCAACGCCGGGCCAGCGGGGTGAGCAGGTCCACCGCCACCCGGATGTCCTCGGGGCGTACCGCGCCGGAACCGTCCAGCGTGGGAGCGGCGAAACGCTCGGCGAGCACCTCTCCGGCGAGACGGACCCGGGCGGCCAGCGGGCCGCCGAGCCCGGCGTGCCGCAGCTCGCGGGCGATCGCCGGCACGCCCGGCCGGTCCCGCAGCCGGTCGTGCGAGCGCTTCTGCACCGGGATGTTCGCCCGGGCCAGCGCGTCCACGATCGGCGCGGCCTGCGAGTCGGTGCGGTAGAGCACCGCGATGTCGGAGAACGACAGGGAGGTGACCCGACCGTCGATCCGTCCCGAGTCCAGCGACCGGTGCGACAGCCCGCCAACCAGATCGTCGATGGTGCGTACCACGAAATCGGCCTCGTCGGCGACGGAGGCCGCCGGGTAGCGACCGACCAGCGGGGCCTCGGGGTCGAGTCGGGCCGGATCGAGCCGGCGGCCCCGGACCAGCGACGACGGCGCGATAGTCTGCACGGCGGCGGCCAGGATCGGCGCCGACGAGCGGTAGTTGCGGTTGAGCCGGACCAACCGGGCATCGGTGAAGTCCTGCGAGAAACGCAGGAAGTAGCCGACGTCAGCACCCCGGAACGAGTAAATCGCCTGGTCCGGGTCGCCGATCGCACAGAGGTTGCCGTCGGCGGGGCTGATCAGGCGCAGCAGCTCGTACTGGACCGCGTCGACGTCCTGGTACTCGTCCACGAAGATCCACCGCCAGCGGTCGCGGTACTCGTCGACCAGCCTCCGGTCACCGCTCAGCAGCGCGACCGGCAGGGTGAGCAGCTCGTCCAGGTCGACCAGATCCCGCTTGCGCAGCAGGGTCGTGTACCGGGCGTCGTCGTCGCCGGCCTCGGCGCGGGCGGCGGCCCGGTCGCCGTCGTCGGCGATCCGGAAGCCGGTCGGCAGCCCGGCCGCCGCCGCGTTCTCCCGCAGGATGGTCAACCCGAGCGAGTGGAAGGTGCCCACGGTGACGTCCTCGGCCACCGGGCCGAGCAGCCCGTCCAGACGGTGCCGCAGCTCCTCGGCGGCCCGCCGGGTGAAGGTGATCGCCAGGCACTGCTCCGGGAAGACGTTCAGCTCGGCGCAGAGGTACGCGATCCGGTGGGTCAGCGTCCGGGTCTTGCCGGTGCCCGGCCCGGCCACGATCAACAGCGGGCCGCCCGGCGCGGAGGCGGCCACCCGCTGCATCGCGTCCAGTCGGTCCAGCAGCCCGGTGCCGACCTCCTCCATGCCGGCCAGCATCGGCTCGAACGGCTCGTGCGGCGAGGGCGACGGCGCGATCGGTGGCGGCGGCGGAGCCTGCGTGGCCTTCCGCTTCGGCTCGACCTTCGCCGCCGGCCGCCGGGCCTTCGGCTTCGGCGCCGGCTCCGCGGGGCTGCGCTGCGCCGGCACCGGTACGTCGAAGAGCGCGTCCTGGGTCGTGGGGGTGCCGCCCGCACCCAGCTCGGCGGGGTCGAACAGGGTGATCACGCCGTACTCGCCGTCGTAGCCGGGCACCCGGCGGACGTCGCCGCGGCGCAGCCGCCCGATCGCCTCGGCGAGCAGTTCGCCGCCGACCCGGCCGATCGCGTCGACCGGGGTACGGGTGAGGATCTCCAGCTCCGGGCCGAGCGCGGCGACCAGCTCGTTGAGCTTCCCCTCGACCTTCTTCGACCGGGCGCCGACCTTGTTGATCTCGCCGAGGATCTCGGCCAGCGGCACCAGATGGGTCACCTCGCGGGCCTGCGCAGGCCGGTGCCCCACCGGCCGGTCGGCCAGTTCCTCCACCCGGCTCAGCACGCCCACGGTCAGCGGCTTGCCGCACTCCGGGCAGCGCCCGCCGGCCTGCCGGGTACGCTCCGGTGCCCAGTTGACCCCACAGAGGCGGTGCCCGTCGGCGTGGTACTTCCCCTCCTCGGGGAAGAACTCGATCGTCCCGGTCAACCCGTCTGCGCCGCGCAGCGCCTCCCGGATGGCGAAGTAGTCCCGGGCGCAGGAGAAGACGGTCGCCTCCCGGCCCAGCGCGGGCGGCGAGTGGGCGTCCGAGTTGGACACCAGCCGGTAGCCGTCCAGGCTGCCGACGCGCCAGTTCATCTCCGGGTCCGACGAGAGGCCGGTCTCCACCGCGAAGATGTGCCCGGCCAGGTCGGCGTAACAGTCGGCGATCGCGTCGAAGCCGGACTTCGAGCCCAGCGCCGAGAACCAGGGTGTCCAGATGTGCGCCGGCACCAGATAACCGTCGCTGCTGGCCTCCAGGGTGATCTCCAGCAGATCCCGGGAGTCCAGACCGAGGATCGGCCGGCCGTCCGAGCCGAGGTTGCCGATCCGCCCCAGTGCCGCGTTGAACCGTCCCACCGCGTCCAGATCCGGCAGGTAGACCAGGTGGTGCACCTTCCGGGTCCGGTCGTCCCGCTTGTAGATCGTGGAGATCTCCACGCTCAGCATGAACCGGACCGGGTCGGCCTCGGCCACGCTCGCCAGCCGCGGCGGCAACCGGCGGGCGATGTCCCGCTCCGCCTCGGGGTCGAGCCGGTACAGGCCGGGCTCGGCGGGACGCAGGGTCTCCCGCAGGTGGTCGTACCAGGCGGGATGGGTGAAGTCCCCGGTACCGAGCACCCCGATGCCCTTGCGCCGGGCCCACCAGCCGAGGTTCGGCAGGGTGAGGTCGCGGCTGCACGCGCGCGAGTACTTCGAGTGGATGTGCAGGTCCGCGACGAATGGCGGGAGGCCACCGGGGGGTGCGGCGCTGAACGGAGGCACGCCGCATCCTGTCACGAGTGGTCCAGTGCCCGCCCGTCGCCACGCGTACGCGTGACCTGAGCAATCCGGTGCTGGACGGTGGGCCCGGGTCGCGCTATGGGGTACGCAGCTCGACCAGGGTCACCTGCGGCGGGGCGCCGACGCGTACCGGCGGGCCCCAGAAGCCGGCGCCGTTGGTGACGTACACCTTGGTGCCGTCCACCTCGCCCAGCCCGGAGACCACCGGCTGCTGGAGCCGCACGGCCAGGTTGAACGGGACCATCTGTCCGCCGTGGGTGTGCCCGGACAGTTGCAGGTCGACGCCGAACTTCGCCGCCTCGTGCGCGGCTACTGGCTGGTGGGCGAGCAGCACCACCGGCCGGGTGGTGTCCCGGTCGGCGAGCGCGGCGGCGTAGTCGGCGGGCGCGGCCACCCCGGTGCCGGCGGCGGTGACGTCGTTCACACCAGCCAAGTCGAGCACGCCACCCCGGGCCCGGATCTCCTGGCGCTCGTTCTGGAGCACCCGCAGGCCGAGCCGGTCCACCTCCCGTACCCACTCCTCCACGCCGGAGTAGTACTCGTGGTTGCCGGTGACGAAGAAGCTGCCGTACCGGGAGCGGAGGTCCCGCAGCGGCGCGGCGGCCTCGCCCAACTCGGCGACCGAGCCGTCGACGAGGTCACCGACGACCGCGACGATGTCCGCGTCCAGCCGGTTGATCATCGCGACGATCCGCTGGGTGTGCTCCGGGCCGTTGAGGGGTCCGATGTGGATGTCGGAGACGGTGGCGATGCGTAGCCCGTCCATGCTCCGGGGCAGCTTGGCCAGGGGGATCTGCACCCGGTCCAGCTGCGGCGGACCCAGGGCGGTGCGGACGCCGTACCCGGTGACGCCCGCCGCGGTGAGCCCGGCGAAGATCGCCGCCCCCCGGGCGAGCAGCAACCGGCGAGCCGGGTCGTGGTCCGGCTGGTTCACGGCCGCGGCAGCCGGCGGGTCGGCGGCACCGGCGGCACCGACCAGCACCGGCTCCGGCGCGGCGGTGGTCGGCTCGGCGACCACCGCCCGGCGGCGCAGCACCAGCTTCGCCACCGCCGTCGGCACTTCCAGCAGCAGCAGTACGACCAGCAGGTAGAACATCAGGGCGAGCCAGAGGTAGCCCGGCCAGGCCAGCCAGAACGCCCCGACGGCCCGAGTGGTGATCATGGTGGCCGGGACGAGCAGCGCGAGGACGAGCGCGACGACACTGCCGGCCTTCCGCCACCGGCCCGGCCCGGTGGTGTCCTTGACCAGCCGCTTCCACAGATAAAAGTGGATCAAGCCGGTGATCAGTGTGAGGGTGGCCACGAAGCCCGTGATCGCCAGCATGCCGGCCCTTTCTCAGCCGCCCGCGAAGGGTGGCAGCACGTCGATCGTGGCCCCGGGCGGCAGCGGTTTCCGACGATCATGACAGGCCACGCCGTCCACCAGGAAGCTCGCCACCGCCAGGACGGCGGCCAGCCGCTGTCCGTGGCGGTCGCCGAGTTCACCGACGAGTTCGTCCACGGACCGGCCCGCCGGCACGCTCTCCTCGGTACGCCCCGCGGCGGCCCGGGCCCCGGCGTAGTAGCGGACGGTGAGGTGCATCGCTCAACCTCCGATCGCCGACATGGGTCGGGACGGTTGCAGGAAGCTGGGGTCGTCGATGCCGTGCCCGGCCCGCTTGACCCGCGTGGCGGCCTGCCAGCGCCGGGCCAGCTCGCCGTCGTCCGCGCCGGCCCGTAGCGCGCCGCGCAGGTCGGACTCCTCGGTGGCGAACAGGCAGTTGCGGACCTGACCGTCGGCGGTGAGCCGGGTCCGGTCGCAGTCCCCGCAGAAGGGCCGGGTGACGGTGGCGATCACGCCCACCCGGGCCGGACCGCCGTCGACCAGCCAGGTCTCGGCCGGGGCCCCGCCGCGCAGGGCCGGATCCGGGGTGAGCGTGAACTCCTGCTCCAACGCGCCGAGGATCTCGTCCGCGGTGACCATGGCCGCGCGGTCCCAGCCGTGCTGGGCGTCCAGCGGCATCTGCTCGATGTACCGCAGCTCGTAACCGTGGTCGAGGGCGAAACGCAGCAGCGCTGGGGCCTCGTCGTCGTTGACCCCACGCATCAGCACCGAGTTGATCTTGACGGGGGTCAGGCCGGCGCCGGCCGCGCCGTTCAGCCCGGCGAGCACGTCGGCCAGCCGGTCCCGCCGGGTCAGCGCGGCGAACCGCTCCCGATCCAGGGTGTCCAGCGACACGTTCACCCGGTCCAGCCCGGCCTCGCGCAGGGCGGGGGCGAGTCGGTGCAGGCCGATGCCGTTGGTGGTGAGCGAGATCCGCGGCCGTGGGGTGAGCGACGCCACCGCGGCGACGATGCCGGTCAGCCCGGGGCGGATCAGCGGCTCCCCCCCGGTGAAGCGCACCTCGGTCACGCCGAGCCGCTCCACGGCCACCCGGACCAGCCGGACGATCTCCGCGTCGGCCAGCAGCTGCGGCCCGGCCAACCACGGCAGCCCTTCGGCCGGCATGCAGTAGGTGCAGCGCAGATTGCACTTGTCGGTCAGCGAGACGCGCAGGTCCCGGGCGACACGGCCGTACCGGTCGACGAGGACGCCGTCGGTCGTCGGAGCGGCGGTCACCCGTTGACGGTAGCGCGGCCGAGCCCGTCCAGCGCCGCGCGGGCGGCCCGGGTGACCGCATCGCGGTACGTCGTCCCGAACAGGGCGGTGTGCACCAGCAGCAGATGGAGCTGATGCAGCGGTACCCGTTCCCGCCAGCCGTCCGCCAGCGGCCACGCCTCCCGGTAGGCGGCCATGATCCGGTCGTGGTGCGGGGGCCCGCCGAAAAGCGCCAACTGGGCCAGGTCGGTCTCCCGGTGCCCACCGTGCGCCGCCGGGTCGATCAGCCACACCCGGTCGTCGGCACCCCAGAGCAGGTTGCCGGGCCAGAGGTCGCCGTGAACCCGGGCCGGCGGCTCGTCCCCGCCGAACTCACCGATCCGCGCCACGACCTGCTCGACCAGCGCGGCCTCCGCCGCTCCGAGCGCGCCGTCCGCCACCGACCGGCGCAGGTACGGCAGGAGCCGTCGCCGGGCGAACCAGTCCGACCACGGGCCCTCGTCCGGGGTGTTGTCCTGCGGCAGCGGGCCGATGAAGCCCGCCCACTCCGCCCCGAACGCCAC
>NZ_SMKF01000101.1 GCF_004348325.1 Micromonospora sp. KC213 | reverse complement strand
GCTGGGGGCCGGTGGATCGGGTGGGTCGGTCAGCCGCCGAAGCCGGAATCGGCAGGGAGGGAGATATCCGGCTTCTCGAGTTCCTCGACGTTGACGTCCTTGAACGTCATCACCCGGACGTTCTTGACGAACCGAGCGGGGCGGTACATGTCCCACACCCAGGCGTCGTGCATCTCGACCTCGAAGTAGACCTCACCGTCGGAGTTGCGCACGTGCAGGTCGACCTGGTTGGCCAGGTAGAAGCGGCGCTCGGTCTCCACCACGTAGGAGAACTGGCGGACAATGTCGCGGTACTCCCGGTAGAGCTGCAGCTCCATCTCGGTCTCGTACTTCTCGAGATCTTCCGCGCTCATCGCTCTCCGCCTTCCATGACCACATCTTCCCCCACCGCCGCGGAGGGTCGAGGCTGCTCGCCCAACGCCACGCCGACGGTACTCCTTGACGCGCCCGCGTGCTCCATCGGCTCGGGCGCGGACCCGCCGACAGGCCGTCGCGCCCGGGGCGGGGCCCCGTCGCGCCCGGACACGGCGGCCACGTTCACGTACGAGAAACGGTGCTCCACACACGGGCCGAGTTCGCGCAGCGCACCGGTGTGCTCGGCCGTGATGTACCCCTTGTGCTCGGCGAAGCCGTAGCCGGGGTGGCGCTCGTCGAGTTCCACCATGATCCGGTCCCGGGTGACCTTGGCCAGCACGCTGGCCGCCGCCACACAGGCCGCCACCCGGTCGCCCTTCCACACCGCCAGCCCCGGCACGTCCAGCCCGTCCACGCCGAACCCGTCGGTCAGCACGTAGTCCGGTCGGGTGGTCAGCGACGCCAGCGCCCGGCGCATCGCGGCGAGATTGCACACGTGCAGCCCTCGCGCGTCGACCTCCTCGGCCGGGATGACCACCACCGAGTACGCCAGGGCGCGGCTGACCACCTCGTCGTACACCCGCTCCCGGCTGGCCGCGGTGAGCAGCTTGGAGTCGGCCAGCCCGTCGATCTCGCCCCGCCGTCCCTCGGGCAGGATCGCGGCGGCGGCGACCAGCGGACCCGCGCAGGCACCCCGGCCGGCTTCGTCGGCTCCGGCCACGTGCCGGAAACCCCGCCGTTGCAGGGCGCGCTCCAGGGCGTACAGGCCACCGTCGCGGCGTACCACGGTGCGCGGCGGCGTCAGCACGGCGCACCCCCGTGCGACGGGTCGACCGGCCCGGTGGCCGGGAGCGGGTCACCGGCCAGCGCCCGGGCCAGCACGCCTGGTAGGTCCTCCGGGTAGTACCGCTGGTCGGTGGCGGCCAGTTCCGCCACCGACCACCACCGGTACCCGGACACGGTGGCCCGCTCGACCGCGTCGAAGCCCGTGGTGTCCACCTCCCAGGCGTCGATCCGGACCAGGAAGAACTCCTGCTCCTGGCGGTAGCGGACGCCGTCGAAGGGAAACTCGACCGTCTCCGACCAGACCGGGGCGCCCAGCTCGGCCGGGCTGAGCCGCAGCCCGGTCTCCTCGGCCAACTCGCGGGCCGCGCCCTGAGCCGGGGTCTCGCCCGGGTCGAGCCCACCGCCGGGGGTGAACCAGTAGCGGTGCTCCGGTCGGGCCGGATCGACGCCCTCGAAGAGCAGCACCCGGCCTGCGGAGTCGACGAGCAGCACCCGGCCCGCACGACGAGGGGTATGGACGGTCACCGCCCCAGACTGCCAGACGCGGGTGACCCGGGGCCACGTCAGGGCGGTTGGCCGCGGTTACGGGCTGGGGATCGCGTCGAACGGCTTCGGCACGCTCAACCAGGTTGCCCGGTCCACCGGCCAGAACACCGTGAAGGCGCGGCCGACCACCCGGTCCTCCGGGATCGTCGCCTCGGTGACGTCCCGACCGGACTGCTGCCAGTGTTCCAGCGAGTCACCCGAGGCGGAGCGGTGGTCACCCATCACCCAGAGCCGCCCCGCGGGGACGGTGATGTCGAACTCCTGGTCGGCCGGCTTGTCCTGCTGACCATCGGCGGAGTAGATGTACGGCTCGTCGAGCCGCTGGCCGTTGATCACCAGCTTGCCGGCGTCGCAACAGACGACCCGGTCCCCGCCCACACCGATCACCCGCTTGATGAAGTCCTCGCCGTTGGGGTTGCCGCTCCACGACGTCGGCGCCTTGAACACCACGACCTCGCCTCGGTGCGGCGACCGGAAGTCGTAGACCAGCTTGTTGACCAGCACCCGATCGTCGATCTTGAGCGTGTTCTCCATGGACGGTGACGGGATGAAGAAGGTCTGCAGCACGAAGGCGCGGACCAGCACCGCCACCAGGATCGCCACGCCCAGCAGGATGGGCAGCTCCTTCCAGAAGGAGCTGCGGGGCTTCTCGGTCTGCTCGTCAATCACGAATGGAGCCTACGTCGCCGGGCACGCGGAGATCGTCCGGAACGCGCGAGAACCGACATCAGCCCCGCCATCGGGACGAGGAGGACGACACCGCCGACCGGGGTGGCCTCGACCGGCTGCGCCGGCGCGGCGGCCGGGCGGGACAGTTGGGCGAAGGTCGCCGGCACCGACAGCGACGCCCACCGCTGCGACGGCCAGACCACCATGAAGGCCCGGCCGACGACGTTGTCGATCGGCACCGGCCCCTGGCACCGGGCGTCCTGGGAGACCAGCCGGTGGTCGCCCATCACGAAGATCTGGTCGGGTGGGACGACGATCTCGTCGAAGCGCCGTGACCGGCACTCCCCGGGATTGGGCGGCACGTTTAGCGGCGAGTTGCGGATCACGTAGGGCTCGTCCAGCGGGATGTCGTTGACCAGCACCCGGCCCTGCTCGTCGCAGCACCGCACCCGGTCCCCGGGCACGCCGATGACCCGCTTGATGAAGTCCTTCTCACCGGGGCGGCTCACCCCGACCAGATCGCCGAGGGTACGAGCGATCTTGCCGGCGAAGTCCGGCGGCGGGCCGGTCGGCTCCTGTGCCACCCACCGGTCGGTGCCGCGGAACACCACCACCTCGCCGCGCACCGGGTCACGGACGTCGTAGACGACCTTGTTGACCAGGACCCGGTCGCCGACGAGGAGAGTGTCCTCCATCGAGCCGGACGGGATGAAGAACGCCTGGAGCAGAAAGGTGCGGATCAGCACCGCGAGGCAGAACGCCACGATCAGCAGCAGCGGCAACTCCTGCCAGAGTGGCATCTGCTTCGGGGTGCGGCGGGCCCTCCTGCGCCACGGGTCGACCGTGCCGTTGTCGTCAAGCACCTGCACCACGCCACTCCCCGGTCCGCAGAAACGACACTACCGCCCGGGAGCCTCCTCGAGGCTCCACGGGCGGTAGTGGACGATCGCATGCCGTGACCACGTCGCGGCGTCGCAGCCCTCCTGCGCCCGTACGACCAGGGTAGTTCGATCTGGTCGATACGACATCCGCGCAGGTCAGGGGCGTGGCGAGCGGTGCTCAGCTCGCCGGCTGCTTCTCGCGCAGCTCCTTGATCTTGGCCTTCTTGCCCCGCAGCTCGCGCAGGTAGTAGAGCTTGGCGCGGCGGACGTCACCGCGGGTCACAACCTCGATCCGGTCGATCGCCGGGCTGTTGAGCGGGTAGGTCCGCTCCACGCCGACGCCGAAGCTGACCTTGCGGACCGAGAAGGTCTCGCGCAGACCGTCACCCTGGCGACGGATGACGACGCCCTGGAAGATCTGGACACGGGACCGGTTGCCCTCGACGACCCGCGCGTGCACCTTCACGGTGTCACCGGCACGGAAGTCGGGAAGGTCGACCCGCTTCGACTGGGCGTCAAGGGCGTCCAGGATGTTCATCGCTGCGTCCTCGTAAGGCTCACGGCGCACCGTCAGTCGGTGCGCGGATGGGTGATTCTGACTCCCGGGTGGCAGCCGGCGACGCCGGCCCCGGTCGGGGGCCCTCGCGTCCGCTCACGGCGTGGGCGGGCGCGGCAACCCCCCTACTTTGCCACATCCCCCGGCGGCACCGGAAACCCACCCCGATCCAACGCGGCGACGTCCCGCTTGTCGAGGCTTCCCGGGGGGAGCGCGGCGATCATGTCGGGACGGCGCGCCGCCGTACGCCGCAACGCCTCGTCCCGCCGCCAGCGGGCGATCCTGCCGTGGTCGCCGGAACGGAGCACCTCCGGCACCTCCAGCCCCCGCCAGGTCGCCGGCTTGGTGAACATGGGAGCCTCCAGCAGCCCGTGGGCGTGCGACTCCTCCTCCAGCGAGCCGGCGTTGCCCAGCACCCCGGGCAGCAGCCGGGTGACCGCCTCGAGGATCACCAGCACCGCCACCTCGCCGCCGAAGAGCACGTAGTCACCGAGAGACACCTCGGTGACCGGCATCCGCGTCGCGGCGTGCTCCAGCACCCGCTGGTCGATGCCCTCGTACCGGCCGCAGGCGAAGAGCAGGTGCGACTCGGCGGCCAACTCGTGCGCCATCGCCTGGGTGAACGGCACGCCGGCCGGGGAGGGCACCAGCAGCCGGGGCAGGGTGTGCCCGTCGGGGCTCAGCTCGCCCGGAGCCAGGGCGTCCAGGGCCGCGCCCCAGGGTTCCGGGCGCATGACCATGCCGGGCCCGCCGCCGTAGGGGGTGTCGTCGACCGTCCGGTGCACGTCGTGCGTCCAGTCCCGCAGGTCGTGCACGGCCAGCCGGAGCGTCCCGTTCGCCCGAGCCCGGCCGATCAGCGACAGGTCCAGCGGGGCGAAGTACTCGGGAAAGATCGACACGATGTCGACGCGCATGAGGGGCGGCTCCGGCTACAGGTCGAGCAGGCCGTCCGGCGGGTCGACCACGACCCGGCCGCCGGCGAGATCGACCTCGGGGACGATCGCCTTGACGAAGGGGATCAATGCGGTACGCCCCTCGGGCCGGCGCAGCACGAGCAGGTCCGAGGCGGGAGCGTGGTCGATCCCGGCGACCTCGCCCAGCCGCTGGCCGTCCGGGGTGACCACGGCGAGGCCGACCAACTGGTGGTCGTGGAACTCCTCCGGGTCCTCCGGCGGCGCCACGTCGGCGCTGTCCACCACGAGCAGGGTGCCACGCAGCACCTCGGCGACGTCGCGGTCCAGCACGCCCTCGAAGGCGACCAGGAGCCGGCCCTGGTGGAAGCGGGCCGCCTCGACGGTCAGCTCCGCCGGGACCTGGAACTGCGTCCCGGCGTCGGTCGCGGGCACCGGCCCGGGTTCGGTATGCGGCTCCCTGCCCGGGGCCTCGGCCCGGGGTCTCGCCCCGGGCGCGGTGCGGAGCACCGTACCCGGGGCGAACCGTGCTTCCGGTTCGTCGGTCCGCACCTCCACGGTGACCTCACCGCGGATGCCGTGCGGTTTGCCGATCCTGCCGACGACGAGCAGCATCAGTACGAGTCGACGATGTCGACGCGTACCCCGCGTCCGCCGATGGAGCCGATCACCTGGCGCAGCGCCTTGGCGGTCCGGCCGGACCGCCCGATGACGGTGCCGAGGTCCTCGGGGTGCACGCGGACTTCCAGCCGCTTGCCCCGACGGGAGTCGATCATGCGGACGCGCACGTCGTCCGGGTGGTCGACGATGCCCTTGACCAGGTGCTCCAGCGCGGGACGCAGTGCCACGTCAGGCCTGCTCACCGGCGTCGGCAGGAGCAGCGGCCTCGGCCGGGGCCTCGGTCTTGGCGGCCTTCTTGGCCGGCTTGGCGGCCGGGGTCGCGGCCACGCCGGCGGCGGCCTGCGCCTCGGCCTCGTACGCCGCCTTGCGGTCGGCCCGCTCCGGGGCGACCTTCAGCGGCGGCGGGGCCGGCAGGCCCTTGAACTTCTGCCAGTCACCGGTCAGCTCCAGCAGACGCTGCACCGCCTCGCTCGGCTGCGCGCCGACGGAGAGCCAGTACTGGACCCGGTCCGACTTGACCTCGATCACCGAAGGGTCTTCCTTCGGCTGGTACACGCCGACGAACTCGATCGCGCGACCGTCACGCTTGGTGCGCGAGTCGGCGATGACGATGCGGTACTGCGGGTTGCGGATCTTACCCATCCGCAGGAGCCGGATCTTTACGGCCACAGTTGTTTCGCTCCTGTTGCGATCTCACCGGCCCGGACGGGCGGTGTGCACGGGTGAGCGCCGACCGGCACAGTGGGGTTGGGCCGGAGACTGCTCGGTGGACTGGCGACACGCCCGGGTTAGAGGGCGCCGGACGCGCGCCGGATACCAGCGACCCATTCTGCCAGATCCGCCGCCGATCTCTCACACCGGACCCGGACACCGCGCGCGGAGCCGGCGTCGGCGTGACATGGAACACGCCTCAGCGCACCGGCGGACGGTCCCAGCCCGGCGGCAACTCGTCCGGCACGTCCCAGGCCGCCGGCGGGGTGTAGTCGCACCAGGTGCCGTCGAACGGGAAGGCCCCCGCCTCGGCGAGGGCGATCACCCGCTCGCCCTCGGCGCGGACCGTCGCCTCGTCGGCCACCCAGTAGTGCTCGGCGAAGGCGATCCGCTCGGCGAACTCCTCCTCGTCCTTCCACTCCCAACTCCGGTCGGGGTGGACCACCACGTCGAGGTCCTGGTCCACCACGTCGACCCCGGCGACGGCACCGTCGTCCCACCGGACACCGGGCTCCTCCAGGTTCACGTACCAGTTGATGAAGCGGCCCTGCCCGTCACGGAACCACCAGACCGAGTGGGCCGCCCCGGTGGGCAGGAACTTCAGCACCGGCGGACCGTTCCACCGGCCCCGCGCCAGCCGGTACGACGAGGTGATCCACTCGGCGAAGGGCATTGCCCGCATGCCGAGGCCCGCCGCTGTCACCTCGTGCGCCACCGGGGCGTCCCGGGCGATCCAGAGCAGCAGGCCGCGCTCGTCGTCGCTGACCACCCGGCCCGCCCGGACCCAACCGATCCGGCCGCGCCGCACGTTCCGATGCATGATCAACCGACCCGGCTCGAACCGGTCGTCGGGAGTGGCCGGGCGCACCTCAGTAGGCGCGGGCCAGGATGGCGACCAGGTCCGGCTCGTCCTCCGAGTCCGGCACCGAGCCGTCGGCGCGCAGCAGGCAGCGCACCGTCACGCCCTGCCCGTTCGCCTCCGCCTCACCGGCCACGCCGACCGCCGACCACGGCACCCGGGCCCAGCCGGTGGCCGCCGCCTCGATCGCCTCCGCCAGCGTCGACACCTCCGTGGTGCGGGACTCGCGGTGGGCCAGGGCCTGGTCGTGCAGCGCCCGCTGGTCGGCGTCCAGGGCGGCCAGCACCGCGCCGACCACGTCCGCCACCGGGGTGGGGGCCTTCGAGCCGTCCGTACGCCGGACCACGACCGCGTTGCCGGCGGCCAGGTCGCGGGGGCCGACCTCGACGCGTACCGGGTAGCCGCGCAGCTCGGCGTCGACGGCCCGGCGGCCGAACGGGGTGTCGACGCGGTCGTCGAGCGCGACCCGCACGCCCGCGTCGCGCAGCGCGTCGCGCAGCTTGGCCGCCGCCTCGCCGACGCCCTCGCCGGCCTTGACCACCATCACGTACGCCTGGATCGGCGCCAGCCTCGGCGGCACCCGCAGGCCGTTGTCGTCGCCGTGAGCCATGATCAGGCCACCGAGCATCCGGGTGGAGGTGCCCCAGGAGGTCGTCCAGGCGTGCTCCCGGCCGCCCTCGGCGGAGGAGTAGCTGATGTCGAACGCCTTGGCGAAGTTCTGCCCCAGCTCGTGGCTGGTGCCGAGCTGGAGCGCCTTGCCGTCACCCATCATGCCTTCGCAGGTGTACGTGGCGGTCGCGCCGGCGAAGCGCTCCCGGGTGGTCTTCAGGCCGACCACCACCGGGATGCCGAGCACGTTGACCATCAGGTCCTCGTACGCCTCGTGCAGGATCCGCCGCGCGTAGGCCCGGGCGTCGTCCCGGGTGGCGTGCGCGGTGTGCCCCTCCTGCCAGAGGAACTCGCTGGTCCGCAGGAAGATCCGGGGGCGCAGCTCCCAGCGGACCACGTTGGCCCACTGGTTGAGCAGCAGCGGCAGGTCCCGGTACGAGTCGATCCACTTGGCCATGAACTCGCCGATCACCGTCTCACTGGTGGGGCGCACCACCACCGGCTCGGCGAGCTGCTTGCCGCCACCGTGGGTGACCACCGCCAGCTCCGGCGAGAAGCCCTCGACGTGCTCGGCCTCGCGCTTGAGGTAGCTCTCCGGGATGAAGAGCGGGAAGTACGCGTTCTCCGCGCCGGCCGCCTTGATCCGGGCGTCCATCTCGGCCTGCATCCGCTCCCAGATGGCGTAGCCGGCCGGACGGATGACCATGGTCCCCCGGACCGGGCCGTTGTCGGCCAGCTTCGCCTTGGCGATGAGGTCCTGGTACCAGCGGGGGAAGTCCTCCGCACGGGGAGTGAGCACGCGAGCCATGACCGCACATCCTATGCGGCGACCGCGCCGCGGTGGCGTCCGGGCGGCCCACCGGCCGCGTCGCGCCACGGACCGCGGGTCAGCGCAGCACCCGGCCACGCAGGACGATACGGGAGGGGGCCCGGACGACCCGGAGGTCGGCCCGTGGATCCTCGGGGTAGACGACCAGGTCGGCGAGGCCACCCTCGACGAGCCCGGGGAAGCCGAGCCAGTCGCGGGCCCGCCAGGAGGCGGCGGCGAGCACGTCGTCGGGGGACATACCGGCCCGGTCGTGCAGCAGGAGCATCTCCTCGGCGGCGAGGCCGTGGTCGATGCCGCCGCCCGCGTCGGTGCCGACGTAGATCGGCACCCCCGCCTCGTACGCGGCCCGCACCACCTCCGGGAAGCGGTCCCGCAGGGCGAGCATGTGGTCGGCGTACCCGGGGAACTTCGCCCGGGCCTGGTCGGCGATCCCGCCGAAGGTCCGAATGTTGATCATTGTGGGCACGAGCGCCGTGCCCTGGCGGGCCATCAGGTCGATCAGGTCGAGGCTCAGCCCCGTGCCGTGCTCCACCGAGTCCACCCCGGCCCGCACCATGATCTCCACGGCCGTCTCGGAGAAGGTGTGCACCGCGGCGCGTACGCCGGCGGCGTGGGCCGCCACCACGGCCGCCGTCATGGTGTCCGCGTCCCAGGCGGGCGCGAGGTCGCCTGCCTGGCGGTCGATCCAGTCGCCGACCAGCTTGACCCAGCCGTTGCCGGCGCGCGCCTGCGCGGCCACGGTCGCGGCGACCTCGGCCGCGCCGACCTCCACCCCGATGTCGCGCAGGTACCGCCTGGGCGGGGCGATGTGCCGGCCCGCGCGGGCCAGTCGCGGCAGGTCCGGCTCGTCGTCGAGTTCCGGGTACGGGTACGGGGAGCCGGCGTCGCGGATGGCGAGCACCCCGGCGTCGCGGTCGGCGCGGGCCAGGTCGCGGGCCTGGTCGAGCGAGGCGATCGGGGCACCGCCGCGGGCGATGCCGATGTGGCAGTGCGCGTCGGTGAGGCCGGGCAGCAGGTAGCCGCCGTCGGCGATCGTCTCCGCGCCGGGCACCGGCTCGAAGGTGACCCGGTCGCCGACCAGCCAGAGATCCCGCACCTCGTCGTCGGGCAGGAGCACACCGCGTACGTGCAGAGCCATCAGCGAGGGCGGTTGTCGCCCTTACCGAACTTGTTGAAGTCGATTTTCGGAAGCTTGAAGCCCGGGGGCAGCCCCTGCCCACCGGCCAGGTCGCCCGGGTCCATGCCGGGCGGAAGCTGCGGCATACCGCCCGGGAAGCCGCCCGGCACGCCACCGGCACCGATCCGCGGCCGGCCGCCACCGCCCTTGGTGCCCTTCCGCTTGTTCTTCGGCGACTTGGTGGCCTTGCGCCGACTGCCCGGCAGGCCCATCATGCCGCCCATCTGCTTCATCATCTTCTGCGCGTCGGCGAAGCGGTTGAGCAGCTGGTTGACGTCCATGACGGTGACCCCGGAGCCGCCCGCGATGCGGGCCCGCCGGGAACCGTTGATGATCTTCGGGTTGGTCCGCTCGGCCGGGGTCATCGACCGGATGATCGCGGTGACCCGGTCGAAGTGCTTGTCGTCCAGATCGGCGAGCTGGTCCTTCATCTGCCCCATGCCGGGCATCATGGCCAGCACGTTGGCGATCGGGCCCATCCGGCGGACGGCGATGAGCTGGTCGAGGAAGTCCTCCAGGGTGAACTGCTCGCCGCCCATCAGCTTGGCGGTCATCTTCTCCTTCTGATCGGCGTCGAAGGCCTGCTCGGCCTGCTCGATCAGAGTGAGGACGTCGCCCATACCGAGGATCCGGCTGGCCATCCGGTCGGGGTGGAAGACGTCGAAGTCCTCCAGCTTCTCTCCGGTGGAGGCGAAGAGGATCGGCTGCCCGGTGACCTCCCGGACCGACAGCGCGGCACCACCCCGGGCGTCACCGTCGAGTTTCGACAGCACCACGCCGGTGATGCCGACCCCGTCGCGGAACGCCTCGGCGGTGCGGACCGCGTCCTGACCGACCATGGCGTCGATGACGAAGATGACCTCGTCCGGGTCGACCGCGTCGCGGATGTCGGCGGCCTGCCGCATCATCTCGGTGTCGATACCGAGGCGGCCGGCGGTGTCGACGATGACGATGTCCCGGGCGGCCCGCCGCGCGTGCTCGATCGAGGCGCGAGCCACCTGCACCGGGTCGCCGACGCCGTTGCCGGGCTCCGGGGCGTACACCTCGACCCCGGCCCGGCCGCCGAGCACCTGCAGCTGCCCGACGGCGTTGGGGCGCTGGAGGTCGGCGGCGACCAGCAGCGGCTGGTGCCCCTGGGCCTTGAGCCAGCGGGCCAGCTTGCCGGCGAGGGTGGTCTTACCGGAACCCTGGAGGCCGGCCAGCATGATCACCGTCGGCGGCTGCTTGGCGAACTGGAGCCGCCGCCCCTCGCCGCCGAGGACCGTGATCAGCTCCTCGTTGACGATCTTGACGATCTGCTGGGCCGGGTTGAGCGCCTGGGACACCTCGGCGCTGCGCGCCCGCTCCTTGACGTTGGCGATGAAGCCCTTGACCACCGGCAGCGCGACGTCCGCCTCCAGCAGCGCCATGCGGATCTCGCGCGCGGTGGCGTCGATGTCGGCGTCGGTGAGCCGACCCTTGCCGCGGAGCTTGGTGAAGATCCCGGAGAGGCGGTCACTCAAGGTGTCAAACACGCGAACATCCCGTTTGTCGTTTTTCCGGCGGGCACAACGCGGCCGGGCAGGTGTCCAGCCACCGCTAGGGTAGCCCGCCGCCCGTCCCCGTGTTCCGCCCAGCCGTTCCGTCGTGCGCGGAGCTGCCCGTCGCACCCTGCAAACCTGATGGCACGAATGGATCATCCGGACAACCGCGCCCCCGGCGTCGACCTCGGCCTCGGGGATCATCGGAGCCTGGCGATCCACCCATGCGTTCAGGTCTGTAGCGCCTCACAACCACCTGCGTCTCCCCTGGGTTCCCGGACACCGACCCCGCCGCACCCACCGGCCGCCCGGACGAGCTCAGACCGCGCCCAGCACGGCCGCCTCCAGCCGGGCCCGCTCGGCGTCCCCCGGCCAACCGCCGACCAGATAGAACACGTCCACCACGTCGCCGCCGAGGGTGGAGATGCGGGCGGCGCGCACCTGGGCACCGGCCTCGTCCAGGGCACAGGTCACCCGGTAGAGCAGCCCCGCCGCGTCGGCGGCCCGCAACTCGAGCAGCACCGCGTCGGTGGCAGCCTCCCGGTGCCAGACCACCCGGGGCGCGGCCCCCGCGCCCCGCGCCGCGAGCGCCCGGCCGCGCAGCCGCTGGGTGACCGAGACGTCCCCGTTGACGGCGCGACGCAGGTCGGTGCTGAGCGCGATCGGGTCGGGCCCGAGACCGTACCGGGGCTGCACCCGGCATTCGACCAGTGCCCGGCCGTCGACCGTGGTGGCGTCCGCGGCGAGCACCTCCAGCCGGTGCAGGGCCAGGCAACCGGCCACCGTCGCGAGCAGGCCCCGCCGGTCCGCCGCGGCCACCGACACCCGGTCCTCCCCCAGGTGTACGACGGGAAGCGGCCCGGCCACCAGCGCCGGATCCGGGGCCGGTGGCGGAGGCACCACGCCGGTGTCCAACGCGGTGCGTACCCGGCCGACCAGCTCAGCGATCAGTCGTCCCTTCCAGTCCGACCACGCGGCCGGGCCGGTGGCCGCCGCGTCGGCCCGGGTCAGGGCGTGCAGCAGGTCCAGGGTGGTGGTGTCGCCGACCTGCTCGGCGACCCCGGCGACGGTCTTCGGATCGGACAGGTCCCGCCGGGTGGCCACGTCGGGCAGCAGCAGGTGCAGCCGCACCAGCGTGCCGATCAGCGCCGCCTCCGCGGCCGGCAGACCGATCCGGGCGGCGACCTCCTCGGCGATCGGTGCCCCGACGACACTGTGGTCGCCCGGGAGCCCCTTGCCGATGTCGTGCAGGAACGCGGCGAGCAGCAGCAGGTCGGGCCGGTCCACGTCCCGGGTGTGCCGGCTGGCCTCGTACGCGGTCTGCACCAGGTGCCGGTCCAGGGTGAACCGGTGCACCGGGTTGTGCTGCGGCAGGCTGCGCATCCGGGTCCACTCGGGCAACCAGCCGTCGATCAGCCCGTACCGGTCGCAGGTCTCCCAGGCCGGCAGCAGGCCGGCACCGGCCCCGAGCAGGGTGGTCAACGCGGCTCGGGCGGCCGGCGGCCAGGGCGCCGGCAGCGGCGGGCAGTACGCGGCCAGCCACTCGCAGGTGGCCCGGGCGATCGGCAGCCGGGTGGTGGCCGCCGCCGCGGCGACCCGCAGCGACAGGCTCGGATCGGGACGGGCGCCGATGGCGGTCCGGGCCAGCACCAGCTCGCCGTCGTGCTCGACCACGTCCCGGGCGACCGGCCGGCGCACCGGCCGATCGTCTCCCCCGCGTCGACGGCCGGTGCGCAACCGGTCGGCGGCCCGCCACGCGTCATCGAGGGCGTGGCTGACGGTGCGGGCGTCCCCGGCGACCCGCCGCAGCAGCGCGTCGCCGTCGTGGACGGCGACGCCGTCCGGACCGGTCTCGGACGCGGGGCGACGCAGACCGAGCAGCCGGGCCACCGCGTCGCGTTCCTGGGCGAGCAGCCGGTCGACCCGGCGGCCGACCTGCTCGTGCAGGGCGTCGCGGGTGTCCAGCAGGCGCAAATGCGCGGCGTGGACGGCGGGGCGCAGCGCGTCGGTGACCCCGGCGGTGGCGATGGCGCGCAGGATGCCCACGTCGCGCAGCCCGCCGGCCGCCTCCTTGAGGTCGCCTTCGAGCAGGAAGGCCAGCTCGCCGTGGGTACGCCAGCGGGTCTCGGTGATCTCCCGCAGCACGGGGAGCCGGCGGACGGCGGTACGCCGCCAGTGGTCGACGGCCGTGCGGAGCAGGTGGTCGACGAGCCCCCGGTCACCGGCGACGAAGCGCGCGTCGAGCAGGGACAGCGCGACCTTGACGTCGTCCTCGGCCACCGCGAGCGCCTCGGTGACGGTGCGCACCGAGTGGTCCAGCCGCACCCCGGCGTCCCAGATCGGGTACCAGAGCGAGGCCGCCAGCTCGTCCACCCCGGGCACCCTGTCGTGCAGCAGCACCAGGTCGAGGTCGCCGTGCGGGGCGCACTGCCGCCGCCCCAGACCGCCGACGGCGACCAGCGCGATTCCGTCCCGGGCGGGCAGCAGCGACCGGAGCCAGGCGTCGTGCCCGTCGGCACGCCGGGCCCGGGCGGCCTCCCCGATGCCGCCGACCCCGTCGACCGGGGCGGGCGCGTCGGTTGGTGCGGTGTCCGACGCGGCGCTCCTGGTCGACGGGGTCATCAACGGACTCTCACAGCGCGTCGAGGCCACGCTCGCCGGTACGGACCCGGACGACCTCCTCGACACCCGTCACCCAGACCTTGCCGTCACCGATCTTGCCGGTCCGGGCCGCGGTGACGATGGCGTCGACGATCTTGTCGACGTCCATCTCGTCGGTGAGCACCTCGACCCGGATCTTGGGCAGGAACTCGACCGTGTACTCGGCACCCCGGTAGACCTCGGTGTGCCCCTTCTGCCGCCCGTACCCCTGGACCTCGCTGACGGTCAGGCCGGCCACGCCGAGGGCGTGCAGAGCCTCCTTCACCGCGTCCAGCTGGTACGGCTTGATGACCGCGGTCACCAGCTTCATGTCCATGCCCTCCATTCTCCGAACGTTAACCGGCGACCTTCTCGTCCACTGCCGCAGCCGACGCGGGGGCCTCCCCCGAGGCCGACTTCGCGGCGCCCGGGGTCAGCCCGGCCATCGCGAACGCCCCAGCGGCGGCGCCGCCGGTGCTCGGCGACAGGTCGTACGCGCTCTCCGCGTGCTCGGCGATGTCGACGCCCTCGATCTCGGCCTCCGCCTTGACCCGGAAACCGATGGTCTTCTCGATGGCGAGGGCGAGGCCGTAGGCCACGGCGAACGACCAGACCGTCACGATCAGACCACCGAGGGCCTGCCGGCCGAGCTGGGTGACGCCGCCGCCGTAGAAGAGGCCGTCGGAGGCGCCGACCACGTCGGTGATGGCGGCGTTGACCGAGTTGGTGGCGAACAGACCGAGCCAGAGCGAGCCGATCCAGCCACCGACGAAGTGCACGCCGACCACGTCGAGCGAGTCGTCGTAGCCGAGCTTGTACTTCAGGCTGATGGCGAGCGCGCAGACCACACCGGCGACGACGCCGAGCAGGACCGCCGCCCACGGGGCGATGAAGCCGCAGGCCGGGGTGATGGCGACCAGACCGGCGACGGCACCGGAGGAGGCACCGACCATGGTCGGCTTCTTGTCCTTGACCCACTCCACCGCGATCCAGCCGAGCACCGCCGCGGCGGTGGCGAGCTGGGTGTTGATGAAGGCGAGACCGGCGACCGAGTCCACGGTCAGCTCCGAGCCGGCGTTGAACCCGAACCAGCCGAACCAGAGCAGGCCCGCGCCGAGCGCGACCAGCGGGATGTTGTGCGGCTTCATGCCCTCGCGGGGCCAGCCGAGCCGCTTGCCGAGCACCAGGACCAGGGCGAGCGCCGCGGCACCGGCGTTGATGTGCACCGCGGTCCCACCGGCGAAGTCCAGCGCGTGGATCTTGGCGCCGACGATGCCGCCGCCCCACACCCAGTGGGCGACCGGGAAGTAGACCAGGGTGGCCCAGCCGAAGGCGAAGATCAGCCAGCCGGCGAACTTGGCCCGGTCGGAGATCGCGCCGCTGATCAGCGCGACGGTGATCACCGCGAAGACCATCTGGAACGCCATGAAGACGTAGAGCGGGACCCCGATGCCGCTGGGGTTCTCGGCGGTCGCGCCCCACAGGTCGGTCTCCGCCAGGAAGGTCTTGGTGCCGAGGTAGGCGCCCGGGTCGCCCCAGAGCCCGTTGACGTCGGACCCGAAGGCGACGCTGAATCCGTAGAACCACCACAGAATAGAGATGAGCCCGATGGCCGAGAAGCTCATCATCATCATGTTGAGCACACCCTTGGACCGGTTGAGTCCGCCGTAGAACAGCGCCAGTCCGGGGGTCATAAGCAGCACGAGCGCGGTCGAAACCAGCAGCCAAACGGTGTTGCCGCCGTCGATCGTCGGTGCTTCAGGCACGCTGGCCTCCTAAAGGTGAAGTTCCCTCCCTCGCGGCTTCCGGGGCAGCGTCGCCCGTACGCCGGTTGCGCGGAAGCTTCGCCGTCCCCTGTTTCCTGCACCGACACGGCACGATTTCCGGCACGTGACGACTTGTTTCCGGCATGTGAAGAACCGCGATCATCACCCCAGGAAACCGGACAGAAGGGGCGTCCCCACCTGGGAACGCCCCTTCCTCGTCGCGGTGCGGCTCAGTACAGAGCCCGCTCCAGGGTGTGCCGCTCGTAGTCGAGCAGGCGCAGGTCCCGCATCGGACGCCGCAGGTGGCCCTTGTGCACGATCCGGACGAACGCCGGCTCGCCGGCCGCCGCCATCCGGCGGATGCCTTCCACGTGGTCCACGATCCGCTTGCGGATGGTCCGGATCAGGCGGTGCCGGTCCCGTGGGATCAGCCCGTACGCGTCGGCGAACAGGCGCAACCGACGCGGGCGGTCGGGCCGTTTCCACCCCAGCGTGATCGAGTCCCGATCGGAGAAGATCGGCACCCAGGTCCAGGCGGCGTACGCCACGTCGTAGATCCGGGCACCTGGCGAGGCAAGGTCGAAGTCGATCAGCCCGAGGGTGCCGTCCGGCCGCCAGATCACGTTGTGCGGAGCGGCGTCATGGTGGCAGATGACCTCGGTGTCCGGCGGGGGCGGGCCGAACGAGCGCCAGACCGCCCCGGCCGGCGGCGCGAACCCGTACTGCGCGTCGTGGAACATCCGTAGCATGGTGGCCACGGTCACCAGCGCCTCGTCGGTGACCCAGTGCGGGGCCAGCGGGTACTCCCCGCACTCCCCCTCCAGGTACGACAGGACCTCCCGGTTGCGCTCGTCCATGCCCAGCGCGCGCGGCGCGCCGCTGAACCCGACGTACTCCAGGTGGCGCAGCAGGGCGTGCACCGCGGGCGTCCAGGGGCCGGCGTTGCGGCGGACCGTGTCACCGACCCGCACCACGGTGCTCACGTTCCCGCCGTGCAGCGGGATCTCCTGCGAGGTCACGTACGGTCTCCCCAGGCGCGGACCGGAGTGGCGGGCCTCGCGCCACCCGGCGTACGCGCGATCGTCGTTCGTCACCGCGAGGTTACGCGTCCCGGGCGAGCGGCTCGGTCCCGAGCAGCGCGTCGACGAACTGCGTCGGATCGAACGGGGCCAGATCGTCCGCGCCCTCGCCGAGGCCCACCAGCTTGACCGGGATACCGAGCTTTCGCTGTACGGCGATCACGATGCCGCCCTTGGCGGTGCCGTCGAGCTTGGTCAGCGCCACGCCGGTCACGTTGACCACCTCGGTGAAGACCCGGGCCTGCTCCAACCCGTTCTGCCCGGTGGTGGCGTCGAGGACGAGCAGCGTCTCGTCGATCGGGCCGTGCTTCTCCACCACCCGCTTGACCTTGCCCAGCTCGTCCATCAGGCCGATTTTGTTCTGCAACCGGCCGGCGGTGTCGATCAGCACGGTGTCGGTGCCGGCGTCGATGCCCCGGCGGACCGCGTCGAAGGCGACGCTGGCCGGGTCGGCGCCCTCCGGGCCACGGACGGTCTGCGCGCCCACCCGGCCGCCCCAGGTCTCCAGCTGGTCGGCGGCGGCGGCCCGGAAGGTGTCGGCCGCGCCGAGGGTGACGGTCCGGCCGTCGGCGACCAGCACCCGGGCGATCTTGCCGCAGGTGGTGGTCTTGCCGGCACCGTTGACGCCGACCACCAGCAACACCGCCGGCATACCCTGCTTCGGGGTGGTCCGCAGCGACCGGTCCAGACTCGGGTCGAGGGCGTTGACCAGCTCGGCGGCGAGCAGCGCGCGAAGCTCGGTGGCGGAGCGGGTGCCGAGTACCCGGGTGCGCTCGCGGAGCCGGTCGACGATCTCCCGGGTGGCGTCGATCCCGACGTCGGCGGTGATCAGGCTGTCCTCGATCTCCTCCCAGGCGTCCTCGTCGAGGTGGTCCCGGCTGAGCAGGCCGAGCAGCCCCTTACCGAAGGCGTTCTGCGAGCGGGACAGCCGGGAGCGCAGTCGCACCAGCCGGCCGGCGGTGGGCTCGGGGATCTCCAGCGGAGGCGCCTCGACCACCGGCGGCTCGACCAGGACGCCGGTGGAGAGTTCGGACTCGGGTGCCTCGACGGGGGGACCGGCCAGGTCCTCCTCGGTGCGGGTGTCGACCGCGGTCTCCGGCAGCGGCGGCTCGGGGCGCCGGCGCAGCCGGGGCACCACCAGGCTGAGGGCGCCGATGATCAGCACACCGAGCAGGGCGAGTGCGACGAGGAGGTAGTCCTTCATGCCGAAATCCTGTCAGATGCCGGCAGCCGCGTCTCATCGACCGCACCCCCGGGCCGTCCGGCGCGCGCGGCGGTCAGCCCGTCCCGCAGCCGGCAGTGGCGCGACCGCCGGCGGGGTAGTAATGATGAAGCCCGCTCATCCCCGGAGGTCCCGCCATGCCCGCCGCGCGCCTGCTCATCGGACCTCTGCTGCGTCGGGTGGTCGGCACCCGGGCCACCGTCTGGGTGGAGACCAGCGGGCCCGCCGTGGTCACCGTCCGCACCGCCGCCGGGGCGTCCGGCTCCGCGCCGACCTTCTCCGCGTACGACCACCACTACGCGCTCGTCGTGGTGGCGGGCCTCACCCCGGACAGCGCCACCCCGTACCAGGTGCTGATCGACGACGAGGTGGCCTGGCCGGTGCCGGCCGGCGGTTTCCCGCCCAGCGTGATCCGGACCAGGGCCGCCGACGACCGCGACCAGCCGGTGCGGCTGGTCTTCGGGTCCTGCCGGGAGACCACCCAGCACGCCACCGCCCGCCGGCTGCCCCCGGACGCGCTCGACGCGTACGCCCGGCGGCTGCTGGCCGATCCGGATCCGGCGGGCCTGCCCGACCTGCTGGTGCTCCTGGGCGACCAGGTCTACGCCGATGTGACCTCCCCCACGGTGCGCCGGCTGCTGCGGCGACGCCGCAAGCGGCCGAAGGGCGCCCCGACCACCCAGGTGGTCAGCTTCGACGAGTACACGAAGCTCTACCTGGAGTCCTGGCGTGACCCGGAGATCCGCTGGTTGCTCTCCACCGTGCCGAGCGTGATGATCTTCGATGACCACGAGGTCATCGACGACTGGAACACCTCGGCTTCGTGGCGGGCGGACATGCGGGTGCAGCCGTGGTGGGCGGAGCGGATCCGCAGCGGCCTGGCCTCGTACTGGGTCTACCAGCACCTGGGCAACCTCGCCCCGGACGAGATCGCCGAGGACCCGCTGTACGCCAAGGTGATGGCCGCCGAGGACGCCACCGAGGTGCTGCGCGAGTTCGGCGAACGGGTCGACCGGGAGGCCGACGAGGCGCACGACACCGTGCGCTGGCGGGCGGTGCAGTACCAGTGGAGCTACGCCCTCGACCTGGGGCGGACCCGCCTGGTGATGCTCGACAACCGGTGCAGCCGGGTGCTGGAGCCGGGCAACCGGGCGATGCTGCCGGCCGGCGAGTGGTCCTGGTTCCTGGACCGGGCGCACGGCGTCTACGACCACCTGGTGGTGGGGGCCTCGCTGCCGTGGCTGCTGCCGCCGGCCATCCACCACGTGGAGGCGTGGAACGAACGCCTGGCCGACTCCGGCCGGCCCTGGGTGGCGCGGCTGGCCGAACGCATCCGCCGCTCCTGTGACCTGGAACACTGGGCGGCGTTCCGCCGTTCGTTCGACGCGCTGGGCGCCCTCTTCGCCCGGCTGGGCAGCGGCACGGCGGCCACCTCCGGCGACCGGGTCGGTGCCGGGCCTGCGTACCCCGCACCCGCGTCGATCAGCGTGCTCTCCGGCGACGTGCACCACTCGTACGTGGCCCGGGCCCGCTTCGACGACCCGGCGGTCCGTACCCCGGTGCACCAGTTGACCTGCTCCCCGATCCACAACCAGGTGCCGACGGGACTGCGCCCGCTGATGCGGCTGGGCTGGAGCCGTGGATTGGCCACCGCCGCCCGGGCGCTGGCCCGTTCGGTCGGCGTCCGTCGACCCAGCGTGCGGTGGAAGAAGCTGGCCGGCCCGTACTTCGGCAACGCGGTGGCGACCCTGGCGCACACCGGGCGGCAGGCGGAGGTGCTGATCGAGGGCACCACGAGCGACGGCCACCTGCGCGTGGTGGCCCGGCGGCGGTTGACCCGCGCCGGCGACGGCCACGGAAGCCGGGGAGGATGGCCGACATGACCTGGAGAGCACCGGAGATCACCCGGACGAAGGAACCGTACATCGCCGACGAACGCACCATGCTGGAGGGTTGGCTCGACTTCCACCGCGACACCCTGCTGGTCAAGTGCGCGGGGCTGACCGCCGAGCAGTTGAAGACGCCGAGCGTAAAGCCGTCCGGGCTGACCCTGCTCGGCCTGGTCCGACACCTGGCCTACGTGGAGCGGGTCTGGTTCCGGATCCGGGCCGCGGGCGAGGCCATCGACGGCATCTACTGCACCGAGGAGAACCCGGACGGCGACTTCGACGACGTCGCCGACGCCGACGCGGAGGCCGACTTCGCCACCTTCGCCGCCGAGGTGGCGGCGGCCCGCGCCGCCGCCGCCGGCCTGTCGCTGGAGCAGACCTTCCAGACTCGCCGCCGCGACGGCAGTACCGACGAGATCAGCGTCCGGTGGGTCTACCTGCACATGATCGAGGAGTACGCCCGGCACAACGGCCACGCCGACCTGATCCGGGAACGCATCGACGGCGTCACCGGCGACTGAGCCGAGCCGGCCGGCCGGGTCGGTACGCCGGCCCGGCCGGCCGGGTCAGTACGCCAGCGCCGCCCGCAGGTAGCGCAGGCCGTCCGGTCCGCTCCACCGGTACGCCGACAGCCCCGCGGTCCGTGCGCCGCTGACCGCCCGGTCCTCGTCGTCGACGAAGAGCACCCGCGACGGTGCGGTCTCCAGCGCCGCGCAGGCGATCTGGAAATACTCCTTGGCCGGCTTGTGCACCCCGACGGCCGAGGAGTTGACCACCACGTCCAACTCGCCGACCAGGCCCAGCGCCGCCAGGTCGGCGTCGAGCAGGTCGGTGCCGTTGGTGCCCAGACCCACCTTGATCCCACCCGCCCGCGCCTCGCGGACGAAGGCCAGCACGTCCGGGTCGACCTCGCCCCGGTAGTGCTGCCACTCCTGCACCGCGGCGCGAGCCCGGTCCGGGTCACCGAGCGAGGGGGTGAGCGCGTCGGCGACGCTGGCCATCCACTCGGCGTGGCTGACCCGGCCGGTCAGCACCGGCTGGAGCCGCCCCCACTGCATGGCGATCTCGCCGAGCACCCCCGCCGAAAGCCCGTACGCCCGCTCGACCCCGGCGGCGACCGCCGGATCCCAGCGGCGCAGCACCCCGTCGAGGTCCACCAGGAGCGCCGTGGCGCGTTCCCGACCCACTAGTCGTTCTCCTGCCCGTCGTTGTCGGCCCGGTTGAGCCGTTGGCTGATCACCTGGGTGACCCCGCTGCGCATGGTCACTCCGTAGAGCGCGTCGGCGATCTCCATGGTCCGTTTCTGGTGGGTGATGACGATCAGCTGACTCTTCTCCCGCAACTGTGCCAGGAGGGTGATCAACCGGCCCAGGTTGACGTCGTCCAGCGCCGCCTCGACCTCGTCCATGATGTAGAACGGGCTGGGCCGGGCCCGGAAGATCGCCACCAGCATCGCCACCGCGGTCAGCGACCGCTCGCCGCCGGAGAGCAGCGACAACCGCTTGATCTTCTTGCCCGGGGGTCGGGCCTCCACCTCGACGCCGGTGGTGAGCAGATCGTCGGGGTCGGTGAGGACCAGGCGGCCCTCGCCGCCGGGGAAGAGCACGGTGAAGACCTGTTCGAACTCCCGGGCGGTGTCGGCGAACGCGCTGGCGAAGACCTCCAGGATCCGGTCGTCGACGTCCTTGACCACGGTGAGCAGGTCCCGGCGGGTGGCCTTGAGGTCCTCCAGTTGCTCGGAGAGGAACTTGAAGCGTTCCTCCAGCGCGGCGAACTCCTCCAGCGCGAGCGGGTTGACCTTGCCGAGCAGGGCCAGTTCCCGTTCCGCCTTGGCTGCCCGCTTCTCCTGCACCGGCCGCTCGTAGCGGACCGGCTCGGGCACCGGCAGGCCGTCGCGTTCGGCCGCCGCGACGTCCACCTGGGTGGGCGGGACGAGCTGGGT
>NZ_SMKF01000100.1 GCF_004348325.1 Micromonospora sp. KC213 | reverse complement strand
GGTGGGGTGCCGGGTGGACCACGGCGGGTGAACCCAGCCGGGCATCGACAGGGACCCGCGGCGGGCCGCACCGACGGAAGCGCGTGCCCGCAGCGATGGCGGGGTGGGTGAAGGACGAGGGCGCCGCGGATTGCGACGCCGCTCGCCGGACGGGGTGCCCCGGCGCCGATCGGCGGCGATCGCGCCCGCCGGAGACATCGGAGCCGGCACCTGGATGAGAAGTGGTGTCCCCTCGCCACCGGTGACGAATTGCTCGTGCGGCGACGTGCCGCTCGGTCACCGGAGCGTGCCCTGTACTCCCGCGCAGCAGAATAGCGTGTTATCGCTCACATCCTCAAGCATTGATCATAAACAATGCATCGTTTGTGGGGAACAGTCGGGCAATCGACGACTCCGCCGCTTGAAGAGCCGCCAGCACCCATGGGATTCTTGACCGTCAATGGGTTTGCCCCGCGCGGGGGCCGACGGTCGTCCCATGGGCACCCGGGCATGTCCCGGGGGGCGACACAGCTGCGATCGCGCCACCGACCAGCCCGTCCGTGACTCCGCCCACCGTCTGCCCGGCGTGATCTGATCACCACCGGTCGGGCGGCCCTGTCGTGATCCGACGCGAAGGAATCCGCCATGCGCACTGCGACCACCCCTGCCCGTTCCCGGCCACCGGTGCCGCAGGGGCGACCATCGACCCGCCCCGCCCGCCGGACAGCGCTGGCGGCGAGCCTGCTGCTCGCCGCCGGCCTGCTCACCACGAACCCGCCGACCGCCGGCGCCGCGCCCGCACCCACGCCGGTGACGGTGACGGTGAACGCGCGGGCCGGTCTCGCCACCGTCCCGGCCACCGCGCTCGGCGTCAACCACGCCATCTGGGACGCCAACCTCGGCACCGACCAGACGTCGGACATGCTGAAGGCGGCAGGCGTCCGGATGCTGCGCTATCCGGGCGGTTCGTACGCCGACATCTACCACTGGAAGGACCACACCGCGCCCGGCGGGTACGTCGCCCCCGGCACCGACTTCGACACGTTCATGGCGGCCGCCAGACGGGTCGGCGCCCAGCCGATAATCATCGCCAACTACGGCACCGGCACCCCGGCGGAGGCCGCCGACTGGGTGCGGTACGCCAACGTCACCAAGGGTTACGGCGCCAAATGGTGGACGGTCGGCAACGAGAACTACGGCAACGGCCACTACGGCTCGGCCTGGGAGGCCGACCACCACCCCGACAAGAGCGCGACGTACTACGCGAACCTGGTGGTCGAGTACGCCGACGCGATGAAGGCGGTCGACCCGAGCATCAAGGTCGGCGCGGTGCTGACCATACCCGGGAACTGGCCCGACGGGATCACCGCCGGAAACGACCCGGGCCCGTGGAACCAGACGGTGCTCTCCATCGCCGGACCGAAGATCGACTTCGTCGACGTGCACTGGTACCCGGGCGGCACCGCCGCCGAGTCGTTGGCGCGGGTCAACCACATCCCCGACGCGGTCTGGCTGCTGCGCCAGCAGATCGCCCGGTACGCCGGCCCGAACGCCGCCCGCATCGACATCAGCCTCACCGAGCTCAACGTCGATCAGGGCCGCAACACCCAGCCGGGGGCGCTGTTCCTGGCCGAGGCCTACAGCGAACTGCTGCAGAACGGGGTGTTCACGGTCCAGTGGTGGAACGTGCACAACGGCATCGACCGGGTGTCGCAGGTGGCCGGACACACCGACTACGGCGACTTCGGCATGCTCTCCAGCGGCGGCTGCACCTCCGACGGCTCGGTCTGCCAGCCGCCGCTGAACACGCCGTTCGCGCCGTACCACGGGCTGAGCATGATGAACCTGTTCGCCCAGCCCGGCAACCAGTTCGTCCGGGCCGGCACCGACCGGCCGCTGGTCACCGCGCACGCCGTACGTCGGGCCAACGGGGAGATCGCGGTGCTGCTGGTGAACAAGGATCCGGACAACGCGCACCCGGTCACCATCGACTACGCCGGGTTCACCCCGTCGGCGGACGCACCGACGGTGCACACCCTCACCAACGGGGCCGCCGGCATCACCACCGGCCAGACCGGCAGCGCGACCAACCGGACCCTGCCGCCGTACTCGTTGACCACGCTGGTGGTGCGCCCCGCCGAGGTGGTCACGGGCGGGCCGGCCGCGCCCCGCACGCCCGCCGTCAGCGCGGTGACCGACCGGAGCGCGACCATCTTCTGGCCCGCGCTGCCGCCTCAGGCCGGCCCGCCGGTCAAGTACGAGGTGTACCGGCAGCACGGGACGGTCAGCGAGCAGCTCGGCGAGACGACCGGCAGCTCGTTCACCGTCGGCAACCTGAGCCCGGGCACCCGGTACACCGTCAACGTGCTCGCCCGGGACACCGCCGGCCGACTCTCCTGGCCCTCACCGCCGCTGACCTTCGTCACCGGCAACCCGACCGGCAGCGCCTGTGCCGTCCGCTTCACCAAGAACAACGACTGGGGCAACGGCTACATCGGCGGCGTCGACATCGTCAACAACGACGTCAACCCGATCGACGGTTGGACGCTCACCTGGACCTGGCCGACAACCTGGCAGCAGGCCGGCAGCGGCTGGAGCGGCAACTGGGAGCAGACCGGCACCACTGTCACGGTCACCAACACCGACGACAGCCGGAGGATCGCCCCCGGCGGCAGCACCAGCGCCGGCTTCGTCGGCGCGTACAGCGGCCCGAACGTCCTGCCCACCACGTTCCGGCTCAACGGCACCGTCTGCACCACCCTGTGAGGGCCCGGCCCGGGCAGCCCCGATGACCAAGGCCGGCCGGCGGGGTCCGTGGACCCCGCCGGCGGTCAGGCCAGGTAGGCCGGCGGCACCGCGTCGGTGAGCCACACCCCGTTGTCGCTGCGGTAGAAGACGTACCCGTCCCGGGCCATCGCCGCCGCCTTCACGGTCAGCACCACCACCGCGCCGCCCCGGCGGGTGCCGACCCGCCGGGCCGTCGCCACGTCTGCCGACAGGTGTACGTGGTGTCGCCCGCCGCGGCGCAGTCCGGTGGCCCGGATCGAGTCGAGCACCGACGCCCCGGTGCCGTGGAAAAGCTGGGCGGGCGGGTGTGCGGGGCCAGGCCCAGGTCCACGGGGATGGAGTGGCCCTGACTGGCCCTGATCCGCTCCACCCCGTCGACGCCCCGCTGCACGGCGAAGCGCTGCTTGTCGTTGCCGGACACCACCGCGTCGAGCGCGGCCCGGTCGATCCGCATCGCCGTGAGCAAATCGTCGACGGTGACCCAGCCGGCCGGGTCAGGGGCGAGCCCGTACCTACCGGGCTGGTGCCGCAGCGCCCGGGACATCCGCTTGCTGACCCGCACCAGCTCCTGTTGATCCATTCCCGCATTGTCGGCTACCGCCTAGCCCGGTGCGAACGTCTTGTCGTCCTGCCCGGCAGCGGTGCTGTCGGGCAGGACGACGTCGGGTCAGAGCGCGGCCCGGATCGCCTCGGCCAGGGTGGTGGGCCGACGGCCGATCAGCTTCTCCAGGTCGGCCACCGCCACGTACAGCTCACCTCGGGCCAGGCCCTGGTCGGCGTCGGCGAGGACCGCCGCGTACGCCTCGGGCAGCCCGGCGGAGACCAGCAGCGCGGTGTACCCGTCGGCCGGCAGGTCGGTGTAGCGGACCTCCCGGCCGGACTGCCGGGCCAGCTCGGTGGCCAGCTCGGTCAGGGTGAACGCCTCGCCGCCCAGCTCGTACACCTGACCGGCGTGACCGTCGGTGGTGAGCACCTCGGCGGCGGCGTCGGCGTAGTCGGCCCGGGCGGCGGCGCTGACCCGGCCGTCGGCGGCCGATCCGGCGACACCGTGTGCCAGGTAGGTGGGCAGCTGGGCGGTGTAGTTCTCCAGGTACCAGCTGTTGCGCAGCAGCACGACCGGCAGGCCGGAGGCGCGCAGTTCCTCCTCGGTCGCCCGGTGCTCGGCGGCCAGGATCATCTGCGCGCTGTCGGCCTGGGTGATGCTGGTGTAGGCGACCAGCCCGACGCCGGCCTCGCGGGCGGCGGCGATCACGTTGCGGTGCTGGGCCAGCCGCTGGCCGACCTCGCTGCTGGAGACGAACATCAGCTTCTCTGCGCCGTCGAACGCGGCCCGCAACGAGGCGGGGTCGGTGTAGTCGGCGGCACGGACGACGACCCCACGATCGGCCAGGTCGGTGAGCCGGGCCACGTCGCGGCCGAGCGCGACGATCTGGCCGGCCGGGACGCCCCGGCGCAGCAGGGACTCGACGATCAGGCGGCCCAGGTGGCCGGTGGCGCCGGTGACGACGATCGACATGACGTGCTCCTTAGATGCTGAGTGCAACTTGCACCCTGGTCAACGGGAAGGATTCCCCGTTACTTCCCGTTGGAGAGAAGGCACCTTGAAGTACGTCGCGAACTGATGGAGAGTGAGCAGGTGGAACCGGACCCGTTCAACCGCAACTGCGGCAGCAGGCAGATTCTCGACCGCATCGGTGACCGGTGGAGCGTGCTCGTGGTGCTCACCCTCGCCGACGGCAGCCGACGCTACAGCGAGCTGGCCACCCGCATCGACGGCATCAGCCAGAAGATGCTCACCCAGACGCTGCGCGGGCTGGAACGCGACGGCCTCGTCACCCGAACCGTGCACGCCAGCATCCCGCCCCGGGTCGACTACGCCCTCACCGACCTGGGTCGCAACCTGCTCGATTTGGTCGCCGGGCTGGAGTCGTGGGCCACCACGCACCTGGCCGAGGTGGAAGCCGCCCGCGCCCGCTACGACGCCCGCTGAACGGGCGGGTGCGCGGACGGCGGTTCGGCAGGGCAGACTGCGGGGATGGACCGACTGGCGGAGATCGCGGATCGGCTGATCGTCGACGGCGTCGTCGGGGTCTGCCTGGGACACAGCCGGGCGAGCGCGTCCGAGCCGAGCGGACCCGCCACTATCCGGAGCCACTCCGTGAAGCGCTGATCGCCAGCGCGCGGCGGGAGGCCACGTTCATCCCGGCCCGCGCCCGCGAGGGGCGGTGACGCCACGTTCGACCCATGGCGGTCAGCCAGAACCGGCCGGGGGGTGGGCTACCGAGGCAGGATTGGGCCTCCCGAACGAACACGGTCGACTCCGATTGCGGCAGATCGCCGTGTCCCGGCGGCCGGACACCACAACCTGCCGCAATCCGCGAGCCCACCCCACCCCGACCGGCCAGGGCTAACCGGTCAGGCTCGGGTGGCCGGCCGCCGGCCGTCAGGTCATGTCGTCGAAGCGGCGGTCGATCGGCGCGGGCTTCGCGACCGGCTCCGGCGTGGCCACCGGCGCCGGAATCTCCAGCTCCGGGGTGGCCGTGACCGGCTCGTCGTCCAACTGCAAAGGCGAGACCTCGTCGTCGGCGAGACCGGCGTAGATCTCCTTGCCCCGCCCCCGCCGCCTGTCGTTGAGGAAGGCGACCCCGACCGCGCCGAAGTAGAGCGCGGACAGGCAGATCGCCAGTGCGGTCATGCCGAACGGGTCCGGGGTCGGGGTGACCACCGCCGAGAAGGCGAAGAACACGAAGACCGCCACCCGCCACCAGCTCAGCAGCTTCCGGGCGCTGACCAGCCCGACGAAGTTGAGCATCAGCACGACCAGCGGGAACTCGAACGCCACCCCGAACAGCAGGATCAGGTTGGTGACGAAGGAGATGTACCGGGTGATCTCCAGCGTGGTGGTGATGTCGCCACCCGCCGAGATGTTGAGCAGGAACTCCAGCCCTTTGGCGGTGACGAAGTAGGCCAGCACCGCGCCTGCGGCGAACAGCGGCGCGGCCAGCGCCGTGAAGATATACGCGTACCGCCGCTCGTGCCGGTGCAGGCCGGGAGCGATGAACGCCCACAGCTGGTAGAGCCAGACCGGGGCGGCCACGATCAGGCCGACCCAGAGCGCCACCTTCATCTGCAGCAGGAGCAGGTCCGCCGCGCCCAGCTGCACGAAGTTGCACTGGCCGGTTGCCAGTCTCGCCTTCTCCAGGCCGCAGTAGGGCTCCTGCAGCAGGTGCAGCACCGGGTTGGACAGCCAAAAGCCGAAGCCGAAACCGACAACGATGGCCAGCGAGGCACGGAACAGGCGGGTACGCAGCTCACGGAAGTGCTCCATGAGCGTCATGGACCCGTCGGCGGCCCGTTCGAACTTGCTCGGGCCGCGCTTACGGAGCGCGAAGGCCACGGTGCTCGGGCCCCTTCGGTCAGTTGTCGCGGACGCGCTGCACCGGGTCTACCGGCGGGGCGAGCGGCTGCTGCGGGGCCTGCGGCGCGTACTGCTGCTGCGGCTGCGCGTAGGGCTGCTGCACGTACTGCTGCTGCGGGGTCTGCGGCGACAGCGGCTGGTAGCCGGCCTGCGCGTCGGCCTTCTCGGCCAGGTCACGGTCGTCGTCGTGCAGGCTCTTGGTCTCCGCCTTGATGATCCGCAGCGAGCGGCCCAGCGAGCGGGCCGCGTCGGGGAGCCGCTTCGCGCCGAAGAGCAGGATCAGCACAACCACGAGTACGGCGATGTGCCACGGCTTGAGGGCACCCATGGGAAGCTCCAGTCGCTCTGTGTCGAGGGTGGGTCGCAGTCCATCGTACGTGCGTCACGGGCCGTTGCCACCCGCCGGGGCCACTGCTGACGGGGCCGGCCGGTGAAGTCTTGACCACCGGGAAGTGCCCCGTCAACCATCCGCACACGATCGTCCGTACGGGCAACGGCGCAGGAACGCGCAGCTCGCGCGCTTCACCGACCGGAGTCGATCACTTCCCGCGCTTGGCCCTGATCAACGCGACCCGTTCCTGGGTCACCTCGGCCCGCCGTTGCAGCGCCTCGGCCCGTTCCTGGAGCGCCTCGGCCGTCTCGCGCAACGCCTCCGCCTCGGTCTGGCGCCGTTGCAGGGCCAGCACCGCCCGGCGCAGCCGGGGCAGCCGCGCCACCACCGGCCGGACCGCCAGGGCCAGCACGACGAGCGCGAACAGCACCACCGCGAGCACGATCCACTTCACCACGCGGGTCAGCCTACCGGGGGCCGCTCTCCCCCGCCGGGTCGACCGACGGCGCCGCGCCGACCGGTGCCGCGTACGCCTCCAGCGCGGCGGCGGCCTGGGCGCGGACCTGCTCGGCCAGCTCGGCCGGGGCGACCACGGTGACCTCCGGCCCCAGCCCGAGCACGAACCGGCGGGCCCAGCCCAGGTCGGTCACCCGCAGCGACACCAGCCACCGGTCGCCGTCGGCCTCCACCCGCTCGCAGGGGTAGTACTCGGTGATCCACCGCTCCCCCCGACCGATCCGCAGGGTGATCAGCGGCAGGTCCGGCGAGGGGCGGAAGACACCGTCGCTGAGGTCGTGCCGGCGGGCCTGCGGCGGAACCGTGGCGGGCTCGTCGAGTTCGGTGACCGCGTCGATCCGGTCGGCCCGGAACAACCGCACCCCCTCCACCCGCCGGCACCACGCCTCCACGTACGCCCGGCCGCCGACCATAAGCATCCGCAGCGGGTCGATGATCCGCTCGGTGGTCTCGTCGCGGGCCGCCGTGTAGTAGGTGATCCGCAACGCCCGACCCCGCTCGACAGCGGCGCTGAGCTCGCGTACCCGCTCGGTGTCGCCGGGCAGCCGCACCGCCACCGGGGCGCCGACCAGGTCCCCGGCCGCGCTCTCTATCTTGGCGAGCGCCCGCTCGACGGCCTCCCGGTTGGTCACCCCCGGCGTTTCGGCGAGCATCCGCAACGCCACCACCAGGGCGAGCGCCTCGTCCGGGGTGAGCCGCAGCGGCCGGTCGATACCGGCGTCGTAGGTGATGGTAACCCGGTCGCCGTCGAAGGCCATGTCGATCAGGTCACCGGGGCCGTACCCAGGCAGTCCGCAGACCCAGAGCAGCTCCAGGTCCTCCCGGAGCTGCCGCTCGGTGACGCCCAGGTCCCGCGCCGCCTCGGCGATCTCGATGCCGGGGCGGGCCAGCAGGTAGGGCACCAGGTTGAGCAGCCGGGCCAGCCGGTCGGCGGAGGTGCGGGGACCGCCCCGGGCGGCCGGGCGGGTCACCGGGCACCTCCGGCCACAACCAGCTCCTCGTGTCGGGCGGCGATCTCCTTGAGCCGTTGGATGACCGCGTCCCGCAGCTCCGGCGGGTCCAGCACCCGCACGTCCGGGCCGTACCCGACGAGCTGCCGGGCGAGGTAGTCGGGGTCGGCGTACGGCAGGGTCAACAGGTCCCCGTCGGAAACCGGCTCGGTCCGCACCGCCCAACGGCGCAGGCCGGCGGCCCGGCCCGGGGCGGCCAGCACGGTGGCCCGGCCGGTCCGCTCCACCGGCCCCGACCAGCGGGCGACGTGGCTGATCAGATCCACACCGGCGGGCGGTTCGAAGCCACCCGGTTGCCCGATCACCCGGACCGGACCCACCACGCGGGAAAGCCGGAAGCAGCGGGTGGCGCCGCGGTCCAGGTCGTGGCCGACCACGTACCAGCGGCCCCGCCAGCAGACCACACCCCACGGTTGCAGTCGACGCCGGCTCGGCGCGTCCCGGTCCGGCACCCGGTAGTCGAAGCCGACCTCGCGCCGGTCCCGGGCGGCGGCGGTCAGCGGCGCGAACGCCGGGTCGACGGTCATCATCGGCTCCAGCCCCAGGGTGGCCTGCGGGTCGACGTCCACGCCGGCGGCGCGCAGCTTCGCCAGACCGGAGGAGGCGGCGGCGGCCAGCCCGGCGTGCTGCCAGAGCCGCGCGGCGATGCCCACCGCGGCGGCCTCGTCCGGTTCGAGGGGGATGTCCGGCAGCGCGTACTCGCGGTGGGCGATCCGGTAGCCGGGCTCGGCGTCGAAGACGCTGGCCGTTCCGGTTTCCAGCGGCACGCCCAGCTCACGCAGCTCGGCCTTGTCCCGTTCGAACTTGCGCTGGAAGGCCTCGTGCTCCTTCGGGTCGCCCGGATCGTGCTCGTAACCGGGCACGGTCGCGGCGATCTGGGCGGCGGTCAGGAACCGTCGCGTGGACAGCAGACAGATCACGAGGTTGACCAGGCGTTCGGTACGGTTCCGCGACACGGGTGAACGCTAGCAGCCCGCGCGGCAGACCCGTGCACCCGCGCGGGCGCGCCGGCGGCGCGGCCCCGCGCCGCCACCGCCGCAGGCCAGCCATCCGATCGCCTCGATGAGCAGTTTGGTACAGTCGGCGCCCGCCAGGATGATCACGAGCGCGTTCCCAGCCAGTACGTCGGGACGACGCTGGACAAGAGAAGGCCCTACCTCACCGAGGACCAGATGCGCTTCGGTGGCGACGGTGTCCAGGGCATCGACGTCCTGGAGGCGAACACGGTCTTCTACACGTGGGCCTGACAGCTCGTCTCGGAGAAGGCCGACCTGACCAGTGCGACGCTGTGTGAGGTCCGGGCTCCAGCGGTACGCCAGATCAGCGTGGCCCGGTCGCTTGGCGGTGGGCCCGGCCCGACGGGCAGCCGGGAACCGGGCCCGTACGGGCGCGTCGGGTACGGCCACCACGTACCGTCGCCGGACGGCCGCCGAACCCGGGACGGCAGGCCCTCTAGGGTGAGGCGCATGACGGCATCCGACAGCACGACCGAGAGCGTCGGCACGGTGGTGGTGGCGGGGGTGGCGAACCTCGCCATCGCGGTCGCGAAGCTGGCCGCCGGGCTGCTCTCCGGCTCGGCGGCGATGCTCTCCGAAGCCGCCCACTCGGTCGCCGACACCACCACCGAGGTGCTGCTCTACGTGGCGCTGCGCCGCAGCGCGCACCCCGCCGACGTACGGCACCCCTTCGGGTACGGCAAGGAGAGTTACGTCTGGGCGTTCCTCGCCGCGTTGTTCACCTTCGTCGCCGGGGCGGGGTTCGCCGTCACCCACGGCGTGACGACCATCCTGGTGCACGAACACGGCGGCGAGTACGGGGTCGCGTACGTCGTGCTGGCGGTCTCCTTCGCCATCGAGGCGGTCTCGCTGGCCCGGGCGGTACGCCAGATCCGCGCCGGGTCCCGCCGCTGGCGGACCACCCCCCGTCGGTTCCTGCGGCTGACCGCCGACACCACCGTGAAGGCCGTCTTCCTGGAGGACAGTGCGGCGCTGGTCGGCCTGGTGATCGCCGGCGCCGGGCTGGGCCTGTCGCACGCCACCGGCGACGAACTGTACGACGGCCTCGCCTCCATCCTGATCGGACTGTTGCTGCTGGTCGTGGCGATCATCCTGGCCAGGAACAACATCTCGTTGCTGGTGGGGCGGGCGGTACCGGAACGGCTGCACCGGGAGATCGAACGGGAACTCGCCGCGCTGCCGACGGTGCACCGGATCGACACCCTGCTGACCATGCAGCTCGGCCCGGACGACGTCCTGGTCGCCGCCAAGGTCGACTTCGACGACGACGCCACCGGCGCCGACATCGAGGCCGCCGCCGACGAGGCCGAGCGCCGGCTCACCGGACGCTACCCCCAGATCGGGTACGTCTTTCTCGACCCGACCCGGTCCGCGCCCGGGACGGACGGGCAGCGGGCCCGGCGGATCCAGGAGCGCCGCACCCCGGGCGGCCCCCACCGGACCTGACCCACCCGAGTAGAGCCCGTCACGGACCGCGACGGCCCCGGCACGCATGTGCCACAGTGCCCCGGGTAACGCTCCCCCATGGCGAAGTACACCAGGCCGCAACTACGCGAACAGCTCAAGGAGGAGATCAAGGCCTCCGACCGGGGCGGACGGCCGGGACAGTGGTCGGCCCGCAAGTCGCAACTGCTCACCAAGGAGTACCAGCGGCGCGGTGGTGGCTACCAGGGCCCGAAGGACGAGCGGCAGCGGTCCCTGCAACGGTGGGGGGCCGAACAGTGGCAGACCAGCAGCGGCGCCACCCGGGCGCGCAATGACGGCGAGACCCGCCGTTACCTGCCAAAACGGGCGTGGGAACAGTTGTCGGAACGGCAGCGACGGGCGACCGACAGCAGAAAGCGACAGGCGTCCAGGGCCGGGCGGCAGTACGTCGCCAACACCGGACCGGCCAGCCGGGCCCGCCGCGACGCCACCTCGGTCGGCCGACTGTCCGAACTACCGGTCGCCGAGGCGGTCACCCTCGTTCGTGACCTGGACGCCCGCCAGCTCAGGGCGGCACTGCGGCGCGAGCACGCCGGCAAGGGCCGCAAGACGCTCATCCGGCGGCTGGAGTCCGAGCTGCGCCGCCGATGACCGGACCGCCAGGGCCGATGGTGGCCCCCGACTCGGTGCCGATACCGTGCCGGGCATGGTGCGATGGCGGTCCGGGACGGTGGCGGCGGTACGGCGACGGTGGGCCGGCGCGGTGGAACTCGACGTCGACCTGCCCGACGGCGTGACCCTGCGTGCACTGGCGTACCCGGCCCTGGTGGGTGACCCGCGGTCCGGCGACCGGGTGCTGCTCAACGTCGGCGCCCTGCTGATGGGGCTGGGCACCGGCGGGTACGCCCTGGTGGTGGCGCTGCCCGACCGGCTCCCGCCGGACCCGCCGCAGGCCGCCGACACCCGCGATGCCGGCCACCTCGTGAAGGCCCGCTACACCCCGCTGCAAGCGATCACGATGGGGGTGGACGAGGAGGCATCCGCGCACCACGAACTGCTGGCCGGCGTGGACAGCCTGGACGACATGCCCGTGGTCACCGCCGACCTGCACTCCGCGCTGCCGGCGATCCTCGCCGGGATCCACGCCGACGCGCCGGCCGCGCGGGTGGCGTACGTGCTGACCGACGGCGGGGCGCTGCCGGCCTGGTTCTCCCGCACCCTCGACGGGCTGCGCGACCGGCTCGTCGGCACGGTCAGCGTGGGGCAGGCGTTCGGCGGTGACCTGGAGGCCACCACCGTGCACACCGGCCTGCTCGCCGCGCGGCACGTGCTGCGCGCCGAGGTCACGATCGTCGCCCAGGGGCCCGGCAACCTCGGCACCGGCACCCGGTGGGGGTTCTCCGGCGTCGGGGTCGGCGAGGCCGTCAACGCGGTCGCCACGCTGGGTGGGCGGCCGGTCGGGTCGCTGCGGATCTCCGACGCCGACCCGCGGCCCCGGCACCGTGGGGTGTCGCACCACAGCCTCACCGCGTACGGCCGGGTCGCCCTCGCCCCGGCCGACCTGGTCGTGCCGGACGGCCTGGCGGTGACGTTGGCCGCCGAGGTGGACGCCGCGCTGGTTCCCCTGGCCCGGCGGCACCGCGTGGTGCGGGTCGCCGTCGACGGCTTGGACGCGGCGCTGCGCGCCCTGCCGGTGACGCTGTCCACCATGGGCCGCCGGCTCGACGCCGACCACGCCTACTTCCTGGCGGCGGCGGCCGCCGGACGGCACGCCGCGCGGCTCACCCGGGCCGGTCACCCCGCCGCGTAGCCGTGCCGGACGATACGCGCCGCGGCCGTCTCGTACGTCCCGGGGTCGTCCGGAGCGAAGGTGCCGAGACCGTCGACGTAGCGGTTGAACATGCAGAAGGCCGCGGCGATGAGCACCGTGTCGTGGATCTCCAGATCGGTGGCGCCCGCCTGCCGTGCCGCGTCGATGAGCGCGGTGGTGACCTGTCGGCCGTCCTTCTGCACCGCGGCGGCGATCCGCAGGAGGGCCCGCAGCCGGTCACCGATCGGGGCGGCGTCGAGGTCGCAACGGACCTGTTCGACCAGTTCCGGGGCGGTGGGCAACTGGGCGGCGGCCAACGCCGAGTGGGACGCGCAGCAGAACCGGCACCCGTTGAGCCCGGAGACGTACGCCGCGATGAGCTCCCGCTGCCCGGGAGTCAGCGTCGGGTGCGGGGCGCGGAGCAGCACCTCGGCCAGTTCGTTGAGCGGCCGGGCGGTCTCCGGCCGGAACCGCATCGGCCCGGTGATCCCCGGGAAGGTCTTCTCGTCGAGCCCCAGATCGATGTGCGCCACCGGTCACCTCACGCCCCGCCGGCCGGTCGCCGGCTCTCCTCACCGGCAGCCTGGCCCGCCGGCTGTCCCGAATCAACTCCTGGTGTGCGCACCTGCGCCGCCCCGGTGGCCCCTGAACAACTGCGCACGTAGGAAGAAGGCTCTCCGCGCCGAGCGGTTCCATGCTGATGCCGACCTCGTGACGGGCACCTGCGTACCGTCACGCCCACGGGAGGAGAGCAGCCGCCATGACCCGATCCCCCGCCTATTCGACCCCGACCGCGAACCCGCCGATCCGACCGCACACGCCGCCGCGCCGGGCGCGGGTCGTGGCGCTCGCCGTCCTGGCCGGGATCCTGCTGGCCGTGCTCTGGTCGTTCGAACTGGTGGACAAGGTCATCGGCGACAACGTCGCGAACACCCTGCTCGGCCACGACGCCAAGACCACCGCCATCGCCGGCACCGCGGCCGGACTTCTGTTCGCCTTCGTCTCCGGCTTCGCCGGCACGTTCACCGCCTGCAACATCGCGATGGCGGCGTCGATCGGGCCGATGGGCCAGGCCGGCGGTCAGCAGGAGGCACCCGGTGGCCGGCCCGCGTTGCGGGCGATGCTGCGCCCGGTGGGTTGGCTCACCCTCGGCATGGTCGCCGTCTCGGCGACCTACGGTGCGGTCGGCGTGCTGCTCGGCGACCGCCTGCCGCAGTTGTCCACCGCCACTGTCGACGGCGTGCCGGTACGCATCATCCAGTCCTCGGTCGTGTTCGGCGTGATCGGGCTCGCGCTGATCTACCTGGGGCTGGCCGCGCTCGGCGTGCTGCCGGACGTGTTCGCCCGCAGGCCGGTGGCCCGGGTGGTCGCCATGGGGGCGTTGGTCGGCGGGTTCCTCGTCGGACGGCCGTACCCACTGTTTTACAAGCTCTTCCAGTGGGCGGCCGACACCGGCAACCCGCTGTACGGCGCGGCGGCGTTCACCCTCCAGTCGCTGGGCAACGTGGTGTTGGTGGCGCTGCTCTTCGCGGTGCTGGTGCTGGTCAGCCGGGGCCGTTTCCTGCGCTGGATGGCCGACCCGACCCGGGCCGCCGTGGTGACCGGCGGGTTGCTGATCGCCCTGGGCGTCTTCACCGTCGTGTACTGGGATCTGCGGGTACCCGCGTACTTCGGGGTCGGTTGGTTTCCCTCGATGCCGTACCGCTGACCGGGAGCAGGGCCGGCTGAGCCGAACGGCACCGGCTCAGCCGAGGATGAAGATCAACGCCAGCCAGCCTCCGACGATGGCGAGCAACGCGACCACCAGCACCCAGGTCGGCACCACGTACTCGCCGCGACGGTTGCGTTCGATCTCGGCGCGGATCTTCTCCCGGCGGCGCTCGACGAAGGTCAGCTTCTCGGTGCCGCCGCGCTCGCGGTCGGCCGGTTCGGAGGTGTTCATCGCCACGCCAGCGTACCGGGACTCCGGCGGCCGGTGCCCCGCGCACCGGCCGCCGGAGTCGGCTCACATACTGGCGATCAGCCGCTCCACCCGTTCGTCGTACGCCCGGAACGGGTCCTTGCAGAGCACCGTGCGCTGCGCCTGGTCGTTAAGCTTCAGGTGCACCCAGTCGACGGTGAAGTCCCGCCGCTTCTCCTGCGCGTGCCGGATGAACTCTCCACGCAGCCGCGCCCGGGTCGTCTGCGGCGGCGTCTCCTTCGCCTCGAAGATCTCTGGATCGGTGGCGACCCGGTCAACCTGCCCGCGCCGCTCCAGCAGCCCGTACAGGCCCCGGCCCCGACGCAGGTCGTGGTAGGCCAGATCCATCTGCGCGACCCGGGGGTGCGACAGCGGAAGGTCGTGTTTGCGCTGGTAGCGCTCGATCAGCCGCAGTTTGCTCACCCAGTCGATCTCCCGGGCCACCGGGTCCAGGTCGCCGGTCTCCACAGACCGCAGCACCCGACCCCACAGCTCGACCACCCGCTTGGCGGTCTGGTCGCCACCCCGCCGCTCGACGAACTCGGTCGCCTTGGCGAGGTACTCCTGCTGGATCTCCAGCGCGCTGACCTCCTTGCCGGAGGCAAGCCGGACCTTGCGCCGGCCGGTGATGTCGTGCGAGACCTCCCGGATGGCCCGGATCGGGTTCTCCAGGGTCAGGTCCCGCATCACCACGCCCGCCTCGATCATCCGCAGCACGATGTCGGCGCTGCCCACCTTCAGCAGCGTGGTGACCTCGTTCATGTTGGAGTCACCGACGATCACGTGCAGCCGGCGGTACCGCTCGGCGTCGGCGTGCGGCTCGTCGCGGGTGTTGATAATCGGGCGGCTGCGGGTGGTCGCCGAGGACACCCCCTCCCAGATGTGCTCCGCCCGCTGGGACAGGCAGTAGACCGCTCCCCTCGGGGTCTGCAGCACCTTGCCCGCGCCGCAGATCAACTGCCGGGTGACCAGGAACGGGATGAGCACGTCGGCGAGCCGACCGAACTCCCCGTGCCGGGAGACCAGGTAGTTCTCGTGACAGCCGTACGAGTTGCCGGCCGAATCGGTGTTGTTCTTGAACAGGTAGATCTCCCCGGCGATGCCCTCGTCGTGCAGCCGTTTCTCGGCGTCGACGAGCAGGCCCTCCAGAATCCGCTCACCGGCCCGGTCGTGGGCGACCAGGTCGGTGACCGAGTCGCACTCCGGAGTGGCGTACTCCGGGTGCGACCCGACGTCCAGGTAGAGCCGGGCGCCGTTGCGCAGGAACACGTTGCTCGACCGGCCCCACGACACGACGCGGCGGAAGAGGTACCGGGCAACCTCGTCGGGGGACAGCCGACGCTGCCCGCGGTAGGTACAGGTGACGCCGTACTCGGTCTCGAGGCCGAAGATTCGCCGCTCCATGATGTGACATTAGCCGCCCGGAGGCCCGGTTCGTCACTGTCACCGCGCGACTCGTCCCTCCCGGTGGATCACACCCCGTCCGAGTACGGCAGACCGCCCGGCCGCAGACTCGCGGTGAACGCCCGACATTCCTCGTACGCCGGCAGCAGCCCCGACTCGCGGGCCTGCGCCAGAGTCGGCGCGGCGGCGTCCCGGGCCGAGAGCGTCGGCACCTCGGCCGGCCACTCGATGGCCAGGTCGACGTCGAGCGGATGCACCGAGTGCTCGCCGGTCGGGTTGTAGGTGGTCGAGCAGAGATAGCTCAGCGTGGCGTCGTCGGTCAACGCGCAGAAGCCGTGCCCCAGCCCCTCGCTGAGGTACACCGCACGCCGGTCGACGTCGTCGAGCCGCACACCCTCCCAGCGGCCGAAGGTCGGCGAACCGACCCGCAGGTCCACGACCACGTCCAGCACCGCGCCTCGCACGCAGGTGACGTACTTGGCCTGGCCGGGCGGCACGTCGGCGAAGTGGATGCCGCGCACCACTCCGCGCGCGGACACCGACAGGTTGCCCTGCGCCAGGCGCAGCGGGTGGCCGACCGCCTCGGCGAGCCGGTCGAAGCGGTACCACTCCATGAACAGCCCGCGCGGGTCGCCGTGCTGCTGCGGGGTGATCTCCCAGGCGCCCTCGACGCCCAGCTCACGGATCTTCACTGTGCCTTCTCCGTTCGCGACTGCGGGGCTCGCAGAACCGGCTCACTCCTCGCGCTCACCCTGACATCTCCGTTCGCGACTGCGGGGCTCGCAGACCCCGCTCACTCCTCGCGCTCACCGGCTCTCCGCCCTCTCCGCCAGCAGGCCGAGCAGGTAGTCGCCGTAGCCGCTCTTGGTCAACGGCTCGGCCAGGGCACGCAGCCGATCGTCGTCGATCAGGCCGGCCCGCCAGGCCACCTCCTCGACGCAGCCGATCTTCATGCCCTGTCGCTCCTCGATCACCCGCACGAACTCAGCGGCCTGCATCATGGAGGCGAAGGTGCCGGTGTCCAGCCAGGCGGTACCCCGGTCCAGGACGGTGACCGACAGCTCACCGGCCGTCCGGTACGCCTCGTTCACGGCGGTGATCTCCAGCTCGCCCCGGGCGCTGGGCCTGAGAGCACGGGCGATCTCGACCACCCGGTTGTCGTAGAAGTAGAGCCCCGGCACCGCGTAGCGGGACTTCGGCTTCTCCGGCTTCTCCTCGATCGACAGCACCCTGCCGTCGGCGTCGAAGTCGACCACGCCGTACGCCTCCGGGTTCGCCACCGGGTACGCGAAGACCCGGCCGCCCTTCGGGTCACCGTCGGCGGCGAGCTGCCGGCCCAGGCCGGCGCCGTGGAAGATGTTGTCGCCGAGGATCAGCGCCACCGACTCGTCGCCGATGAAGTCGGCGCCGAGCACGAAGGCCTGCGCGATGCCCTCCGGGCGGGCCTGGGTGACGTACTCCAGCCGCAGGCCCCACTGGCTGCCGTCGCCGAGCAACCGCTGGAACTGGGCCTGGTCCTCGGGCGTGGTGATCACCAGGATCTCCCGCACCCCGGACATCACCAGCGTCGACAGCGGGTAGTAGACCATCGGCTTGTCGTAGATCGGCATCAGCTGCTTGGAGACCGCCCGGGTGATCGGCCAGAGCCGCGAACCGGTGCCGCCAGCGAGAAGGATTCCGCGCACCGGGGGAGACTACCCCCACCAGCGGGAACCGGACACCGGGGTCGCGTCCCCCGGCACCCCCGGGGGTTCGCGTACACTTCCGGACCCGTGAGGATTCTCGTCACCGGCGGAGCCGGATTCATCGGGTCGGAGTACGTACGGATGCTGCTGGGCGTGCCCGGCGGCGATGTCGCCGGCGTGCCCGCCGTCGAAACCACCGCGGTGACGGTGCTGGACAAGCTCACCTACTCCGGCAACCTGGCCAACCTCGCCCCGGTACGCGACGACGCGCGGCTGCGCTTCGTGCAGGGCGACATCTGCGACCCGGCCACCGTCGACGAGGTCGTCGCCGGCCACGACGTGATCGTGCACTTCGCCGCCGAGTCGCACGTCGACCGCTCCATCGCCGGCGCCGCCCCGTTCGTCACCACCAACGTGCTGGGCACCCAGACCCTGCTCGACGCCGCCCTGCGGCACGGCACCGACCGGTTCGTGCACGTCTCCACCGACGAGGTGTACGGCTCGATCGACGAGGGTTCGTGGACGGAGACCTGGCCGCTGTCGCCGAACTCCCCGTACTCGGCCTCCAAGGCCGGCTCGGACCTGCTCGCCCTGGCGTACCACCGCACCCACGGCATGGACGTGGTGGTCACCCGCTGCTCCAACAACTACGGGCCGTACCAGTTCCCGGAGAAGGTCATCCCGCTGTTCGTGACCAACCTGCTCGACGGCGGCACCGTCCCGCTCTACGGCGACGGCGGCAACGTCCGCGACTGGCTGCACGTGCACGACCACTGCCGGGGCATCGCCCTGGTGCAGCAGAAGGGCCGCGCCGGCGAGGTCTACAACATCGGCGGCGGCACCGAGCTGACCAACAAGGAACTCACCGCCCAGCTGCTGGAGGCCTGCGGCGCCGGCTGGGACCGGGTGGTGCCGGTGGCCGACCGCAAGGGCCACGACCGCCGCTACTCGCTGGACATCAGCAAGATCAGCGCTGAGCTGGGATATACCCCCAGCATCGACCTGGACCGTGGGCTGGCCGAGACGGTGCGCTGGTACCGCGACAACCGGGCCTGGTGGGAGCCGCTGAAGGCGGCCAGGGCCGGATGACCCGCGCCCTCGTCACCGGCGCGGGAGGCATGCTCGGGCGGGACCTGCTGGCCGTACTGGCCACCCGGCCCGACCTGACCGTGACCGCCGCCACCCGCGCCGAGCTGGACATCACCGACCCGCGGGCCGTCCGCGCCGCGGTCACCGGCCACGACGTGGTATTCAACACCGCCGCCTGGACCGACGTCGACGGCGCCGAGCAGGCCGAGGCCGAGGCCACCGCCGTGAACGGCGACGGCGTGGCACACCTCGCCCGGGCCTGCGCCGACACCGGGGCCCGGCTGGTCCACCTCTCCACCGACTACGTCTTCGCCGGCGACGGGGACACCCCGTACGCCGAGGACGCCCCCACCGACCCGGTCAACGCCTACGGGCGCAGCAAGCTGGCCGGGGAGCGGGCCGTGGTCCGATTTCTCCCCGAAACCGGCTACCTGGTGCGTACCGCCTGGCTCTACGGCGCGCACGGCCCGAACTTCGTGGCCACCATGCTGCGCCTGGCCGGTCAGCGGGAGCACCTCGACGTGGTCGACGACCAGCAGGGCCAGCCCACCTGGTCGTACGCGCTGGCCGACCGGCTGGTCGCGCTCGCCGACGCGGCCCTGGCCGGCCGTGCCCCCGCCGGGATCTACCACGGCACCTGTTCCGGCCGTACCACCTGGTACGGCCTGGCTCGCGCCGCGTTCGCCCTCGCCGGGCTGGACCCGGCGCGGATCCGCCCCACCACCAGCGACCGGTTTCCCCGTCCGGCCGCCCGACCGGCGTACAGTGTGCTAGGGCACGACCGTTGGTCGGCGGCCGGTCTGCCGCCGCTGCCGGACTGGCACGACACGCTGTCCGACGCCTTCGCATCCCCCAATCCACCCGCCCCGTGGAAGGCCGCATGAAGCTCACCCTGGTCACCGGTTTGACCGGTCTGATCCTGCTGGTCACCATCGTCGAGCTGCTGCGTCGCCGGCAGCTGCGCGAGAAGTACGGCATGCTCTGGCTCGCCGTCCTGCTGATCGTCATCCCGCTGTCGTTGTTCCCCCGCCTGCTGGACAACGTGGCCGGCTTCTTCGGCGTCGTCTCCGGCGTCAGCCTCGTTCTCTTCCTCGGCATCGTCTTCCTGCTGCTGGTGACAGTGCACCTGAGCTGGGAGGTCAGTGCCCTGGAGGAGGAGACCCGCACCCTGGCCGAAGACTTCGCCCTGCTCCGCGCCGAGGTCGAGGCGGAGCGGGCGGCCCGGACCCAATCCGCCCGAGACGAACTGGTGTCGCACGATGGTTAACGGCAAGCGCGTACTGATCATCATTCCCGCGCTCAACGAGGCCGGGTCGATCGCCGACGTGGTCGGCGAGGTGCGCGGCGAACTGCCCGGCGTCGACGTGCTCGTCGTCGACGACGGCTCCACCGACCGCACCGCCGCCGTGGCCGCCGCCGCCGGCGCCCGGGTGGCGAAGCTGCCGTACAACCTCGGCGTCGGCGGGGCCATGCGGCTCGGCTACCGGTACGCCCGGGACAACGGCTACGACGTCGCCATCCAGATCGACGCGGACGGCCAGCACGACCCGCGCTACGTGCCGAAGCTGGTCGATCTGCTCGACGACACCGACCTGGTCATCGGCGCCCGGTTCGCCGGCGAGGGCGACTACAACGTCCGCGGCCCCCGCCGGTGGGCCATGGTCATGCTGTCGCTGGTGCTGTCCCGGGTCGCGAAGACCAAGCTCACCGACACCACCTCCGGGTTCCGGGCCGCCAACCGGCGGGTCATCGAGATGTTCGCCGGCTGGTACCCGGCCGAGTACCTCGGCGACACCGTCGAGACCCTGGTGCACACCGCCCGGCGCGGCTACAAGATCCGCCAGGTGCCGGTGGCCATGCGCAAGCGGATGGCCGGCACGCCCAGCCACTCCCCCGCCAAGGCCATGATCTACCTGGGCCGCGCCTTCGCCGTACTGACGCTCGCGCTCATCCGCCGGTGATGCGGCGGCTGCTCGGCCTCGTCCCGCCCGGCACCCTCGCGGTGGGTGCCGGGCTGGCGCTGCTCGGTCTGGCCTCCTACGTCCACCTCGCGGTGGCCGGCCACAGCCTCACCAAGGACGACTACTCGTCGCTGTCGGTGCTCTGGTCGATCGTCTTCACCCTCGGCATCGGTGTGTTCATGCCGGTCGAGCAGGAGGTCGCCCGGGTCGTGGCCGCCCGCCGCACCCGAGGGCTGCCGCCGGGTCCGGTGCTGGCCCGCGGCGCCGCTCTCGCCGCCGGCGTGCTCGCGCTCATGGTGCTGGTCGTCCTCGCCGCCCACGGTCCGCTGACCGACCGGTTCTTCGCCGGTGACGGCGCGATGGTGTGGGTGCTCGTCGGGTCGCTCGCCGCCATGGCGGTCGCCTACACCACCCGCGGTGTCCTCTCCGGCCTGCAACTCTTTCCCTGGTACGGCGGCCAGCTCGGGGTGGACGGCGGACTGCGTATCGGCATGGTCGCCGTGCTGGGCCTCGCCGGCGTCACGTCCCCGCTCTGGTACGGCCTGGTGCTGGTGATCGCCCCGCTGGCCGGCGTCCTGCTCACCCTTCCGCCGGTGCTGCGCGCCGTCGGGAGCGGCCCGCCGGTGGCCTGGCGTGCGCTGCTGCGCGGTCTCGGCCTGCTCACCGCGTCCAGCCTGCTCTCCCAGGTCGTGGTCAACGTCGGCGTGATCAACGTCCGGCTGCTCGACCCCGAGGACGTCGTCACCGCCGGTGCGCTGCTCTCCGCCCTGGTGCTGGTCCGCATCCCGTTGTTCGTCTTCGCCTCCCTGCAGGCATCCCTGCTGCCCGGCCTGGCCACCTCCGCCAGCACCGGAGACCTGGACAGCTTCCACCGCCTGCTGCGCCGGGCGCTCGGCATCGTCACCGTGCTCGGCGTGCTCGGCGCGGTCGGTGCCGTCGCCCTCGGCCCGTGGCTGGTCGACGCGCTCTTCGACGCCGCCGGTGTGCTCGGCCACGGCGACTTCGCCTGGCTGGCCGCCGCCACCCTCGCCTACCTGTGGGCGATGGTGCTCGGCCAGGCGCTGCTCGCCCTGGACCGGCACCGCGCCCAGGCCGTCGCCTGGACGGTCGGGGTGGCCGCGCTGGTCGTGGTGACCCTCGCCCCGGTGGCCGTGGCGCTGCGCGTCGAGCTCGCCTACGCCGTCGGTTCGGTGGTGACCGCCGCCGTCATGGCGGTGCTGCTGCGCGCCCGGCCCCGTCCCCTTCC